>NZ_JAJALF010000019.1:0-101789 GCF_020514995.1 Leisingera sp. McT4-56 | reverse complement strand
TTAAACCCCGCCGCAGTGGACCGATAGCTCAGCTGGATAGAGTACTTGACTACGAATCAAGGGGTCGGGGGTTCGAATCCTCCTCGGTCCGCCACTTCCTAAATTTCCCGCGCATTGTTTTGCCTGTTGAGGCAAAATATCCTCTCTCTTGGCTTCCATCTTTAGCGATCGCCCTCCCGGCCCGCCGGTTTTGACGAGGCCGTGGTCGCCGTTTTGATCTGCTGCAATCTGCTCGAATGCAAAAAACCTGAATTGCAGCAGCTCTTGCACGTGCCGAATGCGGCGGGCGGAACTTCAGTAATCAATTCAGCTCCCTTGAAAATCGCGCGGACTCTCAGGTCTAGCGCTGCTGCCCCTCTTCTTTGCGCAGTTGACATGAAAGTTGATTCATGTTTCATGTTTGGCAGGGATGATTTAGGGAGGAGTCCTCATGCTGCGCTATATTGCGTTGACGGTTGCCGGTGCGTTGTTGTCGTCTGCAGCCTCTGCCGAGATCCGGATTGCCCATGTCTATGGCAAAACTGGCCCGTTTGAGGCCTATGCGGCCCAGTCGCACAATGGCCTGAAGCTGGGGCTGGAGTACGCCACGGGCGGCACCATGGAGATCAATGGCGAGAAGATTGTCCTGATCGAAAAGGACACGCAGCTGAAGCCGGATATAGGGCGTGCGCAGCTGGAGGAGGCCTTCGGCGATGATGGCGCCCATATTGCTGTTGGTCCGGTGAGTTCGGGAGTGGCGCTGGCGATGCTGCCGGTTGCAGAGGAGTATGAGCGCATCCTGATCGTCGAACCTGCCGTGGCGGACTCGATCACCGGCGCGAACTGGAACCCCTATATCTTCCGCACTGGCCGCAATTCATCGCAGGATGCGATAGCCAACGCAGTAGCCCTGGGCGGCGAGGGTGTCACCATCGCAACTCTGGCACAGGATTATGCCTTCGGCCGCGACGGCGTCGCGGCGTTCAAGGAGGCGCTGGAAGCCACAGGTGCATCCATCGCCCACGAAGAATACGTGCCGACCGACACCACCGACTTCACGGCGGCAGCTGAGCGGATCTTCACCAAGATGGGCAAGGTCGAGGGCGACAAGAAACTGTTCATCATCTGGGCCGGCGGCGGCAACCCGATGGGCAAGATCAATGCCATGGAGCCTGAGCGCTTTGGTATTGAGATTGCGACCGGCGGCAACATTCTGGCTGCTCTGAAGGCGTACAAAGAGCTGCCGGGTATGGAAGGCGCGACCTATTACTATTACGAAATTCCGCAGAACCCGGTGAATGAGTGGCTGGTGAAAACCCATTTCGAGCGCTTCAGCAGCCCGCCGGACTTTTTCACGGCAGGCGGCATGGCATCGGGGCTGGCGATTGTGGAGGCAATCAAGAAGGCCGGCGGCGCTGAGGACACCGATGCGCTGATAGAAGCAATGGAAGGCATGGCCTGGGAGACGCCGAAGGGAACCATGCAATTCCGCACTGAAGACCACCAGGCGATGCAGCCCATGTATCATTTCCGTACCGAAATCCAGGACGGCAAGGACTACGGTGTGCCGGTGCTTGTGCGCGAAATCGGCATGGAAGAAATGAGCATACCGATCCGCAACCAGTAACTGGCGGGGAATTGCCCGGCAAACCCGCGGGGGGCAAGCAGCCGCCCCGCGGGCAGGACAAAGATCAATGACCCAAAAACTTCTGGAAACCCGGGCTCTGACCGTGCGGTTTGGCGGTCATGTGGCTGTCGACGCGGTGTCCTGCAGCTTTCACGCAGGTGAGCTGACGGCCATCGTCGGCCCCAATGGCGCCGGAAAGACGACCTATTTCAACCTGATCTCCGGTCAGATCCCGGCAAGCTCCGGGACGGTCAAGCTGCTGGGGGAAGATATCACCCGGTTAGGCGTTGCCGCCCGCTGCCGCCGCGGATTGGGGCGCGCCTTTCAGCTGACCAATCTGTTTCCCAGCCTGTCAGTTCTGGAAAACGTGCGTCTTGTGATCCAATCCCGCCAGCACAAGGGGTTCGGGTTGTTCTCAATGGCGGACAGCCACACCGAGCTGACCGTCGCTGCGATGGCCATTCTGGAACGGGTCCGGCTGGACACCCAGAAGGAGCAACTGGTGGCGGAACTGTCCCACGGCGATCAGCGCAAGCTGGAAGTGGCGCTGCTGATCGGACTGGACCCGATGGTTTACATGTTCGACGAGCCCACGGCAGGGATGAGCGTGGACGAGGCGCCGGTGATCCTTGACCTGATTGCCGAGATCAAGGCGGACCGCGAGCGCACGGTGCTGCTGGTCGAGCACAAACTGGATGTGATCCGCAGCCTCGCCGACCGCATCATCGTTCTGCACAATGGCGCCTTGGCCGCCGATGGCCCGCCCGCCGAGGTTATGGCATCCGCAGTGGTGCAAGAGGCCTACATGGGCAAGGAGCTGGATCATGTCTGACCCGATCCTGTCGCTGAACGCGGTGCATACCGACATCGCGCAGTACCACATCCTTCAGGGGGTCGACCTTGTTGTGCCGCGGGGGCAGGTGACGATACTGCTGGGCCGCAACGGCGTGGGCAAGACGACCACGCTCAAGACCATCATGGGTCAGTGGGGTGCAAAGGCCGGTCAAATTCTGTTTGACGGCCAAGACATTACCCGTTTGCCGGTTCCGGTGCGCGCAAGGGCCGGCATAGGGTTCGTGCCAGAGGATATGGGGATCTTCCGTGATCTGACGGTGGAAGAGAACATGGTGCTGGGCTGCACCTCCGGCCCGCTGGCCCCCAAGCGCAAGGAATGGCTGCTGGGCGCCTTCCCGGCGCTGGGAACCTTCTGGAAAAGCGAGGCGGGCAACCTGTCCGGGGGGCAGAAACAGATGCTATCGATTGCCCGCGCAATGGCCGAAGAGCGCAAGCTTTATCTGATCGACGAACCCACCAAGGGGCTCGCCCCGGCAATCGTGTCGACCATGGCCCAGGCGTTGCGGGAGCTGAAGGCGCAGGGCGCGTCCATTCTTCTCGTGGAGCAGAACTTCTCGGTCGCCAAAGCGCTGGGTGACAGCGCTGCCGTCATGGATGACGGGCGGGTGATCTGGGCCGGAGAAATGGCCGAACTCGCCGGAAACAAGGACCTTCAGGAACGCCTGATGGGTCTCAGCATGGAGGCGCATTGAGATGACCGCAGCCCCCGATCACAGACCGACCTTTGCGAGCATCAGCCTGACGGAACGGCTGGATGAGGCGATGCCTGTATTGCTCATCCCCTTGCTGGTGCTTCTTGGATTTTTTGCTATCGGCGTGCCCTCGTCCTGGCTGACGCTGACTGTGTCGGGCCTGGCCATGGGGATGATGATCTTCATCATGGCCTCCGGTCTGACACTGGTCTTCGGGCTGATGGACGTGATCAATTTCGGCCATGGGGCGTTCGTGTCTGTCGGCGCGTTTGTCGGGGTTTCCGTGCTCATAGCGCTAGGCGAGTGGACCGGCACCGCATCGCTGCTCCTCAACATGTCTGCCGTGTTTCTGGCCGTAGCAGCCGCCATGGCCGCCACGGGAGTCATGGGCTGGGGATTTGAGCGGATCATCGTGAAACCGGTTTACGGGGCACATCTCAAACAGATCCTTGTCACCGTCGGCGGGCTGATCGTCATCGAGCAGCTGATCCATGTCGTGTGGGGCCCGGATGAAATCTTCATCAACCGGCCGGAAACGCTGAAGGGCGCAATCACCTTTGCCGGTGCCGCGATGGAGAAATACCGCCTGATGGCGGTGGGGATCGGGCTGGCCCTGTTCATTGCCATGCGCATGGTTCTGCGCCGCACCAAGATCGGCCTGATCGTGCGTGCCGGGGTGGAAAACGGCCCGATGGTCGAAGCGCTGGGCTACCGGCTGCGCCTGGTCTTTGTCGGCGTATTCATTGCAGGGTCTGCCCTTGCCGGGTTGGGCGGGGTGATGTGGGGCCTGTACCAGGAAGTCATCACCGCAGGGATGGGCGAAAAAATGATGGTTCTGGTCTTCATCGTCGCCATCATCGGCGGTCTTGGGTCGGTCGAGGGAGCCTTTATCGGGGCGCTTCTGGTCGGGCTGCTGCAGAACTATGTGGCCTTTCTGGAACCGAAGCTGGCGCTGGTGTCGAACATCGCGCTGATGACTGCAATCCTGATGTGGCGGCCGCAAGGCATGATGCCAGTTGTGAAGGCGAAATAAGATGATCGTCAAATTGCTCTCAGGGGACAAGCCGCGCTCCGCCGTTCTGACGGCCTTGCTGATGGTGATCCTCATCTGTCTGGCCGGGGCGCCGTTCTTGTTTGATGGTGTGCGCCCGCTCGATACTGCTGCTCGGATCTGCATTTTCATCCTGCTCGTGGCAAGCTATGACCTTCTATTGGGTTACGGTGGGATCGTCAGCTTTGCCCACACGATGTTCTTTGGCCTTGGCGCCTATGGTGTCGCGCTGGCATCCACGCATTTGGGGCGCGGGTTTGACGCACTTCTGGCCGGGACGGTGTCCGGCGCCTTGGCGGCGGTTGTTCTGGCCCTGCTGATCGGCTTGTTCAGCTTGCGGGTGCGGGCGATCTTCTTTGCCATGATCACACTCGCCGTTGCTTCAGCAGTTGCTGTCCTGGTGTCGCAGTTCTCGGGGATCACTGGCGGTGAAGACGGGCTGACTTACAAGATCCCGCGGGTGCTGACCTCCGCCAACCGCATGGGTGAATTCCTCGGAACCCGGATCAGCGGCAAAACCCTGAACTACTATCTGGTGTTCACCGCCTCTCTGATCCTGTTCCTTTTGCTGCTGCGTATCGTGAATTCGCCTTTCGGCCGGGTGCTGCAGGCAATCCGCGAGAACGACTTCCGGGCCGAGGCAATCGGCTACCGCGTGGTCTGGTACCGCACCGCCGCAACTTGCCTGTCGGCAGCGACCGCGGCCTTTGCCGGAAGCCTCTTTGCCATCTGGCTGCGCTATGTCGGGCCGGATACCACGCTCAGCTTTGAAATCATGCTCGACATTCTGCTGATGGTGGTGATCGGCGGCATGGGAACAATGTATGGCGCTGTGGTCGGGGCAACGCTGTTTATCCTGGCGCAGACTTACCTCCAGAACCTGATGGGCACCGCCTCGGAAGCTACCTCTGCCCTGCCGCTGATCCCGGACCTGCTAAACCCTGACCGCTGGCTGATGTGGCTGGGCATACTGTTCATCCTAAGCGTCTACTTCTTCCCAACCGGCATCGTCGGCAGGCTGCGCGAACGGCGCGCGTCATGACTGTTCCTGTTCTCTTTCTGCACGGCTGGTCCATGAACGGGGCCGTGTTCGATGACATGGCGCAACGGCTGGGGACCGGCTTCACCTGTTATGCTCCGGATCTGCCTGGGCATGGAAACAGGCTGGAGGATGACGCCAGCCTGGACAGCTGCGCGGCGCTTGTAAAACGGTGGATCGACCGCCTGGACCGGCCCATTCTGGTCGGCTGGTCCATGGGGGCCGGGGTTGCCTGGCGTTATGTGGCGCAGCATGGGACATCCGGCCTGCGCGGGCTTGTCACCATTGACATGAGCCCCCGGATGCTGCCGGGCGCGGACTGGGAACATGGTTTGATTGGGCAGAGTGCCGAAGCCATCCTGGAAACTTCCGGTAGGATTGTGCCGGAGTGGCCTCGTATCGCCGGCAGCATCGTGCGCAATATGTATGCCCGCAATAGCGCTCCGGCCCTGAGCCGCGAGAGTGTTGAAGAATTTCTGCTGGTGCAAGACCCGGCGCGCCTGCGACCGCTTTGGGATGACCTGGCCACCATGGATGAGCGGCAGACGATCCCCCTGATCGACATCCCGTATCTTGTCTGCTGCGGCGCACAGAGTCGGCTCTATAGTGTTAAAACAGCGCGTTTTATCGCTTCGCAGGCACAACAGGCGCGCGTGGAATGCTTCCGGCGTTCGGGGCACTCGCCCCATTTGGAAGAGCCGGAGGCCTTTTGCAATGCCTTCCGAAGCTTTGTTGCGGTTGAAGGGCTCGAAACAGAAATTGAAGATAAAGAAGCAACCTGATGACCAAGCCGACAACCGCCAAACCCAAAACAAAGCGTGGAATGGAGCGCCGGGCGAAGATCCTTGCCGCTGCCGAACAAGTGATCGGGGAAAAGGGGTTTGCTGCAGCGTCCATCGCCGATATCACCCGCGCTGCCGACACCGCGCTGGGCACTTTCTACATCTATTTTTCCGGCAAGGACGAAGTCTTCCGTGAGTTGGTGCAGGACATGGGCCATGCGACCCGCTCCCAGGCTGCGGAACGGATCGCGGGTGCTGCAAACCGGCTCGAGGCCGAGCGGGCAGGCCTCGAAGCCTATCTGACCGTGGTGCGCGACCGGCCCTTGCAGTACCGCATTGTGGAAGAGGCCCGTTTCGTCGATCCCGAAGCTTATCGCGAGTATTACACCGCATTCGGCAAGGCCTATGCTGACCAGCTGGATCAGGCGGTTGAAAAAGGAGAGATATCGCCCGGCGATGCCGAAGTGCGCGCCTGGGCCCTGATGGGTATTGCCAAGACGCTGGGCGAACGGTTCGTTCTTTGGGAAGACGAGGCTGACATCGGCCGGGTCGTTGCCGAGGCCCACAAGTTCATTTGCAACGGGCTGGCGCCATGACCGCACTGGTGGCTTGTGACAAGGTAGATCTGCAAAACGGGGAACCGTGTTACCGGATCGCGCTCAGCGCGCCACGGGCCAATGCGCTGGAGCCTGGGCTTCTTACGGAACTGCACGAGGCGCTTGATGCGCTGGAGCAATCCGGCATTCAAAAGGCGCTGATCATCGGCGGGCGTAACTTCTCGACAGGCGGCGATGTCGGCCGGTTCTTCGAGGCGGCCCAGGCTCGCCGCGCGGAGAATTACGCAGACGTAGTGGTCCCGGTTCTGCAGGACCTGATCATGCGCATGATTGAGATGCCTGTAGTGTTTGCCTCGGCTGCACGCGGGGCAGCAACAGGAGGGGCGGCAGGGATCCTGTTTGCCTCCGATCTGGCAGCAGCGGCATCAGACGCTTTTGTGCAGCCTTACTACGGTGTTATGGGATTTGCCCCGGACGGAGGCTGGACTGCGCTTCTGCCGGAACTGATCGGCGCCGGGCCGGCACAGAGCTGGCTGATGGCAAATCACCGGTTAGGGGCACTGGAACTTCAGCGCCTCGGATTGGTACAGGCGGTGGATGCAGCTCCGGAAACCCGCGCTTTGGAATTGCTAAGCAGCATCGAGACGGCGTCCGCACTCGCTGCCAAGTCGATGATCTGGAATGGCGCACGGCTGGCCCAAGTCCGCACCGGGCTCGACGCGGAAACAGCCGCCTTCCGCAAATTGATCGGGCGGCAGGAAACCCTGTCGCGCATGACAGAATTTCTTCATTCAAACGGATAGGCGTGATGTTTGATTTGATCCCGGATATGGCTGCAAAACGGGCGGAAGTGGCGCCTGATGCCTTGGCTTTTCATGATACCCTGACCGGGCGCGACTGGAACTTTGCCCAGGTCAATGATGCGGCGAATGCCGTCGCTGCGGGGTTCAGAAAGCGGAACCTGTCAGAAGGTGATCGTGTTGCCATCCTCTGCCAGAACCGGGCGGAGTTTTTCATTGCCCTGTTTGCGTGCCAGAAAACTGGGATCATTCTGTGCCCGCTGAACTGGCGCCAGCCGGCGCCGGAGCTGGTGGAAACCCTGGATCAGGTTGGCATCTCGCTGCTGCTGGCCGACGCGGAATTTCAGGCCACAGCCCGCCAGGTCTCTACGGACGCCGGTGCGCCGGTCCTGACAATCGAGGAAGATCTCGCCGGATGGATCAGAGACGGCGGCCCTGCTCTGAAGGCCCCTGTGCCTGCGGAACGGCCCTGGTACCTGCTGTTCACTTCCGGCACCACCGGCTTGCCCAAGGCGGTCATGCAAACCGCACGCATGGCCTGGGCCAATGCTATAAACATCGGGCAGGCCATAGATATTGCCTCAACGGACCGGGCGGTGTGTTTTCTTCCGTTGTTTCACACTGCGGGCATCAACTTATACACTTTGCCGGTTTTCCTGACCGGCGGCAGCTCGTCCATTCTTCCGAAGTTTGAGGCGGAAGCGGTGCAGCGGCTCTTGGCATCCGGGCGGATTAACCAGTTTTTCGGCGTGCCGGCGGTCTATCAGGCCCTGTCGCTGACACCGGGCATGGGGGATCTGGATTGGTCGGCGATCCGCTGCGGCTGCGGCGGGGCGCCGCTGCCCGAGCCGCTGATACGCTTCTTCGCCTCAATGGGCGCCAATGTGCTGAACGGCATGGGGATGACCGAAACCGGCCCAACCGTTTTCCTGATGGACCCGGCCCATGCGGCAGAGAAAATCGGCTCTGTCGGTAAGCCGCAAAGCCTCGTTGAGGTGCGACTGGCCGGCGTGGCGGAAGGTGCTGAAGGTGCGGGAGAGCTGCAGCTTCGCGGACCCGGTGTCACCCCAGGGTATTTCGGCAATCCGGGCGCTACGGAACAAGCTTTCACCGAAGACGGCTGGCTTGCCACCGGCGACGTCGCCCGGCGCGATGCGGAGGGCTACTACTACATCGTAGACCGGATCAAGGACATGTTCATCTCGGGTGGTGAGAACGTCTATCCGGCTGAAGTGGAACGGGTGCTGAACGGGCACCCTGCTGTTCTGGAAGCTGCTGTCATTGGGGTGCCGGACCAAAAATGGGGCGAAGCGGGGGCGGCCTTTGTGATGCTGCGACCGGATCACACCCTTGCATCCGAAACCTTGCGCCCGTGGTGCCGGGAGCGGCTTGCCGGGTACAAGGTGCCTGCGCATGTGAGGATCGTTGACGATTTCCCGCGCACGGCAGCAGGCAAGATATGCAAACCCAAGCTGCGCGAGGCCTTCAGCGATGATTGACCTTCAGGAATACTGGACCCCGACCCAAACAGAGTTCGACGCCTTTGCGGACGTGTCCGGCGATGACAATGCGATCCATGTGGATCCCGGGTTCTGCGCTTCGACGGCCTTTGGACGCACGGTGAGCCACGGGATGCTGATCTATTCCAAGCTTTGGGGAATGCTCAAACGGCATAACGGCGCAATAGCGCAGGTCAGTCAGAGCCTGATGTTCCCGAACCCCGCATTTGCGGGAGAGGAACTCAGCTTGCGGATTGCGGAACAGGCGCCCGGCCGATTGAAGATGTCCGTTATTCGGGTTGCGGATGGGGCGGAATGCCTGGTTGGAGAGGCAGAGATCACATGCTGAGCGTTGGACAATCGGCGCGGATATCGCGCAGTTACACCCGGGAAAATCTTGCGGCCTATGCCTCGCTGAGCGGCGCAAGCGCTGAAAGCGTGCCGGAGCCGCTGATCGCGGCCCTGTTCTCGTATCTTCTTGGGGTGGAATTGCCGGGATCGGGGACCAACTACCTGAAGCAGGATCTTGCGTTCAAAGCGCCCGCGCCGCTGGACACCGAATTGGAGGCCAAGGTGGAAATAACACGGCTGCGCCCGGAGAAGCATCTTGTGGACCTCTGGGCCTCCTGCACGGCACCGGATGGCACTGTGATCTGCGAAGGGCGCAGTCTGGTCAAAGCCAGGGATGTCGCGGGAGCCTTCAAAGACTAAACCGCCTTGTCAGCTGTCCTGAGCAGGATACGCGGCAGCAAAGGCCGGGTGGTCGGCGCAGGCCGCTTCCACCGCGCAAATCCGCGGCAGGTCTGAGAAATCCGCCTCCCACCGGCGGGCATTGTAGAGCTGCGGCATCAGGCAGATGTCGGCCAAGCCGGGTATTTCGCCGGTGCAGTAGGGTTCTTGGCTGAAGCCAGCAAGCAGAGCTTCAAACGCCTGCAGGCCGGGGCGGATGAAATGCTGCATCCAGGCTTTGGGCATGTCTTTTGCACCGCCGCTCAGGGCAGTGGCGTGTTTGGCGACCTGCAGGTTGCAGACCGGATGCACATCTACCGCTACGGAATGCGCCAGCGCCCGCGCTCTGGCGCGCTGGCCGGGGGCCCTGGGCAGCAGCCCGAGGCTGCGCGTTTCGTCCAGATAGTCGAGGATTGCCAGCGACTGCGTCAGGCGCAGGCCGTCAATCTCCAGCACCGGAACAAACCCTTGCGGGTTGCGGGCCAGATGCTCCGGGCTCGTTTGTTCGCCCTTGACCAGATCGACGGTGACAGAGGTGTAGTTAATACCGGCCAGGTTCAGCGCGATGCGCAGCCGGTAGCTGGCCGATGACCGCCAGTAGTCGTATAGAACCGCGCCGCCCATCGGCGTCCTCCCGTGCTGAGAAGGCAGCCCGCCAGGCTGCCCTCGAGGTTCCGTGCATACTCAGGTCTTGTTCAATTCCTTGGCGTGCAGCCACTCGGCATGTTTGGGGGCCTTCTTGGTCTTGGACCATTCCTCCAGCATCTCCCACTTCACCGCGTCCAGTTTTTGCAGCAGCGCCTCTTCCTCCGGATCCGGGCAGGCCAGTTCCACCCGGTGGCCATTCGGATCGAAGAAATAGATCGAGTGGAAGATCGAGTGGTCGGTGACACCCAGCACTTCGACGCCATTGGCTTCCAGATGCTCCTTGAACTGGATCAGGGTATCGCGGTCCTTCACCTTGAAGGCGATGTGCTGAACCCAGACGGGCGTATTGCGGTCGCGGTCCATCTCCGGCTTGGTCGGCAGCTCGAAGAAGGCCAGCACGTTGCCGTTGCCTGCATCCATGAAGATATGCATGTAGGGGTCCGGCTCATGAGTCGAGGGAACATGGTCCTCGGCAATTGCCAGGACAAAATCCATGTTCAGCATCTTGTTGTACCACTCTACCGTCTGCTTGGCGTCCTTGCAGCGGTAGGCGACGTGGTGGATCTGTTCGATTTTCAAGCGGAGTCCTCCCCGGTTTTCAGCGCGGCAGCCGCCAGCGCCTGTTTCAGGATCGCGCGTTTCCCAATGTGGTTGGCTAGCACCAGCACGAGGCGTGCATTCAGCGCATCGCTTTCGTCTTTGCTGAGGTTCTCGTGCGCGGCCAGGAGATCGGCGTAGAAATCGTCGGCCTGCTCGAGGTTGGCGGTCAGGATCAGGTCTTCTTCAATCATCTTGATCACTCCTTGCCGATGGCCCGGCGGATTGCGTGCCGGAACTGGTTGTCGTCATAGCTGGGGCGGCGGGCGGCGACATGCTGGTCCGGGCGGATCAGGTAGACCCCGCTCTCAAGCTTGCCCAGGTAGCGCTCCTGCAGCGCCAATGTCTTGTCATCCTTGATCGACAGAGCCAGGCGGGTGACCTCGATACCTTCTTCCTCGATCACATCGGGGGCGTCGGCGTCGATGGTCAGCAGGACGAATTTATCCCCCAGCTTGTCCAGCAGGAACCCGTCGCCAAGCGGTGCGTCGGGGCAGGAGGAACCGGGTCGGGTGCGTTCCGGCCCGTCCAGTGCGTCTGCCGAATTCAGCGGTGAGCCGTCATAGGTGCAGGGCACCGACAAACGGCCGGAATTCACCAGCGGGCGGGCGAATTCATACTGTTCGGACAGGTCCAGAACCGCGTCGCGCAGCACCCGGCTCATCTCCGACTTGGGCGTGATGAAATCGGTGGAGCGCGAAGAGTTCAGGATGTTCTCGTCGGCGCCATGGATGCGTTCGATATCATAGCTGTCAAGCAGGCTTTCCGGCGCCTTGCCGTCCATCACCAGCTGCAGTTTCCAGCACAGGTTGTCGGTGTCCTGCAGGCCGGAGTTGGCACCGCGGGCGCCAAAGGGCGAGACCTGATGTGCGGCGTCACCCGCAAAGAGCACCCGGCCATGGCGGAATTGCTCCATCCGGCGGCACTGGAACGTGTAGATCGAGACCCACTCCAGCTCGAACTTCACATCCTCGCCCAGCATTGCCTGCAGCCGCGGGATCACGTTCTCGGGGCGCTTTTCGCGCTCCTTGTCGATGTCCCAGCCCAGCTGCAGGTCGATGCGCCAGACGCCATCCGGCTGCTTGTGCAGCAATGCCGACTGGCCCTTGTTGAAGGGCGGGTCGAACCAGAACCAGCGTTCGGTGGGAAAGTCCGCTTCCATGATCACATCGGCGATCAGGAAGTTGTCCTCAAACACCCGGCCGACGAAATCCAGACCCAGCATCTGCCGGGTGGGGGAACCGGCGCCGTCACAGGCGATCAGCCACTCGGCTTCCAGATTGTAAGGCCCTTCAGGGGTGTCGACTTCCAGCGTGACGTGATGCGGGTGGGTGCCGATGGCCGAGACCTTGTTGCGGCCGCGGATCTCGATCGGCGCGCCCTGCTCCTGCAGCTCGCGGACCCGGTTCACCAGGTATTCCTCGAAATAGTACTGCTGCAGGTTGATGAAGGCGGGGCGCTTGTGGCCCTCTTCCGGCAGCAGGTTGAACTCATAGACCTGACGGTCGTCAAAGAACACCTTGCCGACGTTCCACTGCACGCCCTTGTCGACCATAGGCTGGCCGCAGCCCAGCCGGTCAAGGATCTCCAGCGGCCGCTTGGCAAAGCAGATCGCGCGCGAGCCGAAGCTCACCTTGTCGTTGTCATCAAGGATCACGACCTCGGTTCCCTGCTGCGCCAGGTCAATGGCGGCAGCCAGGCCGATGGGGCCCGCGCCGATCACCACCACCTTGCGGCGCACGGGGGCAGGGGCATCCTGATCCGCATGGCGCGCGTAGGGGTACAAAGGGACTTCAAAAATCTTGTTCATCAGGTCTCCTCCCAAAATCCGGGTGCCGTCAGGCACAGCTTCACCGTTTCCCGGCATTGGGCACGCCGGGAGGATGGTCTAGCGTCTCACAGGTTCTGCCAGGGCGATACGATCTGGATCAAACCGCCCTGGTTGTAAAAATCAGCCCTGCAGGGCCTCCCACATCTCCAGATCGCGCTGGGCGGTCCAGATCCGGGGGGTGTCGATGCCGCGCGCTTCGTCATAGGCGCGGGCAACGTTGAAAGGCAGGCAATGCTCGTAGATCGCATAGTCTGCAAACTTCGGGTCGCATTCGGCGCGCACCGCGTCCCAGGCCTCTTTCAGGGTGCCGCTGCGGGCCGCGACCTTGGCGGCCGGGCGGTAGGTGCTTTCGACGAAATCGCGGGTGTTCTCGATGGCGGCGTTGACCATTTCCTTGCCCACCAGCGCATCGCCGCGGCCCGGCGCGATGGCGTCCACGTCATAGGCCCTGATGTTGTCCAGCGTCCGGCCCCAGTCGCCGAAATGCCCGTCGCCGCAGTAGCAGGCAGAGTGGTATTCGACGATGTCGCCGGTGAACATCACGTTCTGATCGGGCACGTGAATCACGGCATCGCCGGCGGTATGGGCGCGGCCCACGTGCTTGATGTCGACGCGGCGGTTGCCCAGGTAGACCGTCATCGAGTCGCTGAAGGTGGTGGTCGGCCAGGTCAGCCCGGGGATGCTTTCATGGCCTTCGAAAAGGCGCGGGAAGCGCTGGAACTCGCTGTCCCAGTCCTCCTGGCCGCGCTCGACAACCATCGCCCGCGCCTTGTCCGACATGATGATGTTCTGCGCGCCGAAGGCGGAGGCACCCAGCACCCGCACCGCGTGGTAGTGGGTCAGCACCACGTGGGTGATCGGCTTGTCGGTCACGGACCGGACGCATTCGATCACCTTGTTCGCCAGCCGCGGGGTGGCCTGCGCCTCGACGATCATCACGCTGTCATCGCCGATGATAACGCCGGAGTTCGGGTCGCCTTCGGCGGTGAAGGCATAAAGCCCTTCGCCGATCTCATCAAAGGTGATCTTCTTTTCGGTCAGGTCCCCTTGGGACGCAAAAGCTTTTGCCATGGTGGTCTTCCTTATCTTGCGTAGGGGTTTTCAAGCGCGGGCAGGACGGTGCCGGTGCAATCGCCGAACCCGATTGTGTAGCCATCGCCCTTGGCCGCGCCCTTCAGGGTCAGCGTGTCGCCATCGGCGATAAAGGAGCGCTCCTCGCCGGTATCCAGCGTCAGCGGCTCCTTGCCGCCCCAGCTCAGTTCCAGCAGCGAGCCGCGGCTTTCCTTCACCGGGCCGGAAATGGTGCCGGAGCCCAGAAGGTCGCCTGCGTTCATCGGGCAGCCCGAAGTGGTGTGATGCGCCAGCTGCTGTGCGGCAGAGTAGTACATTTCCTTGTAGTTGGTCCGCGCGATAGTGGTCGCGTCCTTGCCTTCCGGTGCCATGGTGACCTCGAGATCGATGTCATAGAGCATCGGGCCGCAGTCCTTCAGGTGGTCCAGCAGCTCCACCTCGCGCTCCGGTGTGTCGCAGCGGAACGGCTCCAGCGCCGGCTTGGTGACGATCCAGGGGGAGATCGAGGTCGCGGTTGCCTTGGCCTGGAACGGCCCCAGCGGCTGGTATTCCCAGGCCTGAATGTCGCGCGCTGACCAGTCGTTCAGCAGCACGTAGCCAAAGATGTTGTCATCCGCTTCCTGCACGGAGACCGGGCCGTCTGAGGCGGTGCCGACAATGGCGCCCATTTCCAGCTCGATATCGAAGCGTGCGCAGGGCGCCCACCGCGGCTTGTCGTCATTCGGGCCTTTCAGCTGGCCCCAGGGGCGGCGCACATCGGTGCCGGACACCACCACAGAGGACGCGCGGCCGTTATAGCCGATCGGGATATGCAGCCAGTTCGGCGGCAGCGCGTTTTCGGGGCCGCGGAACATGGTGCCGACGTTAAAGGCATGGTTTTTGCCGGCGTAGAAGTCGGTGTATTCGCTGACGGCAAAGGGCATGTGCAGCTCGGCATCCGCGGCGGCAACCAGCAGAGGCTCCACCTTCTCCTGCTCGGCAGCGCCCTCGGACAGCAGCGCAGTCAGACGGTCGCGCAGGGCGGCCCAGACGGCCGGGCCTTCCTCCATAAGGTCGTTCCAATAGGGCACGTCGAACAGCGGCGCATCGCCCAGCTGGACCAGCCCGGCTTCTTCGGCTGCCTGCATGTCCAGGATCATGTCGCCGATGGCGACACCGCAGCGCGGATCGTCTCCCTCAACGGAAAACACGCCATAAGGCAGGTTGTTCAGCGGGAACGGGTGGTTCGCATCATTGGCCGAGGCCACCCAGGATTTCAGCAGAGGCATAGTGTCTCCAGTTTCCGGATCCGAAGATCCTTTTCATCTTTCCGGAAATACTCCGGGGGTGAATGGGCCGGACCGGCCCAGAGGGGGCAGCGCCCCCTCACCGTTTCATTTCAGGCCGGGCGTGCCGTCGAACTTCTTCTCGATGTCGCTCCAGCAGTCGATGTAATCATCCTGCAGCGGGGCGTCCTTGGCTGCAAATGCGGTCAGATGCTGCGGGAAGCGGGTCTCGAACATGAAGGACATGGTATTGTCCAGCTTTTCCGGGCCGAGGTTGGAGTTCGACGCCCCCTCAAAGGCGTTCTTGTCCGGCCCGTGCGGCAGCATCATGTTGTGGAGGGACATGCCGCCCGGCACGAACCCTTGCGGCTTGGCGTCATACTGGCCGTAGATATTGCCCATCAGCTCCGACATGATGTTCTTGTGGTACCACGGCGGGCGGAAGGTGTTCTCGGCCACCATCCAGCGCTCGCGGAACAGCACAAAGTCGATGTTGGCGGTGCCCGGCACTCCCGACGGTGCGGTCAGCACGGTAAAGATCGACGGGTCCGGATGGTCGAACAGGATCGCTCCGACCGGGCAATAGGTGGTCAGGTCGTATTTGTAGGGCGCGTAGTTGCCGTGCCAGGCGACCACATCCAGCGGCGAGTGGCCGATCTTGGTCTCATGGAACTGGCCGCACCATTTGATGGTCACGGTCGAAGGCGTCTCGCGGTCCTCGAACGCCGCCACCGGCGCCTTGAAGTCGCGCGGGTTGGCCATGCAGTTGGCGCCGATCGGGCCGCGGCCCGGCAGTTCGAACTTCTGGCCGTAGTTCTCGCAGACAAAACCGCGGCAGGGGCCTTCCAGAACCTCGACCCGGTACACCAGCCCGCGCGGAATGATGGCGATCTCCTGCGGTGCCAGGTCGATGATGCCCAGCTCGGTTGCAAAGCGCAGCCGGCCTTCCTGCGGCACCACCAGCAGTTCGGAATCGGCCGAGAAGAAATAGCTGTCCACCATCGACTCGGTGACCAGGTAGATGTGGCTTGCCATGCCGACCTGGGTATTCACGTCGCCTGCGGTGGTCATGGTGCGCATGCCGGTGAGCCAGGTCAGCCCCTCATCGCTATGCGGCACCGGGTCCCAGCGGTACTGGCCCAGAGAGATCACGTCGGGATCGACGCAGGGCGCCGATTTCCAATGCGGCAGGTCGATCTTCTCATAGCGGTGCGAGTGCTTGACCGACGGGCGGATGCGGTAGCACCAGGTCCGCTCCGGCGGGTCGGCGGTAAAGGCGGTGCCGCTCAGCTGTTCGCCGTAAAGGCCATAGTTGCACTTCTGCGGGCTGTTCATGCCCTGCGGCAGCGCACCTGGCAGCGCCTCGGTTTCAAAGTCGTTTGCAAAGCCGGGCATATAGCCCTCGTGCGGCCCCTGAAGAGAGGGGGCCTGGACCATTTTATGGGGATCGGCTGGCCGATTCATCGCGCGTTTCTCCTCTTGCTGCTTGCGGGATATTAGTTGTTTTTGTAACTAACAAGGGAAAGGGGACGAAAATGGACGAAAAAGATGATTTCGCTTTGCAGGATTTCCTGCCGTATCTGCTGAACCGCGCCGCCGAGGAAAGCTCGCTGGGGTTCCAGAAACACTATAAGAACCGCTATGGCATGCTGCGCACCGAGTGGCGGGTGCTGTTCCATCTGGGCAATTACGGCCAGATGACAGCCAAGGAGATCGGCGCCCGCGCCAAGATCCACAAGACCAAGATCAGCCGCGCCGTGGCCAAGCTGGCAGAGAAGCGTTTCGTGACCCGCACCCGCGATGAAAACGACCGCCGCTCAGAGCATCTGGCGCTGACGCCCGCCGGGGAAGCGGCCTACAAGGACCTGCGGGAGCACGCGCTGGAGTTCGACACCCGGATCTGCGCCCGGTTCACCACCGGCGAGGTTGCAATTTTGCGGTATATGCTGCGCAATTTAGCAGGGATCGAACCATAGACATTGTGCAGCCCAGTCCCCAGATAAAGCAGCGGGATTGAAGGTAATGCGATGATACAGATTGATGTCAATTCAGGGCCGTTGATTGCCTGGCTGATGGAGCAGGGCCTGTACGGGGCGCCGCAGCAGGATCTTTTGCAGGGATATTGCCAGCGCCTAGTGGATGCAGGGGTGCCGCTGTGGAGGTTCCATCTCGCCCAGCGGGCCTTTCACCCGAAGTTCGGCGGTATCGGCTTCAACTGGACCCGGGCTGACGGCATCAGTCATGAGCATTACGAATACCGCGAATCCCCGCGCGAGGAATGGCTGCGCAGCCCGTTCTTCCACATTCTCGAACATAATCTGGAAGAGTTCCGTGAGCGGCTGGAAGACGGCGCACCGGAACAGTTCCCCTTGCTGCCGGAACTGCGTGAGCGCGGGGCGACCGACTACTTCGCCAAGGGAGTGCGTTTTGCACCGCCGGATGACAAGCCCAACGATCCGCGCCATCCCAGTGAGGGGATGCTGGTCTCCTGGGCTTCCGACCGCCCCGGCGGGTTCTCCAGCCGTGAACTTGACCTGATCCGCACCACCCTGCCGCACCTGGGGCTGGCGCTGAAATCCTCCTCCAACCGGCAGATGGCCAGTGACCTGCTGCAGGTCTATTTGGGCCGCGATGCCGGCCGCCGGGTGCTGTCCGGTGAGATTCAGCGCGGCTCTTCGCAGCAGATCGGCGCTGTGATCTGCCTGTTCGACCTCAAAGGATTCACCCAGCTGTCCGAGAAACTGCCCGGGACTGAGCTGATCGAGATGCTGAACGGCTATTTCGGCCTGGCGGTGGAAACCATCCAGGCGCATGGCGGCAATATCCTCAAGTTCATGGGGGATGGCATGCTGACCATGTTCAATCTGGGCAGCATCGAGGAAGACGCCCACGCAGCGCTGGCTGCCGCCAACGAACTGTGCGGCAAGGTGCGCGCCTATAACACTGAACGTGAAGAACAGGGCCTGCCGACTGCAGGCTTCACCTTGGCGCTGCATGCAGGCGACATTCTCTATGGCAATATCGGAGCGGAGAACCGGCTGGATTTCACTGTGATCGGTCAGGCGGTGAACCAGACCGCCCGGATTGCCGGCATGCACCGCTCTGTCGGCCAGAACATCATCATGTCCGAAGACGTGAAAACCGCGGCCCGGGGCACCAATCATGACCTGGTGTCCCTGGGCCGCTACATGCTGCGCGGCGTGGCAGAGCCGATGGAGCTCTACACGATTTACCGCGGCAACTGCGGCTGCGACAGCTGACCTGCTGCCGGGGCGGGGTCAGATGCTGACCTCGACCCCCGGCAGGTTCACCTCTTTCATCATGTCGCGCAGTTCCTGCCGCGCGGCGATGTTGGAGATGTTCAGTTGCTTGACGCCAATGTCCTTGAGATCCAGCAGAGTCAGCCCGCGCGGGAACAGCTCGCGGAAGATCACCCGTTCCGAAAATCCGGGGGCGACGCGGAAGCCGATCCGTTTGGACAGCATCTTGATGGCGCGCTCCATCTTTTCCTTGTTGACCATGCGCTGAGTGCCGACCCGGTTGCGGATCACGATCCAGTCGATCGGCTTCAATCCCGCCTGCGCCCGTAGCTGGCGGGCATTCCAGACCATCTCGGAGTAGACCGACGGCCCGGTGATGGTCTCACCCTTCTGGTCCACATGCGCCAGCAAGTCGAAATCGACAAAGCTGTCATTCAGCGGCGTGATCAGCGTGTCCGCCAGCGAATGCGCCACCTGGCTGAGGCGCGTGTGCGAGCCGGGGCAGTCGATCAGGATGAAATCATGGCCCGGCTCCAGCGCCGAAACCGCCGCAGACAGGCGGTGGTCATAGATGTTTTCGCCCGGCTGCAGGCTGGCCGGATCGATCTCCGGCAGCTCGTGGATTTCCACCATCGGCAATTCGAGGCCGGATTTGGCGCAGAATTCCTTGCGGTTCTCAAGGTAACGCCCCATCGAGCGCTGCCGCAGGTCCAGATCCAGCGCCGCTACCTTATGGCCCAGCCGGGCCAGGGTGGTTGCGACGTGCATGGAAACAGTCGATTTGCCCGCGCCGCCCTTCTCGTTGCCGACGACAATGATATGCGCCATGTACAGGTCCCTTCGCTCGTGCTTTCTTGCACGTCTTTCGCTTTGGGTCCTGTATAGGCTCTGGATTCCGCCAAGAAAAGCGGCGTGCGCAGGCTGGTAAACTTAGTGTATCATCTGTGTTTTGCAGGACCCGCCGGCTTGCGCTTGGGGCGGGCGTCGCCGCCCTTGCCGCCCTTTGCAGTCAGCGCCGCTGCCGCACGCGCCTTGTTCTTCTTGCTGTTGGGCTTGCCGACCGGCGGTTTGGGGCCTTTCGCCTTGAACGGCTTGGCCGCGGGCGCGCCGGGCCGGGTCATGCGTTTGGACGGATCCGATGCGCCTTTGGGCTTGGCGGTCACAGCCGGTTTGGGCTTGCTGGGGCGGGTGTCGCTGCGCGGCTCGCGCCGCTCTTCCCGGGCGGGTTTGTCCTTCCACTCCTTGCGCGGCGGACGGCTGTCCTCGGAGCGCTCGGATTTGGCGCGATAAGGCTTGGGGCTTTCTTCCTTGGCGCGGTAGGGCTTCGGGGCGTCGTCCTTGCCGCGGTGCGGCTTGGGCTTGCGGTCGCCTTTGAAGCCGCCTTTCGGCCCACCGGGTCCGCGGCGCGGGGCGGGGGCCAATTCGGGCGCCTCAGCCAGCTGCGTCAGCACCGCACCCGGCTCCAGCTCTGTCTTGCCATCCAGCGCCTTCAGGAAGCCCTCAACGGCGCCTTCGCTGATTTCGGCAAAGGTTTCGTTGTCCTGCACCCGGATCGCGCCGATGGCGTCGCGGTCGATATTGCCGGCCTTGCACAGCATCGGCAGCACCTTGCGCGGATCGGCACCGGCCTCACGGCCGCCGGACAGGGAGAACCAGACAGAGGGGCCGAAGGCTTTGCGTTCCTTACGCTCCTTGCGCGGCTCCGGGGTGTCCGCCGGGCGCAGGTCTTCTGGTGCCGAGTGGCGGCTGCGGAACAGCCGCAGATAGGTTGCGGCAATCTGTTCGGGTGTGAATGTGTCCAGCAGGGTCTGAACGCCTGCCTGCTCGTTTTCGGCAACCGGCTCCTGCCAGACCGGATCGGCCAGCATGCGCTCTTCGTCACGCGCTAGCACGTCATCGGCAGAGGGCGCTTCGCAATGCTCGGCGGTCAGCTTGGCCCATTTCAGTAGGCGCAGAGCTTTGGCGCGGGCTTTCGGCGGAGCAATCAGCGCGCTGACACCCTTGCGGCCCGCGCGGCCGGTGCGGCCGGAACGGTGCAGCAGAGTTTCATGGTTCGAGGGCAGCTCAGCATGGACCACCAGTTCCAGCCCCGGCAGGTCAATGCCGCGGGCCGCCACATCGGTGGCCACGCAAACCCGTGCGCGCCCGTCGCGCATCGCCTGCAGCGCGTGGCTGCGTTCGGTTTGGCTCAGCTCACCGGACAGTGTCACCACCGGCAGGCCGCGGTTGGTCAGACGCGCCGCCAGACGGTTCACGGCAGCGCGGGTGTTGGCAAAGACGATGGAGCTCGGCGCCTCATAGTAGCGCAGCACGTTGATGATGGCGTTTTCCGCGTCTGCTTGCGCCACGCTCATCAGGCGGTACTCGATATCCGCGTGCTGCTTGGTCTCGCCCGCGGTCTTGATCCGCATCGCATCGCGCTGGAAGGTCTCAGCCAGGCTGGCGATTGCCGGCGGCACGGTGGCAGAGAACAGCAGGGTGCGGCGGTCTTCGGGCGCTTCGCCCAGGATAAACTCCAGATCCTCGCGGAAGCCGAGGTCCAGCATCTCGTCGGCCTCGTCCAGTACCACGCCGCGCACCTGGCTCAGATCGATGGAGCCGCGCGCGATATGGTCGCGCAGACGGCCCGGAGTGGCCGCCACAATATGGGCGCCGCGTTCCAGGGTCCGGCGCTCATCACGCATGTCCATGCCGCCGACGCAGGAGGCAATCCGTGCACCCGCGCCGCGGTAGAGCCAGCCCAGTTCGTGTTTCACCTGCAGCGCCAGTTCGCGAGTGGGGGCAATCACCAGCGCCAGCGGCGCCGCGGCTTCGCCAAACGCCTCATCGTCACCCAGCAGATCCTGGGCCAAAGCCAGGCCAAAGCCGACGGTCTTGCCCGATCCGGTCTGTGCAGACACCAGCAGGTCGCGCCCTGCCACCTCCGGCTGGGTCACAGCCTCCTGCACTTGGGTCAGGGTTTCATATCCGCGCTCTTGCAGTGCGTTGGCCAGGGCTTGTTTCACGAGGGGGCTGTCTTTCCCGCGGGGCGCGCATCCGGCCCCAGCGTCAGAAGAAAAAGAAAGAAGGCTGCCCGTCCGGGGCAGCCTTCGGGAGTTCTGCAAAATACGGCAGGCGGCTTAGAAGCCCAGGCCTTCGTATTTTTTCTTGAACTTGGACACGCGGCCGCCGGCGTCCAGCAGGCGCGAGGTGCCGCCGGTCCAGGCCGGGTGCACGGTCGGGTCGATGTCCAGGGCCAGCTGATCACCCTCGGAGCCCCAGGTGGAGCGCATCTTGAGGATGGTGCCGTCGGTCATTTTGACGTCGATGAAGTGGTAATCGGGATGGGTGTCTTTTTTCATGATACCGCTCCTCAGGCTTTCTTGGGCTTGTAGTTCGCATCTTCTGCGATACGGGCCGACTTACCGCGGCGGGCGCGCAGGTAGTACAGCTTGGCGCGGCGGACGCGGCCGCGGCGCACCACTTCGATCGAGTCGATGTTGGTCGAGAACAGCGGGAACACACGCTCCACGCCTTCGCCGAACGAAATCTTGCGGACGGTGAACGAACCGGCAATGCCCGAGCCGTTCTTGCGGCTGATGCAAACGCCTTCGTACATCTGCACGCGCGAACGCGAGCCTTCGGTCACCTTGTAGCCGACACGGATGGTGTCACCGGCTTTGAAGTCGGGGATCTCTTTCCCCAGGGCGGCGATCTGTTCCGCCTCCAGCTGTGCGATCAGGTCCATCGCAACTCTCCTAAATCTGCCTGCGGTTCACTCCGCAGAGGTTTGTGCCGTCATGAGAGCTCCTGGTCTTCACCGGGTCCCGCCAAAGGCAGCCCGCCAGAGATCACGCCGTCTGTTCCTTGCAGCTGGCAGGCAGATCCCGGGGAAAACCGAAGAAGATTTTCAGGTGGAGTGATCCAACAGCCAGCGGCCCGGAGCCGCAAATGCGAATCCAGACCGGCGGACGTATAGGCCGGAATGCCTCGCCGATCAAGCAAAAGAAGCGGCAGAAAAGCCCAGGGGCACGGGCCGCGAGTGCGGATGCCGGGAACTTGCAGGGCCGCCGCGCGTTTTGCAAGAGCGGAGTTCCGGAGTATGGCAGATGGATCAAGTGGGCAGTGCTGAGTGCCGGTGTCATGCTGGCAATAACCGTTGTTGCCCAATCCATCACACCTGCGGATCTGTTCGCGGGTCTGGGATCGGTTCCATTGCCATCGGTTTTGCGTTCAAGGACATACTGCAAAACTTGCTGGCGGGCATCCTGATCCTGCTGCGGCAGCCATTTTCGGTCGGCGACCTGGTCGTTTCGGGCGGCCATGAGGGGGCCGTTGAACGGATCGAAACGCGGGCGACACTGATCAAGACCTGCGATGGCCGCCATGTGGTCATTCCCAATTCGGACATCTACACCGACGCGGTTACGGTCAATACGGCGTTTGAACAGCGCCGCTCCCAATATGACGTGCAGATCGGCTGCAGTGACAGCTGGGATGATGCGAAAGAAATCATGCTGAAGGCAGCGAAATCTTGCGAGGGGGTGCTGGATGATCCGGAACCGGAGGCGCTGCCGTGGTCCATTGCGGACAGCGGCAACAATTTCCGGCTGCGCTGGTGGACAAAATCAGACCGGGCAAGCGTTGTGCACACATTCTCTCGGGTGGTCGAGACCGTTTACAAGGAGCTGGACAGAAACGGAATCGACATGCCCTATCCGACCCAGGTGGTGCTGTTTCTCGATCAGACCGAGGAAACCGATGGCGACCGCAGCCGGCACCGCGAAGGATGGCCTGCGCGGCCGGACGGATCCAACCCGAAGCCGCGCCGGATTGCGGATGCGCTGGCAGAGCGGCAACCGGACGGTGAGAACCTTGGTGGGAAGAAGGCCTGATCACGCCCCTTTGCAAGCAGCCTGCAGGGCCTTCGCTTCCCTGACCTGAACGCTTAGCCGGTCTGGTCGTCCAGCGCCGCTTCCGGAGCGTTCTTCTTGACCGACTCGATGCCGCCATCGCGGCCGGAAGCGCTGGCATAGCTTTGCGAGGTGCCGATCACCTGGCCGTTGGCGGCCTTGAGGTTGAACATATGCTTGCCGGAGGAGGTCTCCTTGCGCTCATAGCGCGCATCGTCGCCAGCGTTCTTGCGCACGGACTCGATGCCGTTCTCGGCGCTGGACTTCTGCTTGTAGCCTTCGCTTGCCAGAATATTCTCGCCGTTGCCTGCCTTCAGGCGGAAGCGGAATTCGCCTGCATTGTCGGTGTAGAGTTCAAATTTCCCAGCCACCCTGCTGTCTCCTGTCATTTAACTTATGCAGGAGGAGTAAAACACGGGTTCGGCATTGCGGCAACGGCTTCCGGCCGGGGAAAAGCCAGCCAGCCGCGTCACTTGAGTCAGTCTTTGCTGCTATCCTTGGAGCGGCAGTAGGCTTCCCACAGGTCCGGGCGGCGGGCCTTGGTGATCTCTTCGCTCATCTCGTGCCGCCACTCGGCGATCTTGCCGTGATGGCCGGACATCAGCACTTCCGGGATTTCCCGGCCCTTCCACTCGGCAGGGCGGGTGTATTGCGGGTGCTCCAAGAGGCCCGAGGAAAAGCTCTCCTCCTCGGTCGAGGCCTGGTTGCCCAGCACCCCGGGGATCAGGCGGACGGTGGCATCGATAAGCGCCTGCGCTGCCAGCTCGCCACCGGTCATCACGAAATCCCCGAGCGAGACTTCCTGGATGCCGTAATGCTCAAGCACCCGTTCATCGACGCCCTCAAACCGCCCGCACAAGAGGGTGATGCCGTCGCACCGGGCAAAGGTCTGCATCATCTGCTGGTTCATCGGCCGCCCGCGCGGGGTCAGGTAGACCAGCGGCCAGTTGCCGCGGGTGTCCGCCATCGTGTGCTCGATCGCTTCGCCCAGCACATCGGCGCGCAGCACCATGCCGGCGCCGCCGCCCGCAGGCGTGTCGTCCACGTTGCGGTGCTTGCCAATGCCGAACTCGCGCAGATCCGTGGTTTCCAGCTGCCACAGGCCCTCCTGCAGCGCCTTGCCGGTCAGGCTTTCGCCCAGAATGCCGGGAAAGGCTGCGGGAAACAGGGTGATGATCTTGGCCTTCCACACACCCGCCAGATCCGGCGTCGGCGTCATCAGCTCGCGCGGTTTCAGGGTGGGGCGGATAGCCTTGCGGCCATGAGATTTGCTTGGTGCTGTCATAATGATGCTGTTTAGTTCAGTCAGAATTTCACGCAATACAAAGCTTTGGTGTTTGGATGAATTCAGAAAGGCCGCCTGCAGCAGCCAGCGGCGATGCGTATGCTGCAATGGACTTGGTGCAGGCCCGCACTCAGGCTCTGTGGCCACGTATTGCTTCTGAAACCGGTTTGCCCGAAACTCGGGCCGTATTTCGCAGGATGCAGGTCAACCGTCGGCTGGAGCATCGACGCTGTGTATTGGAAGTCGGAATTGAAGACGGGCGAAAGTTTGTCCTGCGGGCTGATTTCGAGGATACAAATCCACTTCGGCTGAACAGATTCGTCGACCGCCAACAAAAGGCGGCAGCCAGCCTGAAGCCGGTGCCGGGCGTGTCTTCTCCGGCGGTATTGTGGCGGGACCCTGACCGGCCTTTTGTCCTGATGGAATTTGTACCGGGCGATACGGCTTTCCGTGAGCTGGCATTGACGGACTACGGGTTGGGCGCCAGGAGCCAGGTTCTTCAGCGGATTGGGAATGCTGTGGCTGAATTTCATAAGGTGTCCGGCGTAGGTGACAGGCAATTTTGGCCGAAACCGTTTTTGACTAAGGTTTCAAACCGGGCGCAAGCCGTGCGTGGAGGGCGATTGCCGATACCCAAGCCCAACAGGTTCTTGGGGCTTTGCGCCCACTTGCACAGGACGGGACGGCGCGCGCGCGGGCACTCTTTCCGCGGCGCCTTGGAGCATGGGGATTTGCACCTGCGCAATATCCTGATGTCGGATGCAGGGATCTGCTTTATCGACTTTTCGAACCATGATGGCGTTTTTCCGCAGCGCGACATAGCCGACATATGGCTGTCAAATTGCCCTGATCATTTGGCTTCGGACGGGCGCACGCCTGGATTCGGACTGGTTGCTCAAGCGGATTGGGAGGCTTTTGAAGAGGGCTACGGTGAAGAGCTGGTGAATGACCCCATTTTTCAGTTCTTCTTCGCTTGGCGCCTGTTCAGGCTTTGGAGCAGCCTGGGGCGCAAGCCGCCAGAACAGCACTTAAAGACCGCACGGGTGGCCGCGTCGGCTGTCAGGGTTCTGGATGCGCTGCTGGCAGATGAGGCTGGCTGACCTGCCGCCTCAGAACAGCCCTTCGGGCGGGTCGGCGACGATGCGGCCCTGGGTCAGGTCGACGGTCGGCACCGCCTCCAGGGTGAAGGGCAGCAGCACCGTGGCCTTCAGACCTGGGCCGTGGATTTCCAAGAGATCCGAGGCGCCGTGGTTCTGCACCGATTTCACCGTGCCCAGCAGGGTGCCGCCAGTGTCATAGACTTCCAGCCCGATCAGATCGGCGTGGTAGAACTCGTCATCCGGCAGCTGCGGCAGCTGATCGCGGCGGGCAAACAGGCGCAGGCCCTTGATGGCGTCGGCTTCTTCCTTGGTCTCAATACCGCCGAGCAGCGCGGCAAAGCCGTTCTTGATCGGGCGGGTGATGGTCAGGGAGTAGGTCTTGGACCCGTCCTCATTGCTGAGCGGCGAGTAATCCTCAATCTCTTCCGGGACCGCACAGAAACTCTTGAGCCGCACCTCGCCGCGCACCCCGAAGGATCCGGAAATGGCGCCTACGCAGATCAGATCGCTCATCGTGTCAGTCCTTTGCACAGAACCCCGCGCGCAGCCATTGGCCGCCGGATTGTTCGCAGAGTTCCACTTGGTGGTTGCGTTCAAAGAAGATGCCCGCGGTAAAGGCCACTGCAACAAAAAACACAAGCCTTATCAACCGTCCCATGACGGGCCTCAGCGGGTTTCAAGCGGCAGGTCCGCCATCCGGCTTTCCCAGCCGGTTTCTTCCAGTTCGGGCGTGTCCGACAGCCGCTCCGGGTAGCCGATGCAGAAATAGCCGATCAGCTGCCAGCCTGCGGGCGCATTGAGGTCGCGGTTCAGCTGCTCCGGATCCAGCACCGAAACCCAGCCCAGCCCGAGGCCTTCGGCGCGCAGCGCCAGCCAGAACAGGGTGATGGCGGTGACCACCGAATAGCGGCGCATCTCCGGCATGGTGGCGGCACCCAAGCCGTGGCCTTGGGCGGTCTCGTCGTCGCAATAGAAGGCGAGTTGCACGGGGGCTTCGCGCATGCCGGACAGCTTCAGTTCCGCATAGCGTTCGGCCTTTTCACCGGAGTATCCGGTCAGCGCCTGGGCATTGGCGGCTTCGAAATTCTTCAGCGCAGCGGCGCGGGCGGTGTCGCTTTCCACCCGCAGGATGCGCCAGGGTTCGCTTAGGCCCACCGAAGGCGCGAGCGGAATAGCAGAGAGGCAGCGCATCAGCACTGCCTCCTCCACCGGATCGCTGCGGAACCGGCGCACGTCGCGCCGGAGCCGCATCAGCAGATCAAGCTGGCTGCGGAACTCTTCGGGAAAAGCGCCCCGCAGCTCCACGGAATTATTCCGCGTCTGCAGCTGCTTCGGCAGCTTCAGCAGCCTTTGCAGCTTTCTCTTCGGCGCGTTCCTGGGCTTTCTTGCCCGGGGTGCCTTTTTTCGGGTTGCTGCGCTCGGCCTTGGCGCGGACGCCTGCGGCTTCCAGCATGCGGGCGATACGGTCGGTCGGCTGCGCGCCCTGGTCCAGCCAGTGCTGCACGCGCTCCAGGTCCATTTTCACGCGGTCTTCCGAATCTTTCGGCAGCAGCGGGTTGTAGGTGCCCAGCTTCTCGATGAAGCGGCCGTCGCGCGGCATGCGGCTGTCGGCAGCCACGATGCGGTAGAAGGGACGCTTTTTAGAGCCGCCGCGGGCCAGACGGATTTTCATTGCCATGGGTACATCTCCTTTGATGGCGTTGTCCGGGGTATGCCCCGGTTGTTCCTGTTGTTTGTTGTTATTCTTGGTGTTTCTTGTGGTGGCGGATGACTTCATCGATGATGAAGTTCAAAAATGCCTTGGCGAATTCAGGGTCCAGGTCGGCCTGCTGCGCCAGGTCTTCGAGCCGTGCGATCTGCGCCGCTTCGCGGGTGGGATCGGACGGGGGAAGGTCGTGTTCGGCCTTGAGCCGGCCCACCGCCTGGGTGTGCTTGAACCGCTCGCCCAGAGTATAGACGAGGATCGCATCCAGACGGTCGATGCTTTCGCGGTGGCCCTTCAGCAGCTGGGCTGCGCGGGCAACGGGGTCTTGGGTATCTGTTGTCATCGGGGTCTCCGCAACGCAGCAGGCCGGGGTGCCGTCAAGGGGGTGCCGCGCGTGCACCAGCCGTGCACCGCCGGTGCACCGCCGCCGCGCAGCAAGAGGGTATCCGCACGCAGATCAGTCAATCGCCCAGCCCTCCGGCTTGAAGAGCGGATCAGCGTAGTGGCTGATTTCCATTTCGATCCCATGCGCAATCTGGCTGTCCTTCAGGGCGTCCGGTGCGGGATGGCGGTAGACGGCATCATTGCCGTCAATGGTGGCGGCACCGTGGTCTTTCCTGGCGCCGAGCCGCTCCGCGAGCCGGATCGAGTCGAGATTCTTGGGGTCGATATAGCTGACCGCCGTCTCCCAGCCCAGTTTTGAATAGAAATGCTGGCGGGCGGCATGGGCCGCCTCCAGCGCATAGCCCTTGCCGGCCGCGCCGGGCCAGATGATCCAGGCGATCTCGCGCTCCGGCCAGCCCGCGGGCTGCCAGCCGCCGGCCATGCCGTAGGTCTCGCCGCTGTCCTTGTCGTGGATCATCCACATGCCGAAGCCGCGCACCTGCCAGTGGCCGATCTCGGCGGCATAGAGCATCCAAGCCTCGTAGGGGTTCAGCGGCCCGCCCATAAAACGCGAGCGGTAGGAGCTGAACGTGGCCTTGAAGTCAGGATAGTCCTGCGGCTCAGGGCCGCGCAGCACCAGGCGGCGGGTTTCGATGACCGGGATGTCAAACGGCATCAGCGCGCTCCTCCCAGCAGAAGGGCGCGGCAAGGCCGGGATATGACAGCAAGCAGGCACATCAGTGCAGCAGCCCCTGTGCAGCGCCGGGAGCGGACATGCGGGACGAGGGCATGTGGCGCCAGGCCCGGATGTTGGGCGCGGGCTGCAGGCGGAAGGAAACCAGCCGCTCAGGATGCGCGCCGACGCGGCGGGCCAAGGCGACGGAGGCGTCGTTTTCCTCTGGCACATAAGAGACAATGCTGTCCCAGCCGGCCTCGGAGAACAGCCAGTCCAGCACGCATTGCGCCGCTTCGCTGGCATAGCCCTTGCCCTGTCCGCTTTCCATCAGGTGCCAGGACAGTTCCGGTTCCGGCCAGCCCTGGGGGAACCAGGGGCCGACCAGCCCGACGGTCTGGCCGGTGCTGCGTTCCACAACCGCAAACAGGCCGTAGCCGTGCAGATGCCAGTGGCCGATGATGGTTGCAATAGACCACCACAGCGAGTCCGGATCGTTTGCCGCATCAATGAAGCGCGGCGTGCCCGGCGTCAGAAAGGCTGCATTGGCGTCAAATTCCGGATCGGCCGGCGACACCAGCATGAGGCGCTTGGAGGCAAGCCGCGGATACGGCCTTTGCGCGTCGTTCATTTCATACCCCTTTACCCGGGAGGCGGGCCGCCCGGCATCTTTTTCACCCATCCGGTGAAGGAGTATCGAGGAGACTGCGTAATTTTCCGTTAAACGGCGGCTTGCGGCGGTCCGGTCCGCGCGGAACTGATGGCAGGTCATGCGTAGGCCTCCATCCCGCCGTCGCAGGGCGCAACCGGGGCAGGGTGGCGGTAGACCAGCTCGCGCCCGTGTTTGGGATTGTCGAACTCCGCCTCGAAAACCGCGCCCAAACGTTCAGCCAGGGCCACCGATCGGGTGTTGCCCGGAAAGATATTGGAGCAAAGCGCCGGCAGGCCCATGACCTCGTAGGCGTGGGTACGGGCTGCCAGTGCGGCCTCGGCCATGATGCCGCGGCCTTCGCCTGCCGGGAACGCGACCCAGCCCAGTTCCGGCTCCGGCCAGCCTTCGGGCTGCCAGATGCCGGTGATGCCAAGCGCCGCGCCTGTTTCCTTGCAGGTGATGGTCCAGAATCCGAAACCGCGCATCGCCCAGTGGCCCACCGACATGGTGAACCAGCGCCAGGCCTCGTTGCGGTCGAGCGGACCGCCAAACCCCCAGGAGCGCGCCTCATCCGCGAAGAACGCTGCCACCGGCCCGAAGTCCGCCGCCTCCGGTCCGCGCAGGACCAGGCGTTCGGTTTCAAGCTGAGGGATGGCGGGGATCTGCATGCTTACTTCTTCTTGCCAAAACCGCTGAGGCCTGCGGGCAGGCCCATGCCGCCGCCGAGGCCGGGGAGGCCGCCGGGCATGCCGCCTTTGCCGCCCATTGCCTTTGCCGCTGCTTCCAGCGCCTTGGGGTCCATCTGGCTGGGGTCCATGCCGCCCATATCCGGCATGCCGCCCTTGCCGAACATGCCCTTCATGGCCTGCTTCAGCATCTTGCCTTTGCCCATCTTGCCCATCTTCTTCATCACATCGGCCATCTGCCGGTGCATCTTCAGAAGCTTGTTGAGGTCGGAGACCTCCATGCCGGAACCGGCCGCGATGCGTTTCTTGCGGGAGGCCTGCAGCAGGGCGGGGTTGGCGCGTTCCTTCTTGGTCATCGACTGGATCATGGCGATCTGGCGCTTCAGCACCTTGTCGTCCATGCCCGCGTCCTGCACCTGCTTGGCCATTTTCCCCATGCCGGGCATCATCTGCATCATGCCCTCCATGCCGCCCATCTGGAGCATCTGTTCAAGCTGCATCTTCAGGTCGTTCATGTTGAACTGACCCTTCATCATGCGCTTCATCATCTTCTCGGCCTGTTCGGCCTCGATGGTTTCCTGAGCCTTCTCGACCAGCGCCACGATGTCGCCCATGCCGAGGATGCGGCCGGCGATCCGGTCCGCCTCGAAGGTCTCCAGCGCGTCCATCTTCTCGCCCAGGCCGACAAAGCGGATCGGCTTGCCGGTGACCGCGCGCATCGACAGGGCGGCACCGCCGCGGCCGTCGCCGTCCATCCGGGTCAGCACCACGCCGCTGATGCCGATCTTGGCGTCGAACTCCTCGGCCACCTCAACGGCGACCTGGCCGGTCAGGCCATCGACCACCAAGAGGGTCTCGCGCGGGGAGACCACATTGCGGACGTCCTCGACCTCCTGCATCAGGGTCTCGTCGATGTGCAGGCGGCCGGCGGTGTCCAGCATGTAGACGTCGTAGCCGCCCAAGGTCGCCTGCTGCTTGGCGCGCTTGGCGATGTCGACGGGTTTCTGGCCCGGCACGATCGGCAGGGTGTCGACGCCGATCTGGACGCCCAGCACCGCCAGCTGGTCCATCGCCGCCGGGCGGTAGACGTCGAGTGAGGCCATCAGGACCTTCTTGCCCTCTTTCTCCTTCAGCCGCTTCGCCAGCTTGCCGGTGGTGGTGGTCTTGCCTGAGCCCTGCAGGCCGACCATCAGGACGGGCGCGGGCGGGTTGTCGACCTTGAGCTTGCCGGGGTCTTCGTCGCCGCGCAGCACGTCGACCAGCGCGTCGTGCACGATCTTCACCACCTGCTGGCCCGGGGTCACCGATTTGGTGACCGCCTGGCCTGTGGCCTGCTCCTGCACTTTCTTGATGAAGTCGCGGGCAACCGGCAGCGAGACGTCGGCCTCAAGCAGGGCGACGCGGACTTCGCGCAGGGCGGATTTGACGTCCTCCTCGTTGAGGGCGCCTTGCTTGGTGAGCCGGTCAAAGACGCCGGAAAGGCGTTCGGATAGATTTTCAAACATGCCTGCGGCCTCCTAATGCCGGTTTCAACGTGTGGCGCCCCCGTATGTAGGGGACAAGCGATCCATGCGCAAATGCCCCCACGGGCGTAACACGCTGGTGGGGGGCGATCCCTGGCACGGGCAGGGACCGGAAGACTCAAGGACTCCCGGATGTTTGGGCAGGCCCTACGCGGAATGGCCGCGGGAGTCAACCTTTGCGGGGCCGGCGGCGGGGAGCCATGCGTTGATTGCATCACTCAGGCGCTGCGGGCCGCGGCCGCTGGTGTAGGCCTCGACCACCGGGTGGCGGCCGGCGCTCATGCCGCCGTCCAGCACCAGGACGGGGCGGAAGAGCGTGCGGGTGCGGCCCTCGCTGCGGCTGGTGGTGCTTTCCACTTCGGCATGGGACAGGTCGGCAAGGCGGTGCTCCACCCGGCTGTAGCCGAACACCGACTGGCGCCGGATCAGGATGCTGCCGCCGGGCCGGTCGAGGATCACCTGCACCCGGCGCACGAACAGGCAGAAAGCCAGCGCCCCCATGCCGCCGCCAACAAGGGCGAAGATGAGCCCGGGCAGGATCAGGTCGCCGCCCTGGCTGAGCATGCCAATACCGGCGCCGGCAAAGGCCAGAATGAATAGGACAAGCATGATGCCGATCAGCCAGGGGGTGTCGGACAGTATCAGCTGCTCAGGCGTGTTGCGGGTGATTTTCATGAGGCCAGCTTACCTTGGGGAAGTTCCGGGAGGAGGGGAAAGTGGCGCCCGAAACGTCAAAACCATGCGCGAGGCGCCGCCGCTACGCCCTCTGCGTGCTTGACTCGGCAGGGGCTGCTTGGCCAACATCAGGAGGTTGGCCCTTTGCCGTCCGCTTGCCGGCCAGGGGCTGCCCGCGAGGGCACCGAGGCAGATCTTCAGCACAGGCACGTCACGCGAACCTCCGGGTCCGCGCTCCTCTCCGGGCAGCCGCATCAGCTAAGGGAGGATCTGAGAACATGCGCGTTTTCACTATTCTGGGACCGTCGCAGTCCGGCAAATCAACGCTGGCTTCGGCGCTGGCCCATTTGGACAGTGCCGCTGGCAAACGGCAGGAGGTTGCAGGCGTCGCCGCTTTGCAGCCTTTTTCATTTATGGGGGAAGACTGGGCCGCGATCGACATCGCGGGCGGTGCCGACAATCTTGCGCAGGCAGGGCCGGCGCTGGCCGCCAGTGATGCCGCCGTCCTCTGCGTTCCGGCCGATGCCGGCGCTGCGGTGCTGAGCGCGCCGTATCTGCGCAAGCTGGAGGAGGCGGGGATCCCCGCCTTTATTTTTGTCAACCGGATGGACCAGGCAGCGGACCGGGTGGCGGAAATCGTTGCCGCGCTTCAGGCCTATTGCAGCCACAACATCATCCTGCGGCAGGTGCCGATCCGCGAGGATGGCCAGGTTGTGGGTGCTGTGGATCTGATCTCCGAACGCGCCTGGCAGTATCAGGAGGGCAAGCCCTCGGCGCTGATCGAACTGCCGGTGGCGATGTATGCCCGCGAGCAGGAAGCGCGGACCGAACTGCTGGAGGCGCTGGCCGATTTCGACGACACGCTGCTGGAGGAGCTGATCGAGGATCAGAAGGTGATGCCGGAAGAGGTCTATGACGTGGCCACCAAGGTGCTGCAGCACAATGACCTGATCCCGGCGCTGATGGGATCGGCCGAGCACAAGAACGGCATCTTGCGGCTGATGAAATCGCTGCGCCACGAGGCGCCCGATGTCGGTGTCGCGCTGGAGCGGCTGTCTCAGGGCGGCAAGGTGGTCGCTGTCGGCTGCATGGCCGATCTGGTCAAGCATCTGGGCAAGACGGTGATGGTGCGCGCATTGGATGGCAAGGTCGGCAATGGCCTTTCGGTTGGCGGCGCGGCGATTGGAGCGCTGACCGGCGTCGGATCGGCGGCCAATACCAGCCTGACGCCGGGCGACATGGGGCAAGCGGTGAAATCGGACCATCTGAACCTTGGTTATGCCTACGGGCCGGACGGTGCAGCGCCGCTGCCGGACTGGGCACAGCCGCGGCCCTCGGTTTTTCGGCGGGTGATCACCCCGGTGAATGAGCGCGACGACGCCCGCCTGTCGGGTGCGCTGGAGCGGCTGGCGGAGATCGACCCGGCCTTGAAGGTGGGGCAGGATGAGGCCAGCGGCCATGTGCTGCTGAATTTGCAGGGGCCGCTGCACATGCGCCGCATCAAGCAGACTTTGCAGGACGAGTTCGGCGTCGAGGTGGAAGAGGCGCCGGTGCCGCCGGCGCTGCGCGAGACCATAAAGAAATCCGTGCAGGTGCATCACCGCCACCGCAAGCAGTCGGGCGGCGCCGGGCAGTTTGCCGATGTGGTGATCGAAGTGAAGCCTCTGCCGCGCGGCAGCGGGTTCGTGTTCGAGGAAACGGTGAAGGGCGGCGCGGTGCCCAAGAACTACATCCCCTCGGTCGAAGCGGGCGCGCGCGAGGCGCTGGCGCAGGGTCTGAACGGCCACCCGGTGGTGGATGTCTGCGTGACGCTGAAGGACGGCAAGCACCATTCGGTCGACAGCTCCGACTATGCCTTCCGCACCGCGGGCAAAAACGCAGTGAAGGAAGCCCTTGGTGAGGCCGGGCTGACCCTGCTGCAGCCGATCATGCGGGTGCATATCCATGTGCCATCGGTGTTCACCGGCGGGCTGGTGCCGGTGGTGAGCGGCATGAAGGGGCAGATCCTGGGCTTTGAGGCTGAGGAGGGCGCCGCGGGCTGGGACGTGTTTGAGACGCTCTTGCCGATGTCGGCGCAGGATGAACTGTGCAGCACCCTGGCCAGCGCCACCCGCGGCACCGGCTGGTTCAGCACCGATTTCGACCACTACGAGGAGGCGCGAAGGGCCGATTTCGCCGAGGCGTGATGCGGCCGGGCGGCGGGCGGCAGCGCCCGCCCTCCACTGCGATGGCGCAAAACGGGGTGCAAGGGGCGGAACAGCACTTGCGCCCTGGCGCTGTTTTTTGTGATCTGCACGGCAACCCGGAACGGCTTGCGGAGAAAGATCATGGATGCGTCATCGGCCTATCAGGACAGCCTGCCCATTTCCTCGGACGCGCTGCTGAAGCAGCTGGATGATTGGGGCATTGCCTATCAGCTGCATACCCATGTGCCGCTGCGCACGGTGGAGGATGCCAAGGGGGTCGAGGAGCAGTTCATGGTGCCGGGCGAAAACGCGCTGCGGCTGAAGAACCTGTTCCTGCGCGACAAGAAGAAGCGGAATTACCTGGTGACGCTGCAGCAGGACCGCGAGATCGACCTGAAGTCGCTGGGCGCGGAGATCGGCGCAGGCAACCTGTCCTTTGGTTCAGCCGACCGGCTGATGGAGAACCTCGGCATCCGCCCCGGCGCAGTCAGCCCGCTGGCGATGATCACCGGCGCGGAAAAGGGCGTCACCTTCTATATGGATGCGCAGGCGCAAGAGGCCGACGTGATCTATATGCACCCGCTGGTCAACGACCGCACGGTGGCAATGAAGCGCGATGATGTGATGGCGTTCTTTGAACGCATCGGTGTTGAGGTGCGCTGGGTCTAAGCTCCCTTTTCATCCTCCAGCGCCAGATCCAGCGCGGCGGCGACATGGGCGGCGGAGGGGTTCACGAACAGGAAGCCGCCGGCCTCGAAGCTGACGTCGTCGATGTGATCGGGAAAGGCCAGCGGCAGCTCGGTGCAGGCCAACAGGACGGCAGTGCCCGGCTGGGCGTGTTTCTGGCAGAACCGCAGCAGGCGGTCCTGTGCGCCGCTGGATGCGCCGCCGTAGAAATCCTCGTCGATCATGGCCTGCATTTCTGCGATCTCGTCCTGCGGCAGGGTATCATTTGCTTTGACGCCCTGTGCGGCAAGCACGTTGGCATAGTTGCGGGCCTGCATGGTGACGGCGGTGCCCAGCACCAGTGCGCGGGTGGCGCCGGTTGCAGCGGTGGCTATTGCCGTGGCGTCGAAGATGCTGAGGACCGGCATCATCACGCCTTCGCGGATCGCGTGCAGGCGTGCGTGCGGGGTGTTGGAGGCAATGATGGCGAAGTCGCAGCCGGCCCGCTCCAGCGTCAGCATCGCCTCGCGGAAGACGGCGTCGAAGGCGGCCCAGCTGGCCTCATCCCCCGGGCGGCCGCGCAACGCGCGGGTCTGCGCCTGCACCACGGATTCGATGGTGATCGGCGGCACCGGCAGCGGCGAGCCCGCACCGCGGCCTGCAAAGAACCGCCCGGCGCCTTCGCAAAGGGCGCGGTAATAGTCGATGGTGGAAGCCCAGCCGACGCCGCCGAGAATGCCGATCTTCTTCATCAAATCACCTGACCTTGAAATGCGGATGCGGGCAGAGTGGCATGGCGGCAGCCGGCTGCCAAACGTTAAAATGCCGCCAGCCGGGGGCGGCTGACGGCAGATGCGCAGGGCAGCGGGGGTCAGGCTGCCAGCGCCTCGATCTGGGTTTTTGCCTTTGCCAGGGCGCTGTCGGCGTCAACCATCAGGGCGTCGGCGGCGACGATCTCAACCTCGGTGATGCCGATGAAGCCCAGCACGTGGCGCAGATAGGTGGTGGCAAAGTCGATGTCGGACCCGGCCTGGGTGCCGCCGGAGGCCACCGCGATGATGGCGCGCTTGCCTTCCAGGAGGCCGATGGGGCCGGTTTCCTCGTAGCGGAATGTGACGCCGACGCGGGCGACCAGGTCGATCCAGGCCTTGAGCGTGGAGGGCACCGAGAAGTTGTAGATCGGCGTGCCGATCACGATGGTGTCGGCCTGTTTCAGCTCCTCCACCAGCGAGTCGGAGAGGGCGAGCAGCTGTTTGTCTGCCTCGCTGCGCTGGTCGGCGGGGGTGAAGTTGGCACCGATCCAGGCGCCGTCCAGCAGCGGCAGCGGCACAGCCAGGTCGCGGCGGATCACATTGTCCGCGCCCAGGCGGGCGGTGATCTGTGCGGAGAGGTCGCGGCTGATCGAGCCTTCGGTGCGGGCGGAGGAGTCGATGTGGAGAACGGTGGTGGTCATGGTCGTGTTCCTGTGCTTGTTGCTGACAGGAATTTGGGTTATTGCATTTTCGAACTCAACGCCGCTTTGCCCACAGGATTTGTGCGCTGGTGCGCAGTTGGTGCGTCTGGAGGCAAGGAGGCTGCCATGGACAATTGGGATGAGGTCCGCACTGCATACCAGGTGGCCAGGATGGGCACGGTCAGCGGCGCGGCAGAAGTGCTGGGCGTGCATCATGCCACGGTGATCCGCCATATCGACGCGATCGAGGCGCGGCTGGGGGTAAAGCTGTTCCAGCGCCATGCCCGCGGCTACACGCCGACGGAGGCCGGCCAGGATCTCTTGCGGGTGGCGCAGGCGACCGATGACCAGTTCAGCCAGCTGGTGGGGCGGCTGAAGGGGCAGGGCGACGATGTTTCGGGCGAGCTAGTGGTGACCTCGCTGGCGTCTTTCGCACCGATGCTGGTGCCGGCCCTGAAAGACTTTCAGGACATGCATCCCGGGCTGATCATCCGCTATCTGACCGGCGACCGGCTGTTCCGGCTGGAATACGGCGAGGCGCATGTGGCCGTGCGGGCGGGAAACGCGCCGGATCAGCCGGACAACGTGGTGCAGCCTTTCATGAAGCAGCAGGTGGGGCTCTATGCCGCCAAATCCTATGTCGAGAAATACGGCGTGCTGCAGGGGGTGGAGGACATGGCCAACCACCGGTTCATCGGCAATGACGATGAAAACAGCCGCGCCCCGTTTTCGCGCTGGCTGCGGGCCAATGCGCCGGCAGAGGCGATTTCCTTCCGCTGCTCCAACGGCTTCACCATGCAAAACGCGGTGCGCAGCGGCGCCGGGATCGGCTTCATGGCGGCCTGGGAGGCGCGGCAGCAGCCGGATATGGTGGAAATGATGGCACCGCAGGAAGAGTGGGAGGGCACCCTTTGGCTGGTGACCCACGTGGACCTGCACCGCACCACCAAAGTGCAGACCTTCCTGAAGTTCCTTAAGGAACAGGCCAAGGACTGGCAGCTGTGAGCGAGGCGCTGCGCGGGCATCTGGCGATGCTGCTGTTTTCGGCGCTGGTGGCGGGCTCGTTCTCGCTGGGCGTGATGGTGGCGAATGAGATCGCCCCCGCGGCGCTGAACGCGGCGCGGTTCGGCATTGCCGCGGTGGTGATCGGCGTTGCGGCGCTGGCGACCACCGGGATGCAGCGCGCGCATTTCAGGGCGCCCTGGCGGTTTGCAGTGCTGGGCGGGCTGTTCGGCGGTTATTTCGTGCTGATGTTCTACGGGCTGCAGACGGCGGCGCCGGTCAGCGCGGCGGCGGTGTTCACGCTGGTGCCGGTGATGAGCGCAGGCTTTGGCTGGCTGCTGCTGCGGCAGGTGACCACCCGCTGGATGGCGCTGGCCCTGTCGATTGGCGCCGCCGGAGCGGTCTGGGTGATCGTGCGCGGCGACCTGGGTGCCTTGGCGGCGTTCCAGATCGGCCAGGGCGAGATCATCTATTTCTGGGGCTGCGTGCTGCACGCCATCTACACCCCGATGGTGCGCAAGCTGAACCGGGGCGAGCCTGCGGTGGTGTTCACTTTCGGCATGCTGCTGGCGGGCGGCGCGCTGCTGGCGGCGTTCGGCTGGCAGGATATTCTGGCCACCGATTGGATGCAGCTGCCGGGCATTGTCTGGATCGGCCTGGTCTATCTGGCGGTCTTTGCCAGCTCTGCCACCTTTGTGCTGTTGCAGTACGCCACCCTGCGGCTGCCCTCGGCCAAGGTGATGGCCTATACCTATCTGACCCCCAGCTGGGTGATCCTGTGGGAGATCGCGCTGGGCCGCGGCGCGCCGCCGGGCATGGTGCTGATCGGGGTGGTGATGTCGGTGGCCGCGCTGGCGATGCTGCTGGAAGGAGACGCCAAGCCGGTGCGCGCCTGAGCGCCGACCCGTGGCGCGCTTGCGGCAAGTCAACATAAGCCCCTTGTTTTCCGCTATACTGGCCCTGAGGGACGCGTCAGGAGAAGGAGGGAAGAATGTTCAAGCATATCATGGTGCCCGTCGACCTGCACATGCCCCCGGCTGTCAAGAAGGCAATAAACGTTGCGGCGGATTTCGCCAAGAACCACGGGTCGCGCGTGACGCTGGTTCATGTGACGGATCAGCAGGTCAAGGGCGCGCATACCGTGGGCTCATCCGGCGATGAACTGGCTGCGCTTGCCAGCAAGGTTGCCGAGAGCAGCGGCGCAAGGGTTGAGGGGCTGCCGATCTATTCCGTGGATGTCGGGTCGGAGATCGACTCCATTTTGACCCGGACCGCGAAAGAGCTTGAGGTGGACCTGATCGTGGTTGCGACGCATATGCCCGGCATCCTGGACTATGTATTTTCGTCCCATGCCAGCCACCTGGTGCTGCATTCCGAAATTTCGGTGTTTGTCGTCCGCTAGGCCTCTGCCCCTAGGTTTCGGTGGGGGCGTCCTCTGACAGGTGCTCTGCCGCCAGGAAGCGTTCGAAAGCATCCAGGTTCACCGGCTCGAACTGGCCAAAGCCCTGCATCCACACGGAAGCAGCCCGCATCGCGTCGGGCTGCAGCTTGCACCATTTGACACGGCCGCGCTTCTCCTGCGCGATCAGCCCGGCGCGGGTCAGGATCGTCAGGTGCTTGGAAATCGCCGCCAGCGACATCTCAAACGGCTCCGCCACGTCGGTCACTGCCATGTCGTCTTCCAACAGCATGGTCAGGATCGCCCGGCGGGTGGGGTCGGCCAGCGCCGCAAAGACGGTGTCGAGGGTGTCGCTCATGCCTGATACTCCTAAAGGTCAAGAACCGGGTCGACAATCCTGCAAAAGCTGCGATGGATCGGTGCAGGGCATCTTGAGGGGGCGGCGGATATGGCGTTGCGCTATTGGGCGGTGATTTTCATTCTCGGCATCGGCTGGGGCATGTCGTTCATGTTCAACGCCATCCTGCTGCGCGAGCTGGGGCCGCTGTCAGTGTCCATGGGGCGGGTCGGATTCGGAGCGCTGGGCTGCTGGATCTACGTGCTGGCCGCCCGCAAGAAGGTGCCTGCCGGGGCGGGGCGCTGGCTGGCGCTGTTCGGGTTCGGCGCGCTCAGCTATGCAGCGCCCTTTGCCTTCTATGCGCTGGGCCAGCAGCATATCGCCAGCGGCGTGGCGGGGATCGTCAACGCGACCACGCCTGCGCTGGCGGTTGTGGTGTCGCATTTCTGGCCCGGCAGCGAACGGGCGACGGTGCAGAAGTCGCTGGGGGTGCTCTGCGGTTTCCTGGGCATTGTGCTGCTGTCGCTGCCAATTCTGAAGGGCGGGCAGTCCTCGGAAGCCTGGGCCGTGCTGATCACCCTGTGCGCGCCGCTGTGCTACGCCTTCTCCGTCAATATTGCGCGCAGCTTCCGGGATATGGAGCCGGTGGTGCTGGTGGCGATTGCGCTGACCGGCTCCACCGCGGCAATTACGCCGCTGGCGCTTTGGAGCGAGGGGCTGCCGGTGATCACCCGCATGGAAACCTGGGCGTCGCTCTTGATGATCGGCTTTGTGCTGACCTCGGCTGCCTTCATCGCCTTTTACTGGGTGCTGCCCAAGGTGGGGCCGACCAACATCACGATGCCGACGCTGATTGCGCCGGTCTCGGCGCTGTTTCTGGGCACCTATATCCTGGGCGAGACGCTGCTGGCAGAACACCTGTGGGGCATGGCGGCAATCCTCTTGGGGCTGCTGCTGATCGACGGGCGGCTCGTGCGCTGGCGGCTGGCAAAACCACCCCTCCGGTAAAATCAACCTTTCGGTTGAATATGGAATCCGGGGCAGTTTGGCGCTAACGGCGGCTGCGGCAGAGCGGCGCGGTGTGTGGCGATCTGAAAATTATCGTTTGAAAACAGATGACTGTGCATATTTTGAATCATCGATCCTTGTAATTGACTCCTAAGCCCCGTGGCCTTAGCACCCTGCATAGAAATTCGCGTGAGGATGGCGCCCGTGACCGATGACGACCAAAAGCAGCGCATGGCGCAGCTTGAGGAGAAATTGGCGGCGGCGCGTAAGGCCCAGGAGCCCAAGCCGCGCGCGGATGAGCATTATTCCCTGGCCAATCAGGCCTGGCGGATGGTGATCGAATTGGTGGCCGGTCTCGGGATCGGCTTTGGCATCGGATACGGGCTGGACCACCTGTTTGGAACCCTGCCCATCTTCATGGTGCTGTTTATAATGCTGGGCCTGGCGGCTGGGGTGAAGACGATGCTTCGCACCGCGCAAGAGATCCAGGAACAGAAACTGGCCGATGAGGCCGACAAAAATGCGCAAGACCGGGACTGATCCGACGGGATCGGCGACCGGCGACAGGAGAAGCGGACCGATGGGCAAAATTTTCTTTTTCGCAGCTCTGGCACTGGTGGTTGTGTCGGGTCTGATTTTCGCTCCGGCGGAAGCAAAGCTGGCGATCCACCCGATGGATCAGTTCCAGGTGAGCGCGCTGTTCGGCGATCACATCTCCTGGTACACCCCGACCAACGTGACCCTGTGGATGGCACTGGCCGTTGCTGCCGTGTTCGCGCTTCTGGTTCTGGGCTCTTCGCGCCGCGCTATCGTGCCGGGCCGCGCCCAGTCGGTTGCGGAACTGGCCTATGGCTTTATCTACAAGATGGTTGAGGACGTTGCCGGCAAGGACGGCGTCAAGTTCTTCCCCTACATCATGACCCTGTTCATGTTCATCGTGATGGCCAACTTCCTGGGCCTGATCCCCGGCTCCTTCACCACCACCTCGCATATCGCGGTGACCGCGGTTCTGGCGGCGCTGGTGTTCGTGACCGTGACCGTCGTTGGCTTCGTCAAGAACGGTGTTGGCTTCCTGGGCCTGTTCTGGGTGTCGAGCGCGCCGCTGGCGCTCCGCCCGGTCCTGGCCATCATCGAACTGATTTCCTACTTCGTGCGCCCCGTCAGCCACTCCATCCGTCTTGCCGGTAACGTGATGGCTGGCCACGCGGTTCTGAAAGTGTTCGCAGGCTTTGCCGCAGCACTGGGCATGTTCAGCTTCCTGCCGATCTTTGCCATCACCGCAGTTTACGCACTCGAAGTTCTGGTGGCCTTCATTCAGGCCTACGTCTTCACCATCCTGACCTGCGTGTACCTGAAGGATGCACTGCACCCGAGCCACTAAGGCCAGGATCTGAAAAGCTAAGCGGGCGGCGCCCTGACCGGCCCCGCCCACCCTAGAAATCACCACATTCCATCGTAAGGAGAGAAATCATGGAAGGCGATATCGCACAACTCGGTCAGTTCGTCGGCGCAGGCCTGGCAGCAATCGGTTCCGGCGCAGCCGCAATCGGTGTGGGCCACGTGGCTGGCAACTTCCTGGCAGGCGCTCTGCGTAACCCGTCGGCAGCTGCCGGCCAGACCGCAACCCTGTTCATCGGCATCGCGTTTGCAGAAGCACTGGGCATCTTCTCGTTCCTGGTCGCTCTGCTGCTGATGTTCGCCGTCTAAGACCTTAGGAACCTATTTCCTTACGGCCGGGCAGTGCAGATCCTGCGCTGCCCGGTGTAACGGCAAGTTCCCAAGGAGGACGACATGGCATCAAATACGCAAGAGGCAGCACACGGCGGCGGTTCCGCAATGCCGCAGCTGGACTTCTCGACCTTCGGGAACCAGATCTTCTGGCTCGTGGTCGCCCTGGTCGTGATCTACCTCATTCTGTCGCGCGTCGCGCTGCCCCGCATCGCTGCGGTGCTGGCCGAGCGTCAGGGGACCATCACCAACGACCTCGCCGCGGCTGAAGACCTGAAAGCCAAGGCTGTCGAGGCCGAAAACGCATATAACAAAGCTCTGGCGGATGCCCGTGCCGAGGCTCAGCGCATCGCTGCTGAGACCCGCGCAGAGATCCAGGCCGGGCTGGATGAGGCCATCGCCAAAGCAGACGAGCAGATCGCTGCCAAGGCCGCCGAATCCGAAAAGGCTATCGCCGAAATCAAGGCTGGCGCGCTGGAAAGCGTGAAGGCCGTGGCCACTGATACCGCAGAAGCGCTGGTTTCTGCTCTGGGCGGTTCGGCAGACAAAGACGCAGTTGCCGCGGCAGTTGCCGAGCGGACGAAAGGATAAGGACATGCGCAATATTCTCGCTCTTGCCCTGACCCTTGGCGCGGCTTCGCCCGCGTTTGCGGCCGGCGGCGGCATGGACCTGTCCAACACCAACCTGGTTGTTGCGCTGGCGTTCATCCTGTTCATCGGCATCCTGCTGTTTGCCAAGGTGCCGTCGCTGCTGGCTGGCCAGCTCGACAACCGCGCCGAAGGCATCCAGAAGGAACTGGACGAAGCCCGCGCCCTGCGTGAAGAGGCCCAGACCGTTCTGGCCTCCTATGAGCGCAAGCAGCAGGAAGTTCAGGCCCAGGCCGACCAGATCGTGGCTGCCGCCCGTGACGAAGCTGCCCGTGCAGCTGAGCAGGCCAAGGCCGATCTGCAAACCTCCATCGCCCGCCGTCTGGCGGCTGCCGAGGAGCAGATCGCTTCGGCAGAAGCTTCGGCTGTGAAGGAAGTGCGCGACCAGGCGATCTCCATCGCTGTTGCCGCTGCGGACCAGGTGATCTCCAAGCAGATGACCGCCGCCGAGGCCAACAAGCTGATCGACGCCGCCATCGCGGATGTGGACGCCAAGCTGCACTAAGCGCTGGCTGATACAGACAAGTTAAAAGAACCCGGTCCGAGTGGCCGGGTTTTTTGTTTGGGGAAGGGGCGTTTTGAGTCCAAAGCAGACTAAACTGTATTGTGGTTATACCGATCAAGGGCATCATCTGATCGGTGGTCTGGAGACACTGACATGGGATTTTGCATTGACGAACTGAATGGTTCAGACAATCTGACTGGGATTGGGGAACTGTTTAGGCGATACGCGGACTGGCTGGAAAAGGATCATGGAATCGCGCCTGAAATCCATGGAATCGATGCCGAAATCGGTAGGCTGCCGATACCCTATTGTTCGCCAGACGGCACGCTGCTCGGCGCTCGTGCGCCAGACGGTGCATATGTCGGCTGCATCGCGCTGCGGCGCTTAGATGACCAATCATGCGAGGTAAAAAGGCTTTTTGTGCTGCCCGAAATGCGAGGGCATCGTATTGGTGAGGCATTGATCGCCACCTTGATTGAGAAGGCCAGGTCGCTTGGCTACGCACGAATCGTTCTTGATGTCGGTGATTACCAGAAACCGGCAAGGGCGCTCTACGCGAAGAGTGGTTTCAAGGAGGTTCCACCAATGAGCCACATTTCGTATCCCGGCGCTGTCTTCATGGCTTACGACCTCTGACTGAGCCGGTTCTAGCAGTCTGGCATGGCCGAAATGTGCGGATTGTCCCGCATTTCGGCCATTGGCCTTTCCTTCACCCCTTGCCCGTCTCATGCTCCAGCCGCTGCCGGGCCACCTCGGCGTTACGCTCAGCCCTTTGATGGTCGGTGAGGGCCTGTTTCACATAGTCCAGATGCGCCTCGACCGCGGTGCGGGCGGCCTGCGAGTCGCGGGCCTGCAGGGCGGCGTTGATGGCGCGGTGCTGTTCCAAGAGCGCCTCATAGGTGGTGTGCTGCTGGAACATGATCCGGCGGTTATAGAAGACGCCCTCACGCAACAGATCGAACATCGAGCGCATCATGTGCAGCATGATCACGTTGTGGCTGGCGTCCATGATGGCGGAGTGGAACTGGGCGTCGAGCTGAGCTGCTTCCTCGGACACGGCGGGATTGCCGGCCGCTTCCATCTTGTCAAAGATCGCCTGGATCACCTGCAGGTCATAATCTGACCCGAACCGAGCGGCGCGCTCCGCGGCGAGCCCCTCCATGTCGCGGCGGAAGGAGAGATAGTCGAACACCGCCTCGTCATGGGTGGCGAACAGCTGGATCAGGGCAGGGGAGAAGGCGGAGCCCAGAACATCGGCGACAAACACACCGGAGCCGGCCTTGGAGGCCAGCAGGCCGCGCGCCTGCAACTCGCTGATAGCGTCACGCAAGGAAGGTCGGGAGACGCCGAGCCGTTCCGCCAGTTCCCGTTCGGCAGGCAGCCGTTCGCCGGGCGACAGGATGCCGCGCAGGATCAGCTGCTCGATCTGCTTGACGACGGAGGCGGAGAGTTTCTCGGGCTGGACTTTCTGGAATGGCATCTGGTCGCTCTGGCGGATTGGTCAATTTATATGACCACGCGGGAGGTTCCGCCGCAAGGGCTGGCGGCATCACGAAGGCTGTAACAATAGGTCAGTATTGTTGACTTTAATTTGCGCCCGCCTACCGTGACCCTAGATCACAAGCCAGACGAGCCAATAAGCCAGGAGCGCCGCGATGCAGTTGGACCAGATCTTTGCCACCCGCAACAACCGGATGAAGGCGTCGGAAATCCGCGAGCTGCTGAAACTGCTGGACCAGCCGGACATTATCTCTTTTGCCGGCGGCATCCCGGACCCGGCGCTGTTTCCGGCCGATGAGTTTGCCGAAGCCTACAAGGCGGCGCTGAGACCGGACCGGCAGGCGCAGGCGCTGCAGTATTCGGTGAGCGAGGGCTATCTGCCGCTGCGCCAGTGGATTGTGGCGGAGATGGCAAAGATCGGCATCCAATGCGACGCGGAGAACGTGCTGATCACCTCCGGCTCCCAGCAGGCGCTGGATTACCTGGGCAAGCTGTTCCTGTCGCCGGGCGACACCGCACTGGTCGGCTGGCCGACGTACCTGGGGGCGCTGGCGGCTTTCAACGCCTATGAACCGCGTTTTGACCGGCTGTCGCTGAACGGGAACCGCACCGCGGAAAGCTATGCCGAAGGCGCGGCAGAGGCAGGCAGTGCGGTGAAATTCGCCTATCTCTCGCCGGACTTTGCCAATCCGACCGGTGAGACGCTGGACCGGGCAGGGCGGCTGCGGCTGCTGGACCTCGCGGACGCGCTGGACTGCGCCATCATCGAAGACGCGGCCTATCAGTCGCTGCGCTATGACGGGGAGCCGGTGCCGCCGGTTCTGGCGCTGGAACTGGAACAGAAGGGCTCGATCGAGGACTGCCGGACGATCTATTGCGGCACATTCAGCAAGACGCTGGCGCCCGGGGTGCGGATCGGCTGGGCAGTGGCGGCCAAGCCGGTGATTTCGCAAATGGTGCTGCTGAAGCAGGCGGCGGATCTGCACACCTCTTCGATCAACCAGATGGCGGTGCATGGCGTTGCGGAGGCCTGTTTCGATGAACATGCCGGGCAATTGCGCGCGGTCTACCAGCGCCGCCGCGATGTGATGCTGGCGGCAATGGCGGAACATATGCCAGAGGGCGTGGAATGGACCCGGCCAGAGGGCGGCATGTTCATCTGGGTGACCCTGCCGGAAGGCATGGACGGCGCACAGCTGCTGGCCCGCTCGCTGGAGACGGAACGGGTGGCCTTTGTCCCAGGCCAGGCGTTTTTTGCCGACGGCAGCGGTCAGAACACGATCCGGCTGAGCTTCTCCAACTCCAACCACACGGCCATAGAGGAAGGGATTGCCAGGTTGGGGCGGGTGTTGCGGTCCGCCTGACGCCTGATCCCCCCGGGCTTGGCAAAAGACCGCCGTATCCTGCGGGTTATCCACAAGATATGGTGTGGAATGAACAGAATTTGCCCCGATTTGGGGGTGCGGAGCGTTGACTCAACGGGTAGGAACCGCTGAACTTTCTCGATACGGAATCACGAAGGGGCAGCTTTGCGGTTTTCCAAGCTCAGGCTGAACGGCTTCAAAAGCTTTGTTGATCCTACCGAACTGGTCATTGCCGATGGGCTGACAGGGGTTGTGGGTCCAAACGGTTGCGGCAAATCCAATCTTTTGGAGGCATTGCGCTGGGTGATGGGGGAAACCCGCGCCAAGGCGATGCGCGGCGGCGGCATGGAGGATGTGATCTTTGCCGGTACCTCCTCGCGGCCCGCGCGCAACTTTGCAGAGGTGAGCCTCAATATCGACAACTCCGAACGGCTGGCGCCCTCGGGGTTCAATGATGCCGACGGGCTGGAGATCGTGCGCCGCATCACCCGCGATGTGGGCAGCGCCTATAAATCCAACGGCAAGGACGTGCGGGCGCGTGACGTGCAGATGCTGTTTGCCGATGCCTCCACCGGCGCGCATTCGCCGGCGCTGGTGCGGCAAGGGCAGATCGCCGAGCTGATCAACGCCAAGCCCAAGGCGCGCCGCCGCATCCTGGAAGAGGCTGCGGGGATCTCTGGCCTCTATCAGCGCCGCCACGAGGCGGAGCTGAAGCTGAAGAACACCGAGGCCAACCTGCTGCGGGTCGATGACGTGATCGAGCAGCTGGCGGCACAGCTGGCGCAGCTGGCCAAACAGGCGCGGCAGGCGCAGCGCTACCGCGAGATCGGCGAGAAGCTGCGGCTGTCCGAAGGCATGCTGCTGTACCGCCGCTGGCGCGAGGCGGATGAGGCGCGGCTGGCCTCAGAGGATGAGCTGCGGGTGCGGGTCGAGCAGGCCGCCAAGGCGGAGGCGCTGGTGCGCGCCGCGGCTTCGCAGCGCGGCACGTTCGAGGAAAAACTGCCGCCGCTGCGCGAGGAAGAGGCCATCGCGGCCGCCATCCTGCAGCGGCTGGTGGTGCAGCGCGACTCGCTGGGCGATCAGGAGGCGCAGGCGCGCCAGACCATCGAGCGGCTCAGCAGCCGGATCGTGCAGCTGGGCAACGATATCGAGCGCGAGGCGGGCCTGAACAAGGACGCAGGCGAAACCATCGAACGGCTGGAATGGGAGCAGCGCGAGCTGTCCAAGGCCGGCGACGGCCACGACGGCAAGCTGGCTGAGGCCGCGGAGCTGGCGCGCGATGCGGGGTCGATCCTGCAGGCGCGCGAGGATCACCTGGCGCAGGTGACCGAGGATGTGGCCCGTCTGGCGGCCCGCCACCAGTCGGCGCGGCGGGCGGTCGAGGATTGCCAGCGTGCGCTTGGCCGCTCCGAGGGTGAAGCGGAGAAGGCCCGCGCCGCACAGGGCGAGGCGCAGGAGGCGCTGGAGCTGGCGGCAGAGAAGTTCGAGGCAGCGGTGGCTGCCGAGGAGGAGGCCCGCGAAGCTTCTGAAATGGCGGAAGAGGCGCTGGCGGCAGCTGACGAGGCGCGCACCGAAACCCAGAGCCGCGAGGCCGAAGCGCGCTCGCAGCGCTCCGAGGCCGAGGGTGAGCTGGGGGCGCTGCGCGCCGAGGTGACCGCGCTGGCCAAGCTGGTGGAACGCGACACTGCCGAGGGCGGCCAGGTTCTGGACGAGCTGACCGTTTCGCCGGGCTATGAAAAGGCGCTGGGTGCAGCGCTGGCGGATGATCTGCGCGCGCCCTTGGCGGAAGCGGACGGGCCGACCGGCTGGGTTGCCCTGCCGGGTTATGATCACGATGCGGCGCTGCCGGAAGGTGTTGAGCCGCTGGCATTGTTTGTCTCCGGCCCTGATGCGCTGTCGCGCCGGGTGGCGCAGATCGGACTGGTGGACGGCGATGCGGCAGCCGGACTGCAGGCGCAGCTGTTGCCGGGTCAGCGGCTGGTCACGGTCGAGGGTGATCTGTGGCGCTGGGACGGCTACCGCGCCTGGGCCGAGGATGCGCCAAGTGCCGCGGCGCTGAGGCTGGAGCAGCTCAACAAGCTGGAAGCGCTGAAGCAGGAGATGGAGCGCGTCAGTGCCACAGCCGACGGCGCCCGCGCCGCGCATGAGATGCTGTTGCGCAAGCTGGAAGAAGTGACGCTGGCCGACCAGAACGCCCGCCAGGCGCGGCGGGTGGCGGATCAGCGGGTGGCGGATGCGGCCCGCGCCCTCAGCCGGGCCGAGGCCGACCGCAACCTGGCCGAAGGCAAGCTGGAAACCCTAGGCATTGCGGTCTCCCGTCACGAAGAGGACGCGCTGAGCGCCGGCCTGCAGTTGAAAGAGGCGGAAAAGGCGCTGGGGGATCTGGGCGATCTGGATCAGGCCCGCAGCGCGGTTGAGGACATCAAGCAGTCGGTCGAGGCGGCGCGGATCACCATGCTGACTCACCGTTCCAGCCATGACGAGCTGCGCCGCGAGGGCGAGGCCCGCACCAAGCGCGCGCAGGAGGTGACCAAGGAGCTGTCCGGCTGGCGCCACCGCCTCGAAAGCGCCGAGGCGCGGATCGAGGAGCTGGCCGAGCGCCGCGAAGCCTCGCAGGAGGAGTTGGAAGAGGCCAATGCGGTTCCGGCAGAGATTGCCGAAAAGCGTGAAGAGCTGAACGAGGCAATCTCTGAGGCCGAAGCGCGTAAATCCGCAGCCACCGAAGCGCTGATCGCGGCGGAGGCCGAGCTGCGCGAGGCGGTGCACAAGGAACGCGAATGCGAGCGGCTGGCTTCGGAAGCGCGCGAGGCGCGGGCACGGTCCGAGGCGCGCAGCGATGCCGCCAAGGAGGCGGTCACGCAGGCCGCGGGCCGGATCATCGAGGCGCAGCAGATCACCCCGCAGGCCTTGCTGGAGAAGCTGGGCGTGTCGCCGGACGAAATGCCGCCGTCGGACCAGCTGGAAGCCGAGGTCGACCGCTGCAAGCGGCAGCGCGACGCCTTGGGCGCGGTGAACCTGCGCGCCGAGGAAGATGCCCGCGGGGTGCAGAACGAGCATGACACGCTGGTTGCCGAGAAGCTGGACCTGGAAGGCGCGGTGAAGACCCTGCGCGACGGCATTTCCAGCCTCAACCGCGAGGGCCGGGAGCGGCTGCTGACCGCGTTCGAGCAGGTGAACAACAGCTTTGCCATGCTGTTCACCCACCTGTTCGGCGGCGGCGAAGCCAATCTGGTGATGGTCGAAAGCGACGACCCGCTGGATGCCGGCCTTGAGATCATGTGCCAGCCGCCGGGCAAGAAGCTGTCGACCCTGTCGCTGCTGTCGGGTGGCGAGCAGACGCTGACCGCGATGGCGCTGATCTTTGCGGTGTTCCTGTCGAATCCGGCGCCGATCTGTGTGCTGGACGAGGTCGACGCGCCGCTGGATGACGCCAATGTCACCCGTTTCTGCGACCTGCTGGACGAGATGTGCCGCCAGACCGACACCCGCTTTCTGATCATCACCCACCACGCGGTGACGATGGCGCGGATGGACCGGCTTTTTGGCGTCACCATGCAGGAAAAAGGTGTCAGCCAGCTGGTTTCGGTTGACCTCAAGAAGGCAGAGGCGATGGTGGCCTGAGGCCCGGTGCAGGGGGGATCTGCGCCGGCCTGCGTTTGCAACGGCGAAGTTTTGTGGAGTGATAGATGAACATGCTGAAAGCAATTGCCGCGTCCGCGGTGCTGATGGCGCCGGCCGCCGCGATGGCTGATAATGTAGTGGCCAAGACCGGTGACAGCGTCGCCAATTTCTTCAAGGACGAAGGCGCCAAGGTTGAAGTGACCACCGACAGCGTCGGCGATCCGAACCTGAAGGTCGAGTATTACGGCAACGATTTCTCGGTCTACTATTACGGCTGCGACAACAACACGGACTGTGATGCGATCCAGTTTTTCTCTGGCTATCAGACCGACGGCAGCGTGCGCCTGTCCAAGGTCAACGCGTGGAACACTGAAAACCGTTTCGCCCGTGCCTATGTCTCCGAGGAGGGGTCTGCGCGGATCGAGATGGACGTTCTGCTGGGTGACAAGGGCATGAGCCCGGACGACTTTGCCAATGCCGTGGGAATTTGGAACCGCGCCATGCAGGATTTCGAGGAATTCATCGACTGGTAATTCTGCCTGTCACTTGATCGTGACAGCAGGCTGCAGGATCAACCGCTAGGGTGGGGGCATGAGATGGATCATGCCCCTTTTCTTTTGCCTGATGGCGGGCGGTGCCCCGGCCGGCGAGTGGCGCCTGCACGCAGGCGACATACCTTTTGCGCAGGAGGAACTGGAGGCGTTGCCGGGCCAATCCTTCCGTTTCTTTGACGGCGGTGAATCGCAATACGGCAGCGGCGGCGCCTATGCCTACACCTACTCCGCGGAGAACGGCGGCGGCACCGCCTGGGGCACGTACCGGATCGCCGGGGACGGCAGCATATGTGTGGACTTCACCAACGGTTTCGGGCGCTGCGATCTCTATGTCCGCAACGGCAGCCGGGTCATCCTGATCACCGAAAAGGGTGAGCGGTTCCCGGTGCGTTAAAGCTTTTTCAGCAGCGCCGGTGTCGGCCAGGCGTCGGCGGGCAGGCCAAGGCGGGCTTGCTCTTTCTGCACCGCGACACGGGTGCGGGCGCCGAGGATGCCGTCGATCTCACCCACATTGTGGCCGCGCGCCTGCAGTTTCTGCTGCAGCTGTTTCATCTGGGCGCCGGTCAGCCCGTTGTCGGGCGATCCGGCATCATAGATTTCCGCCCCTTGCAGCCGGTTGGCGAAATAGGCGGCGGTCAGGACATAGGTGAAGCTCTGGTTCCATTCGAAAAAGACATCGAAATTCGGGTAGGCGAGGAATGCCGGCCCCTTGTGGCCCTGCGGCAGCAGCAGCGAGGCGCGCATCGAAGGCTCAGGCAGGCTGCCGTCCCGCGCGGCGACGCCCAGCTTGCGCCATTGGGCCACGGATTTCTTATGCGCGGTGCCGCTGAGCGACAGGTCGAGGTCTTCGGGGATGGTGACTTCCTGCAGCCATGGCTGGCCCGGCTGCCAGCCCATGTGCGACAGCATCCGCGCACCGGACATCAGCGCATCGGGGGCGGAGGTCTTCAGGCTGACCTGGCCGTCGCCATCGGCATCAACGCCATGCTGCAGGATATCGCCCGGCAGCATCTGCACCATGCCGATCTCACCGGCCCAGGCGCCGGTGGTGCGTTTCGGGTCGAAGTTGCCCTGCTTGAACAGCTCCAGCGCCGCAAACACCTGCGGGCGGAACAGCTCCGGGCGGCGGCAGTCATGCGCCAGGGTGACCAGCGCGTCGCGGGTGTTGAAGTCGCCCTGATAGCCGCCGTAGTCGGTCTCAAACGCCCAGAAAGCCAGCAGAACGCCGCGGTCGATGCCATAGGTGCTTTCGATCCGCTGGAAGGTGGCGTCGTGCTTCTGCGCCATCTGGCGTCCGCGCTGGAGCCTGTTTTGCGAAATCAGGCGGCGGGAGAAGTCGATGAAGGGTTTCTGGAACACGCCCTGGCCGCGGTCGGCCTTGAGCACGCGGGAATCCTTGCGGCTGCCGGCAAAGAAGGCATTGACCGTGGCGTTGTCATAGCCCGCCTGAACGGCCTCGTCCTTCATCAGCTTCACGAAGTTCTGAAAGCCGCCGCCGCACTGGGCTGATGCCGCAACTGGCAGCAGGGCCGCTGCGAGGACAAAGGGTATCAGGCGCATGATTCTGGCGCTCCTTGGTCTTACCGCTCCCACAGGGTCTTATGTGCTAGAAAACCGCGGCGATGGCAACCGTCAGGGCCAGCGCAAGCGCCCAGGCCTGCCAAAGGAGCGCAACGGAACGGGTGATGGTTTCGGCGCTGGCGCTTTTGGCGCCTGTTCCGTGAACCCAGGGAAAGTCGCGCATCTGCCCGTCATAGGAGCGCGGCCCGGCCAGCGAGGTGTTCAGGGCCCGCGCCATGGCCGCCTCGGGCCAGCCGGCGTTGGGGGAGCGGTGCTTGCGCGCATCCTCTGCGATGGCGCGCCAGTGGCGCAACTGGCCGCCGGCCGCAGCGATCAGCAGCCCGGTCAGCCGCGCCGGGATCAGGTTCAGCAGATCATCCAGCCGGGCAGAGGCCCAGCCGAAGTCCTGATAACGTTCGTTGCGGTAGCCGATCATGCTGTCGGCGGTGTTGACCATCTTGTAGATGATCAGCCCCGGCAGCCCGGCGACCAGGAACCAGAAAGCCGGGGCAATGACGCCGTCCGACATGTTCTCGGCGCCGCTTTCGATGGCGGAGCGCGCAGCCTGCGGCGCGGTCATGCTGGCGGTGTCGCGGCTGACGATCATTGCCACCGCCGCGCGGCCCTCGTCCAGGCTGCTGCGTAGGCCGCTGGCAACCGCGGCGACATGCTCTGTCAGCGACCGTTGGGCGATCAGTACGGCGGCCACAAGGATTTCCACCAGCGTGCCGGGCAGGGCTAGCAGCTTGCCGGCGACGAAGCCTGCCAGAACCAGGGCCGCGGCTGCCAGAACGCCTTTGGCGCGGCGGTTGTGACCGCTGTTGAGCTTGCGGTCGAGGACACCAACCAGCTTGCCCATCAGCACCGCGGGGTGGGTCAGGCGCGACCACAGCCACTTCGGCTCGCCCAGGGCGGCATCCAGCAGCAGCGCAACAGCGAGCATCCCGGCGGTGGTCATAGCGCCGCCTCCAGCCGGGCCCAGCCGTCCGCGGGGGGCAGGCCAAGCCGCAGGAAGGTTTTCGAATAGGGGAAGATGCGGCTCCAGATATGGGCGCGGGCCAGTTTTTCCTGCCAGGCGGCGGCATCATCCACATTGTAGAGCCGGAACAGATCGGTGCCGCCCGCCAGGCTGGCGCCCTTGGCAAGCACCAGTTCGTCCAGCCGGGCGGCGTCCTGATGCAGCCGGGTGCGCGCGGCCTCCGCCCAGGCGTGATCCTGCAAGGCCAGCGCGCCGGTGCGCAGTGCGGGGCCGGACACCGCCCAGGGGCCTTGCCAGGTTGCCAGCTGCGTAATCAGTCTGGGATCGCCGATGGCAAAACCCAGCCGCAGGCCGGCCAGCCCCCAGAACTTGCCAAAGCTTTTCAGCACCACCACGCCGGGGCGGGCGGCCATTCGGATCAGGCTTTGGTCAGGGCAGATGTCGCAGAAGCTTTCGTCGATGATGGTCAGCGGCGCGGAAAGTTCATCCTCGCGCCACATGCGGCCATCCGGGTTGTTGGGATGCACAGCCACCTTGGCTTCGGCCGGTCCATGCACCCGGACAATCCAGCCGCGGGCCTCGAAGGCGGCGGCGTGTTCGTTGTAGGTCGGCTTGGTGATTTGCACCCAGCGCGGATCAGCCAGCGCCGGCAGCGCGGCGATCAGGGCAGAGGCGCCGGGCGCGGCCAGAACAGCCGCCTGAGCGGGGATGTTCCAGAATGCGCGGGCAGCCTGTTCCAGATCCGCCAGCGCATCCGCATCCGGCAGCGCGCCCCAGTCAGCCGCAGTGAACTCCGGCAGCGGGTAGGGGTGCGGATTGATGCCGGTGGACAGATCCATCCAGCCGCCGCGGCTGCCGCCGAATTCGGCGATGGCAGCGCTCAGGTTGCCGCCGTGGTCGCGGGGCTGGGTTGCAGGGTCGTGAGAGAGGTCATGCATCGCGGTCGCCACCGGTGAGAGTTCGCTCCGGCCTGGGCCGGCTGCCATGTGCGGCTCTGCGCGTATTAACCTAAGCCGCGCAGTGCGTGAACTCCCTATTTACGGCTGGGCAGCGGAACAGCCCGGTGTCAGCCGCGCCCGTGCGGCTCTTGCCAGTTGATCTCTGGGTTGATCGGGATGATGCGGTGCGGATTGATGGTGTCGTGGCTGTAGTGGTAGTGGCGCACGATGTGCTCCATTCCCACCGTCCCGGCCACCCCCGGCCACTGGTACAGCTCGCGGGTGTAGGCCCAGAGGTTCGGGTAATCCATCAGCCGCTTGCGGTTGCATTTGAAATGGGTGTGATAGACCGGATCGAAGCGCAGCAGGGTGGTGAACAGCCGCCAGTCGGCTTCGGTGATGCGCTCGCCCAGCAGGTAGCGGTGCTGGGACAGCAGGTCCTCCAGCCAGTCCAGGCTTTCGAACAGCGGCACGACGGATTCGTCGTAGGCTTCCTGCGATGTGGCAAAGCCGCATTTGTAGACGCCGTTGTTGATGGTGCTGTAAACACGGGCGTTCACTGCCTCGATCGGCTCCCGCAGCTCCTCCGGCCAGTAGTCGTCGCTGTTGCCGGTGATGCCGTCAAAAGCCGAGTTGAACATGCGGATAATCTCGGAGCTTTCGTTGGAGACGATGGTGGAATTTGCCTTGTCCCACAGCACCGGCACCGTCACCCGGCCGGTGTATTCCGCGTCGGCGCGGGTGTAGACCTGATGCAGATGCGAGTTGCCGAACAGGCTGTCGCCGGTGGCGCCGTGCTGGTCCGTCTCGAAGGTCCAGCCTTCGCCCAGCATGTCAGGATGCACGGCAGAAACGGAGATGTGGTCCTCCAGCCCTTTCAGATTGTGGAAAATCAGCGTGCGGTGAGCCCAGGGGCAGGCCAGCGAGACATAGAGGTGGTAGCGGCCGCTTTCCGCCTTGAATCCGCTTTCGCCCGAAGGGCCTGCGCTGCCGTCGGCGGTGATCCAGTTGCGGAACTGCGATTCGCTGCGCTTGAAGGCGCCGCCGGTGGATTTGGTGTCATACCACTTGTCGTGCCATTTCCCGTCGATCAAAAGGCCCATCGCGTCTGCTCCTGCTGCTGTGCAGGATATACATAGGCCTGCCGCAGGCCTGCGCCTATGCAAGCCCGCGCGCAAGCGCTCTGCGCCACTGCACAGGAGCAACAAAATTGCGCAGCCGTCAAATTTTCGAAAATGTTCACTTGATTTTATATATTTGTGACGCACCGTTGAAAGAAAGGACCGGTGTAAACCCAAGCATTTGGAAGGCTGCTGCTATGAATACCTACGTACCCAAAGCCGTGCAGGAAGCGCTGGACACCGCCCGCCTGCAGGGGATGCGGCGCAAGAGCCGTTTGCGGGTGATGGCGGACAATGAGCTGTATCCGGTGCTGCGGCTGTGGAAGACCGGCTTCTCGGTCGAGGCGGAGACCGCGCCGATGCTGCGCGGGCTGGTCGATATCTACGACGGCGCCCGGCACGTGTCGCAATGCCTGATCGTGGCAGGTGAGGAAGAGGGCGGCGAGATGCGCTATGAGTTCAAGCGCTCGACCCCCGCCGCGGACAAAGCGCCCCTGGATTTCTACAAGTCGCCGGACGGGCCTGCCGGGCTGATCCCCTTCGATCAGTCACAGGGCAAGATCTGAGGCAAAGGTTCCCCGTTCAGGGGCGGATTTCCACCTCGGTTCCGATCTCTGCCAGGCGCCATAGCGTTTCCATCTGCTGATTGCTGACGGCAATGCAGCCGGCGGTCCAGTCGCCGGGCAGGGTGACCAGATTGCCCACCGCGTTCGGCTGCCCGTGGATGAAGATATCGCCGCCCGGGCTGACACCCGCGGCCTGCGCGCGGGCGCGGTCCTCGGGCTGCGGATAGTTGATTCCCAGCGACAGGTGATAGGCGCTGTTGGGATTGCGGCGGTCGATGAGGAAAACACCCTCGGGCGTCTTGCCGTCGCCTTCCTGCTGTTTGTCGCCTGCGGGCGCAAAGCCAAGCGCGATGGGAAACTCCAGCACCGTCTCGCCATCCCGGCTGGCGGTCAGGCGGCGGGCGGATTTCTCGATCAGGATGCGGTCGATCCGGTCCACCGCCGCAGATTGCGGCGGCGGCGCGGGACGCGGGGCAAAGGCCTGCCAGGCCAACCACGCGGCGCCGGTCAGGACAACCAGCGCCAGCAGGCGCAGCAGGCGCTTCATGATTACTGCAGGTCCGAGAAGGCTTTGGTCAGGCGGCGGCAGGCCTCTTCCACCCGCGACCGCTGAGTGGCGAGGTTGAACCGCTCCATGAATTCGCCGCCGGTGCCGAAGCCGTCGCCGGGCGAGGTGGCGATCTTGGCGTCTTCGCGCAGCCGCTTGATGAATTCTTCGCGGCTCATGCCCGTCCCGGAGAAATCGACCCAGGCCAGATACGTCGACTGCAGCGGCAGCGACTTCAGCCCCGGCAGTGCGTTCACGGTCTCGTCGAACAGTTTCCGGTTGCCTTCCAGATGCGCAATCTGGGCATCGACCCATTCGGCGCCTGCGGGCGAATAGGCGGCGGTGATCATCGCCACGCCAAGGGCGCTGGGGTCATAATCCAGCGTGTTCAGACGGTGCCGCATCGCGGCCCGCAGATCCGGGTCCGGGATGATCATGTTGCCGGTGCGCTGGCCTGCGATGTTGAAGGTCTTGGAAGCCGCGGTCAGGGTCACGGTCCAGGGCCGCGCCTCGGGCGCGGCCACGTCCATCGGCACAAAGGTGCTGCCCGGGTAGACCAGATCGTGGTGGATCTCATCCGAGACCAGGATCAGCCCGTTGCGCTTGGCGAATTCGGCCACCGCGCGCAGCTCCTCCGGGGTCCACACCCGGCCCGAAGGGTTCTGCGGCGAACACCACAGCAGCAGCTTCTCTGTCCCGTTCAGGCGCGCCTGCGCATCGTCGAGGTCCAGATTGTAGGTGCCGCCGTCGCGCGCCAGCGGGCATTCGGTCACCTTGCGGCCCGCCTTGTTCACCTTGTGGGCAAATTCATGGTAGACGGGCGAGAAGATCACAACGCCGTCGCCCGGCTGGCTCCAGACATCGAGGCAAAGCGCAATGGCGTTGCCGAGGCCCTGAGAGGTCAGGATCCAATCGGTTTTAATGTCCCAGCTGTGGCGGTTCTTCATCCACCACTGCACCGCCTGAAGATATTCCGGGTGCTGCCAGGAGTAGCCGAACACGCCGTGCTCAGCGGCCTGTCTGACCGCCTCGATCACGCAAGGTGCAGTTTCATAGTCGGAGTCCGCCGTCCACATTGCCAGACCGTCCTCGGGGGAGACGCCGAACAGCTGTTCCATCTTGTCCCATTTCGAGCTGTGAGTGCCGCGGCGGTCGGTGATCTTGTCAAAATTCATGTGGTGAACTCCCGTGTCGTTGGCTGCGAAGCTAATCGCTGCAGCGGCGCGCGCAAGGGGGGCGTTGCGATGGGGCCGCTGATCGCATACATGAAGCACATGAAAAGACCGATCCTGATCCATCCCGATCCCCGCCTGAAAAAGGTCTGCGTGCCCGTGCCGGACCTGAGCGATGATTTGCGCGCGCTGGCGGACGACATGCTGGAAACCATGTATACCGCGCCCGGCATCGGCCTGGCAGCGCCGCAGATCGGCATCCTGCAGCGGCTGATTGTGCTGGATTGCGTCAAGGAAGAGGACGGCGAGCCGCGCCCGCTGGTGATGTTCAATCCTGAAATCATCTCCGCCTCGGACGAAACCAATGTCTATGAGGAAGGCTGCCTGTCGATCCCGGATCAATACGCCGAAGTGACCCGCCCCAAGGTGGTGGAGGTCGAATGGATGGACCGCGACGGCAATGCGCAGCGCGAGACCTTCGACGGGCTGTGGGCGACCTGCGTGCAGCATGAGATCGACCACCTGAACGGCAAGCTGTTCATCGATTACCTGAAGCCGCTGAAGCGCCAGATGATCACCCGCAAGATGCAGAAGCTGAAGCGCGAACGCGCCCGCGCCTGAGGAAACACACAGACATGACCGTCCGCACCTGCCTGCCCTGGCCCGACAAGCGCCTGCGCACCAAGGCTGATGAGGTGACAGAGATCACCGACGAGATCCGCGGCATCTGGAACGACATGGTCGACACCATGGAGGCGATGCCGGGTGTGGGCCTGGCCGCCAACCAGATCGGCGTGATGCTGCGGCTGGCGGTGGTGGACGGCTCCACCGAGCGCGGCCGCGCGGTGAAGCTGGCGAACCCGGAGATCCTGCATTCCTCGGTCGAGCTGCGCGAGCATGACGAGGCCAGCCCCAACCTGCCCGGCGTTTCCGCCAAGATCAAACGCCCGCGCGCCGTCACTGTCCGCTTCATCAACGAGCAGGGCATGGTGGACCGCAGGGATTTCGTCGGCATCGAGGCAACCTCGGTGCAGCACCAGATCGACCACCTGAACGGCAGGATGTATTTCGACCATCTGAGCAAGGTGAAGCGCGACATGCTGATCCGCAAGGCGAAGAAGCTGAACGGCTGAGGCCGGAGATTGAACTCCCGGGCCGCCTGCGGCCCGGTTCGCGCCCGGCCCCGCCCCCAGGGCAAGCGCGAAACGCCCACTCCGGAACCGGGCGAGACCCTGCGTTGACGCAGGCCGGTTCAACCGGATGTGCGGCATGGCAGCGGGGCAGGGACGGGGACGCCGATGCGCATCATCTTCATGGGAACGCCTGATTTTTCGGTGCCGGTGCTGGACGCGCTGGTGGAGGCCGGGCACGACATTGCCGCCGTTTATTGCCAGCCGCCACGGCCTGCGGGCCGCGGCAAGAAAGACCGTCCAACCCCGGTCCACGCCCGCGCCGCGGCCCTGGGGCTGGAGGTGCGTCACCCGGTCTCGCTGAAAGGCGCGGAGGAGCGGGACGCCTTTGCCGCTTTGAATGCCGATGTGGCGGTGGTCGTGGCCTATGGCCTGATCCTGCCGCAGGCCATTCTGGATGCGCCCCGGCACGGCTGCCTCAACATACACGCCAGCCTGTTGCCGCGCTGGCGCGGCGCGGCGCCGATTCACCGGGCGATCATTGCCGGCGACGCGGAAACCGGCATCTGCATCATGCAGATGGAGGCGGGGCTGGACACCGGTCCGGTGCTCCTGCGCGAAGCGACCGCAATTGGCATGGAAGAAACCACCGCGCAGCTGCACGACAGGTTGTCGGGGATGGGCGCGGCGCTGATCGTCGAAGCCTTGAGCCGCCTGCCGGAGCTGACACCGGAAGTGCAGCCCGATGAGGGCGTCACTTATGCCGAGAAGATCGACAAGGCAGAGGCGCAGGTCGACTGGTCGCGCCCGGCAGCGGAAGTGGACCGCAAGATCCGCGGATTGTCCCCCTTTCCCGGCGCCTGGTGCGAAGTGGAAGGCCAGCGGGTCAAGCTGCTGGCCTCACGGCTTGCGGACGGGCAGGGCGCGCCCGGAGAGGTGCTGGACGACAGCTTGACCGTGGCCTGCAGGGAGGGGGCAGTACAGCTCTTGCGCTTGCAACGGGCAGGTAAAAGCGCGCAGGATCCCGATGTATTCCTGCGCGGCTTCCCGGTTCCCAAGGGCAGCCGCCTGTAACCGGAGGGTCTGATGCCCATCATAGCCCTGATCATCATCGGCGCCGCGGCAGGCTTTCTAGCGACCCGGCTGATGAAACTGGAAACCGATATCATCACCACGGTCTGCATCGGCATGGCCGGGGCGCTGGTCGGCGGTCTGGTGCTGCGCGGGCTGCTGGCGGTTATGGGGTTCATGGCCGGTTTCGTCGGTGCGGTTCTGGGGGCGCTGGTGCTGATCTGGCTCTGGCAGCGCTATACCGGCAAATAATCCCTGTTGCGGCGCCAGCGCCACAGCCTGCGGCAGAGTGCGCAAATTCTGCTGCGCTGGCGTATGGGATGGTTAAGGTGGGTTAACCACGCCAAAACGGCGGATAACCGAGGCAGAGAGCATTTGCAGATGACCCAGGACAGCGGCCGGGCCGGCACGCCGAAAGTGGTGGTTGTGACCACCATGAAGGATGAAGGCGCCTATATCCTCGATTGGATCAGCCACTACAAATCTATCGGCGTCAGCGATTTTGTCATCTTCACCAATGATTGCTCTGATCCCACGGATCACATCCTGCGCTGCCTGCACCGGATGGGGGTGGTCGAGCACCGTTTCAGCCGGGTGATGCGGCGCGGACCGCACAAGAGCGCGCTGATGTGGGCAGAATACGAGCCCAAGGTGGCGCAGGCCGATTGGGTTCTGGTGGTCGATGTCGACGAATTCCTGCAGATCAACTCCGGGGACGGCACCCTGCCGGGCCTGCTGGCGGCGCGGCCGGATGCCGATGCGGTCTCCTTTGTCTGGCGCATTTTCGGCAATGCCGGGGTGGAGCTTGTGGATCATCCCCCGGTGCCGCAGGCCTTTGTCAGGGCGGAGCCGGAGGAGGGGCGCCCGGACGAGCACCGCTTTTTCAAGACCGCCTTCCGCAACAACGGCAAGTTTGACCGCATGGGCGTGCACAGGCCGTTCCTGGCGGTGCCGCCGGCGGAGGTGAACTGGCAGCTGGCCGATGGCACTTTGCTGCCTGAGCAGGAGCTGGAAGGCGCCCTGCATGTGCGCGGCAGCTACGGTTACTCCGCGGCGCAGCTCAACCACTATGCCCTGCGTTCGCGCGACGGCTTCCTGAACAAGAAGGCCCGCGGCCGGGCGAACCACTTCACCTCTTCGATCGAGCCGGGCTACTGGCTGAAATTCGACAAGAACCAGGAGGAGGACCGGCGCCTGGCGGACAGCTTCTCGGCGGCGCTGCAGATCAAGGAGGAGCTGCTGCAGGACGGCAAGCTGCGGGAGTATCACGAATTGGCTTTGGTCTGGCACCGGCGCAAGGGCCGCAAGGCCAGGATCAGCACCGAGGGGCAGGCCTTTCTCAGGAACCTGGAAGGCAGCCGCAGCACCGCCTAGGCGCTGCTGCGAAGGCACGCCCTAGCTGCGCGGCGGGCGGCTTTTGTAGACCGGCAGATGCCAGCCGAACAGGATGGAGCCCGCCCGCAGCACCCAGCAGACCCCGGCGCAGGCCAGCAATGCGAACTTCAGCTCAAACCCCAGCCAGATGGCAGCAACGGCGGTGATGGCGCCTGCCATGGCGCAGGTGATGTACAGCTCGCCCTGCGTCAGCACCAGCGGCACCTCATTGCAGACCACGTCCCGCATCAGGCCGCCCATGGTGCCGGTGGCCATGCCCATCAGCACAACGATCACCGGCGGGCTGTCCAGCGAGATCGCGGCGCCGGTTCCTGCGGACACGGCAACCGCCAGGGCAAAGCTGTCCAGCCAGACCACCCAGCGCAGGCGGCTTTCCAGCAGATGCGCAGTGAAGAACACCGCCACCGCAGCAAGCGCGGCCAGCAGGATGTAATTGGGGTTGCCGATCCAGAACACCGGATTGCGGTCCAACAGAAGGTCGCGCAGGGTGCCGCCGCCAAGCGCGGTCAGGCAGGCAACAAAGGCAAAGCCGACAATATCCAGCTGCGCCCGGCTGGCGACCAGCGCGCCAGAGAGGGCAAAGACCAGCACCGAGGCATAGTCCAGCAGCGCCAGAAAGGTCATGCGCGGCCCTCGCGCATCATGCCTTTTTCTTCTTGAAGGGAGCCATGCCCGCCCGCGCCAGTTCGTCCGCGCGTTCGTTCTCGGGGTGGCCTGCATGGCCCTTGACCCATTCCCATGTCACCTTGTGGCGGCGCTGGGCCTCATCCAGCCGCTGCCACAGCTCGACGTTTTTCACCGGCTTTTTGCTGGACGTCTTCCAGCCGTTCTTCTTCCAGCTGAAGATCCAGCTGGTGACGCCGTTTTTCACGTAGGCCGAGTCGGTGACCACGGTGATCGTGGAGGGCCGTGCCAGGCTTTCCAGCGCATTGATCGCAGCCAGCAGTTCCATCCGGTTGTTGGTGGTCTCGGCCTCGCCGCCGCTCAGTTCTTTTTCTTTGACGATGGTGTCACCGTCCATGGCGCGCAGCAGAACGCCCCAGCCGCCGGGGCCGGGATTTCCAGAACAGGCGCCGTCGGTATAAGCAAATAATTCAGGCATGGGCGGTCAGTACTACGAACTCCTGGGCAGTGCCAGCCAGTCCTTTGCCCTCGCCGCGGCGGGCGCCGAGCAGGGTGAAGCCGGCGGTTTCGAGTTTTTCGCGCAATTCGTCCTCGCTGTAGTACGCATAGAATCTGCCCAGCTCATCGCGGCCTTCGCTCTCGCCCAATTTCATTGCCAGGCATAGCGTGCCGCCTTCGGTCAGCGCCCGGCGGACGGCGGACAGGTGGACGGAGAGCTCCTCCCGCGGCACATGCAGCAGACTGAAATAGGCCCAGATACCGTCAAACACCGCCTCTGCATCCAGGGCGTGAAACCCTGCGGTGATGACTTCTATTCCAAAGGCGGCGCGGGCGGCTTCCGCCATTTCCGGCGCGGCATCAAGTGCGGCCACCCGAAAGCCTGCATCCCGGAACCGCGCTGCCCAATGGCCGGGGCCGCAGCCAAGGTCCAACACCGTGCCGCCCTCCGGCAGGCGAGCGGTGAAAGCCTGGAAATCGGCCTCCTCCCCCGCATCCGTTCTGGCGGCAAACAGCGCGGCGTATTCCGCTGCGCGGTCATTATACACGCTGATGGTTCTGTCATCGCTCATCTGGGTTTCTCCAGGATAAGCCGTCAGGCCCGTTCCACTGCCAGCCGTGCGGCAAGGCCTGCGAAAACGGCGGCGAAGCCGCGGCTCATCCACTTCAGCACCCTCTCACTGTTTAGAAGGTACGCGCGGGCCTGGGCGGCAAACAGGCCGTAGAGCACAAAGATGGCAAAGGTCATCGCCATGAACACCAGCCCCAGAACCGACATCTCCAGCGTGGCGCTGGCAGGATTGCCGCTCAGGAACGGCGGCAGCAGCGCCAGGAAGAACACCGACAGCTTGGGGTTCAGGATATTGATCAGCGCCCCGCGCCAGGCGATCTTCCAGCCGGGCTGGCTGGTGCGGTTTGATGTCACCGCCAGCACGCCGCCGCTGCGCAGCGCCTGCCAGGCCAGGTACAGGAGATAGGCAACGCCCGCCGCCTTGACGATCTGGAACAGCAGGGCGGAGCTGTGCAGCACCGCCGCCAGCCCCAGCGTGGCAGCGGCCAGATGCGGGACGATGCCGAAGGTGCAGCCTATTGCGGCCCAGATGGAAGCGCGCCAGCCTTGGCCAAGTCCCAGCGCGAGTGTGTAGATGACACCCGTGCCGGGTGCGAGGACGACAACAAAGGCGGTAATCAGAAAGTGCAGCGTGATCATAAAAGCGGCTCCAGAAATAATGCCCGGGACCTCATGCGTAGCACGGTTGGCCCGGAGCGGGTGCAATTTCTGTCACTTGGTATGCACGCTGGTCTGTGCGTTCACGCAGGCTGCCGCAAGACGCGGGGCACCTTGAATTCCACTGTTTCCACCGCGGTCTCAACCACCTCGACCGTCACGTCATAGCGGGCGCGGAAGGCGTCGATCACCTCGTTGACCAGCAGTTCCGGAGCCGAAGCGCCGGCGGTGATGGCAACCGAGCGGATGCCCTCCAGCGCGCGCCAGTCGATGTTTTCGGCGCGCTGCACCAGCTGGGCGTAGCCGCAGCCGTTCTTGGCGCCGACCTCAACCAGGCGGCGGGAGTTCGAGGAATTCGGCGCGCCGACCACCAGCAGGGCGTCCGCCTTGGGCGCCACCGATTTCACCGCTTCCTGGCGGTTGGTGGTGGCATAGCAGATGTCTTCCTTGTGCGGGCCGATGATGTTGGGGAAGCGTTCCACAAGTGCCGCGACGATGCCCTTGGTATCATCCACCGACAGGGTGGTCTGAGTGACATAGGCCAGCCGGTCCGGGTCGCGCACCTCAACCGTTGCCACGTCCGCCGCGGTTTCCACCAGCAGCACCTCGCCCTCGGGCAGCTGGCCCATGGTGCCGATGGTTTCCGGGTGGCCCTTGTGGCCGATCATGATCATCTGCAGCCCGGCCTCGGCGTGGCGCTGGGCTTCGATATGCACCTTGGACACCAGCGGGCAGGTGGCATCGACATAAATCATCTCGCGCGCCTCGGCCGCGGCGGGCACCGATTTCGGCACCCCGTGGGCGGAGAAGATCACCGGGCGGTCATCGGGGCATTCGTCCAGCTCCTCGACAAAAACCGCGCCCTTTTCGCGCAGCGAGTCGACCACGAATTTGTTGTGCACGATCTCGTGGCGCACATAGACCGGCGCCCCCCATTTGCCGATTGCCATTTCAACGATCTTGATGGCACGGTCGACGCCGGCGCAGAAACCGCGCGGCGCGGCGAGATAGAGGGTCAGGGCTGGCTTGGTCATGGGTGTCTCCTTGCGCGCCAGAGGTAAGCGGTTCGGGCGGCAAGGTCCAGTGCCGCAGGTCTCACGCGGATGTGATTGGAGCCTCCAGCGGCGGAAGGCGGCAGAGAGATGTTCCGGATGGCATCAGGAGCGAGGACAAAATGAAGCGGATGATTGCCGCCGTTGCCGCAGGGCTGGCGGGCGCGGGGTATGTTTGGCTGGCGGGCGCGGATACGCGGACAGCCGGTATTTTGCCCTACCAGGATCCGCAGGCAGTTGCCGCCGGGCAGCGGATCTATCAGGACCATTGCGCCAGCTGCCACGGCGCCGGCCTGCAGGGCGAGCCGGACTGGCAGACGCGGGACAGCGAGGGCTACATGCCAGCGCCGCCGCAGGATGCGAGCGGCCATACTTGGCACCATCCGGACGCGCAGCTGCTGGAAATCACCCGGCACGGCATGGCACAGCTGGTCGGGAACGGCTACCGCAGCCGGATGCAAGGCTATGCCGGGGTGCTGAGCGAGCAGGAGATGCTGGAAGTGCTGGCCTATATCAAAAGCCGCTGGCCTGCGGACATCATCGCCCGCCATAACCAGATCAACAGTCAGGACGGCAAATGACCGCAGCCGGAACAGGCGCCGCCCCATCTGGAGCCTGTTCCGGTCCGATATTCCTAGCGGCCGGGGTCAGCCGTGGGCGGCTGTGGCGGAACGCGGTTCGTTCTGCTCGCGCGGGGGACGGCCGATCACGTCCCGCAGCTCTTCCAGCTCGATGAAATTGTCGGCCTGGCGGCGCAGGTCGTCAGAGATCATCGGCGGCTGGCTGCGGATGGTCGACACCACCGAAACCCGCACGCCCTGGCGCTGCAAGCTGGCAATCAGCGGGCGGAAGTCCCCATCGCCCGAGAACAGCACGATGTGGTCCACCCGCGGCGCCAGCTCCATGGCATCAACGGTAAGCTCGATGTCCATGTTGCCTTTGACTTTGCGGCGGCCCATGCTGTCGGTGTATTCCTTGGCCGGTTTGGTGACCATGGTGAACCCGTTGTAGTGCAGCCAGTCAACCAGCGGCCGGATCGGTGAATACTCGTCATTCTCGAGCAGGGCAGTGTAATAAAAGGCCCGCAGGAGCTTGCCGCGGCGCATGAATTCCTGCCGCAGAAGCTTGTAGTCGATGTCGAACCCGAGCGCCTTGGCCGCGGCGTACAGGTTTGACCCGTCTATGAACAGCGCGAGCCGTTCGTCCTTGTAAAACATCAAAATTTTCCTTCCGGTATAACCGTTTCGGCCGGGGGGTCCGTGAGTGAGTTTTTGAAAACGGCGAAACGGGTAGACTTAATGTAAGTTATTTGTCATTTGCCGCAAGTATACTGTCCTGCTGAAATAGGGTTAAAAATGGCCGCAAACCGGAAAATGGCGCTGATTGCGCTTGGCGGAAACTTGCCGGCCGGCGCTGATGCGCCCCAGGTGACGCTGGCAAAAGCGATCGGCGCGCTGCAGACGGATGAGGTCGCGCTGCGCAGCGTGTCCCGCTTCTTTCAAACCCCCTGTTTTCCGGCTGGCGCGGGGCCGGACTATGTGAATGCGGCCGTGGCGGTGGAAACCGCCCTGTCAGCCGAAGATCTGCTGGCGCGCCTGCATGCGGTCGAGGCGCAGTTCGCCCGGGTGCGGGAGCAGCGCTGGGGGATGCGGACACTGGATCTGGACCTGGTGGACTATGACGGGGCTGTGCTGCCGGACGCGGCGGCATATGCGCGCTGGCAGGGGCTGCCGCTGGAAAAGCAGATGCAGGATGCGCCGGGGCAGCTGATTTTGCCGCACCCGCGCATTCAGGACCGCGCCTTTGTGCTGGTGCCGCTGGCCGATATCGCGCCGCGCTGGCGCCACCCGGTGCTGCAGAAAACCGCGGCAGAGATGCTGGCGGAACTGCAGCCTCGGGATGTGGCTGAGGTGACGCCTCTCTGAGCGGCGCAATGCTTTGTTTTCCGCCCTTGTCAAGAGAAAGATTTGGGCGTAAATGTCTGCCTTCTGGACACGGAATGAATTGGAGAGTCGCTGATGGCCCGCGTGACGGTTGAAGATTGCGTAGATAAGGTGCCCAACCGCTTTGAGCTGGTGATGCTGGCAGCGCATCGTGCCCGCGAAATCTCGGCCGGTGCCCCGATCACCGTCGATCGCGACAACGACAAGAACCCGGTCGTTTCCCTGCGCGAAATCGCCGACGAGACCCAGAGCGCCGATGAGCTGCGCGAGCGCCTGATCGAGAGCAACCAGACCCAGATCGAGGTCGACGAGCCGGAAGAGGATTCCATGGCTCTGCTGATGGGTGCGGACAACGACAAGCCGGCCGACGACGACATGTCGGAAGAGAAACTGCTGCGCGCTCTGATGGAGGCCCAGGGCCAGGGCTGAGGCGCGCATCTGGACTATTGAGGCTGCGGACCGGACATGATTTCCCCTGACGACCTGATTGCTCTGGTCCGCAACTACAACCCCAAGACAAACGCGGACAGGATCGCCGAAGCCTATGCCTTTGGCGAGCAGATGCATGACGGGCAGTTCCGCCACTCGGGCGAGCCCTATTTCACGCATCCGGTGGCGGTGGCCGCCATCCTGACCGAACAGCGCCTGGATGATGCGACCATCATCACCGCGCTGCTGCACGACACCATCGAAGACACCAAGGCCAACTACGAGGAAGTCGCCCGCCGCTTCGGCAATGAGGTGGCGATGCTGGTCGATGGCGTCACCAAGCTGACCAACCTGCAGCTCAGCAGCCGGGAGACCAAGCAGGCGGAGAACTTCCGCAAGCTGTTCATGGCGATGTCCAAGGACCTGCGGGTGATCCTGGTGAAGCTCGCGGACCGCCTGCATAACATGCGCACGATCAAGGCGATGCGCCCGGAGAAGCAGGCCCAGAAGGCGCGCGAGACAATGGATATCTATGCGCCTCTGGCGGGCCGCATGGGGATGCAGTGGATGCGCGAGGAGCTGGAGGATCTGGCCTTCCGCGTGCTCAATCCCGAAGGCCGTCAGTCGATCATCCGCCGCTTCGTGACCCTGCAGCGCGAAACCGGCGACGTGATCCACAGGATCACCGGCGACATGCGGCTGGAGCTGGAAAAGGCCGGGATCGAGGCGGAGGTCTTTGGCCGCGCCAAGAAACCCTATTCGATCTGGCGCAAGATGCAGGCCAAGGACCAGGGCTTTTCGCGGCTTTCCGACATTTACGGCTTCCGGGTGATTACCGGGTCGGAAGAGGACGCCTACCGCGCGCTGGGCGCCATCCACCAGCGCTGGCGGGCGGTGCCGGGCCGGTTCAAGGATTACATCAGCCAGCCGAAGTCCAACGGCTACCGTTCGATCCACACCACGGTGTCGGGCCGCGACGGCAAGCGGGTGGAGGTGCAGATCCGCACCCGCCAGATGCACGACGTGGCAGAAACCGGGGTTGCGGCGCATTGGTCTTACCGGGACGGTGTGCGCACCGAGAACCCCTTTGCTGTGGACCCCGCCAAATGGATTGCCTCGCTGACCGAGCAGTTTGACGCCGAGGACGACCACGACGAATTCCTCGAGGCGGTGAAGCTCGAGATGTATTCGGACCAGGTGTTCTGCTTCACCCCCAAGGGCGACGTGATCAAGCTGCCCAAGGGTGCCACGCCGATCGACTTTGCCTATGCCATTCACACCCGCATCGGCCATGCCTGCGTCGGCGCCAAGGTGGACGGCATCCGGGTGCCGTTGTGGACCCGGCTGCGGAACGGCCAGTCGGTGGATGTGATCACCGCCGAGGGGCAGACCCCGCAGGTGAGCTGGCTGGAGATCGCCACCACCGGCAAGGCCCGCACCGCCATCCGCCGCGCCCTGCGCGAGGCGGACCGGGCGCGCTTCGTCAAGCTGGGCCACGAGCTGGCGCGCTCCGCGTTTGAGCACGTCGGCAAGAAGGCCACCGACAAGGCGCTGGAAACCGCTGCCCGCGCGCTGCGCGCCAGCGGGGTGAATGAGCTGCTGGCGCGGCTGGGCGCGGCCGAAATCACCGCCCATGATGTGGTGCAGTCGGTCTATCCGGAACTGACCACCGGCGACGGCGACGAAATCTCGCCGCGCAGGGCGGTGATCGGCCTGGAGCCGGGGCAGAGCTTTGAGCGCGCGCCCTGCTGCCAGCCTCTGCCGGGGGAGCGCATCATCGGCATCACCTACCGCGGCCGCGGGGTGGTGGTGCATTCCGCTGATTGCGACAAGCTGGGCGAGTTCGAGGACCAGCCGGAGCGCTGGATGGACGTGCAATGGCACAGCGGCACCCATCCGGCTGTCTATGGCACCACGCTGGAGCTGACCATCGGCAACGACGCCGGCGTGCTGGGGCGCATTTGCACATTGATCGGCGAGAAAAAGGCCAATATCTCGGATCTGGAATTTGTAGACAGGAAACCAGACTTTTACCGGCTTATGATCAATGTGGAGCTGCGGGATGTGGAGCAGTTGCACTCGCTGATGCTGACGCTCGAGGCGGAAAGCGATGTTGCCGCGGTGGCGCGGTTCCGGAACAAACCGGAAGAGCGCCACTATACGGGATAAGCCGCCGAAACTCTGAGCCGGGAACTGGGAAGGACGGACAGCTTTGGTATTCAGGCGCCGGGACAGACGTCCGCCCCTCCGGGCGCTGGCTGACTTCCTCTGGCCGCGCGGCGGCTGGGGCCGTGCGTTCCTGTATGTGAAGCACCGGGTGCGGCGGCTGCCCGATTCCCCCGAACGCATCGCCCGCGGCATCTGGGCCGGGGTATTCACCACCTTCACACCGTTCTACGGCCTGCATTTCTTCATCGCTGCTTTCATCGCGCGGATGATGAACGGCAACATTCTGGCCTCGCTCAGCGCCACATTCTTCGGCAATCCGCTCACCTATGTGCCGATTGGCGTCGCGTCCTTGCAGACGGGGCACTGGATTTTGGGAACCGAATTCGATCAGGAGGTCGACAAATCCCTGGTGGGCAAGTTCCTGGCCGCCGGGGGCGACCTCAAGGACAACCTGATCGCCCTGTTCATGGACCGGCCCGCCGACTGGCAGGGCCTGCACCTGTTCTATAACGAGGTGTTCTATCCCTACATGATCGGCGGCATCATTCCCGGCGTCATCTCGGCGACGGTCTGCTATATGCTCAGCCTGCCGGTGATCCGGGTCTACCAGCAGCGCCGCAGGGCCAAGATCAAGGCCAAGTTCGACGCGATCAAGAAGCGCGCCGAAGTCGACAGCGGCGCCTGAGCCGCCCGCCGGATTGTACCATTATTGCCTGCAGGCTTGCTCTTGCCTGCCGTCTGTCTAGTCTTTCTGGCAAGGCTTTGACTTCAGACGGATGAGATATCTCTCATGGCAAAAAATCAGCTGCGCCTGGGCGTGAACATCGATCATGTGGCCACCGTGCGCAACGCCCGCGGCGGCGCATATCCGGATCCGGTCCGCGCCGCAAAACTGGCGGAAGAGGCAGGCGCCGACGGTATCACCGCGCATCTGCGCGAAGACCGCCGCCACATCACAGATGCCGACATCGATGCGCTGATGGCGGCGCTGAACGTGCCGCTGAACTTCGAGATGGCGGCGACGGAGGAAATGCAGAGGATCGCCCTGCGCCACAGGCCGCACGCGGTTTGCATCGTGCCGGAAAAGCGCGAGGAGCGCACCACCGAGGGCGGGCTGGACGTGGCTCGGGAGGAAAACCGCCTGGCCCATTTCATCGCGCCGCTGCGCGATGCGGGCTGCCGGGTGTCGATTTTCATTGCTGCCGACCGCAGGCAGATCGACGCCGCCCACCGCATCGGCGCCGAGGTCATCGAGCTGCACACCGGCGCCTATTGCGACTACCACGCCGAAGGCCGGTTTGAAGACCGCGACCGCGAGCTGGAGGCGCTGCTCGAAATGTCCGCCTATGCGCATGCATTGGGACTGGAGGTGCACGCGGGCCATGGCCTTACCTTTGACACCGTGCAGCCGGTTGCGGCCTTCCCGGAGGTGAAAGAGCTGAACATCGGCCACTTCCTGATCGGCGAGGCCATCTTTTGCGGCCTCACGCCGGCGGTGCAGGAAATGCGCCGCCTGATGGACGCGGCGCGCGGCTGAGAGCTGCCGGTCAAAATATGAAGCCGGGGCAGGCAATTGCCGCTGCCCCGGGCCAGTTCTTTTCCTCGCGGGGGTGGTCACTCCAGCTTGCCGGGCAGGCTCAGGTCGCCTGATGCGATATCGAACACATCGGTCACGCACAGCAGCGGGGCGTGGATGTTTTCATTGACCTGCAGTCCTGCCGTTACCCCGTCAAAGGCCAGCGCCTCAGCCGCCAGCGGCACCGTCAGGCTGACCTCCTTGCCGTTCAGGACCGGGGAATACCCGGGGCTGTCGATGTAGAGCGGCAGACCCGGCCACGTCGCGGGCAGCGCAGGCGCCGCACCTTCGGGGATGTCCTTGACCGACAGCATCCCTTCGCCGCAGCCATCGTTGGGGGTCAGCACGACCCAATGGCTGTGCCAGCCGGCACCATCGTTGGCCAGATCGCCATCGCCGTTCTCGTCAAACAGCGGCGTGTCGTCAAAATCCGGATGCGCGGTGGCAACCAGCGCCAGCGTGCCGCTGCCAGCCTCAAAGCCCGCGGCTGACGGATCCAGCGACAGCGGCCAGACATAGGCCTGCACCCCGGCACCGCCCAGCGAGCCTGTGGCGGCCGGCACGGTGCTGCCGGCCTCACCGCCGGTTGCCATCCGGAAGGTGACATGCCCGCCGCTGCGGCTGGCCTGCACGCTGCGGATGTCGGTGTCCGGCGCAATTCCCTCCTTTGCTTCCGACAGCAGCGGCTCTGCATGGGCAGCGGCGTGGCTGCCGCCCGCCTGTGCTGTTTGCCCGGCTGCTAAGGCGGTAAGCGCCGCCGCAAAATACGCGAGTTTCATTTCGACCTCCTTGGTTTCGACTCGACGTCATTTTGATAGTAGCGAGTCGATAATATTGCAATGGTAATTTTGACTCGCTATCAAGCTTGCATGACAGCGGCACATGAAATCGCCAGCCTCCTTGACCGGCTCTCGCGCCTGCATGGCACCGGGCGCCGGGCCGCCGGGCTCAATCCGGCGCAGGCGTCGGCGCTGGACTACCTCGCGCGCGCCAACCGGTTCTCCCGGACGCCGTCGGCGGTGGCCGATTACCTGTCAGCCACCCGCGGCACGGTTTCCCAGACGCTGAAGTCGCTGGCCGCCAAGGGGCTGGCCGAGGAAGGGCCGGGCGGCAGCGACCGGCGTTCACGGCGTTATGACCTGACACCGCAAGGCCGGGCTGTGGCCGATGCGCTGGACGCTACGCCGCCCGTGGACCTGCCGGACCGCCAGATGGAGGACGTCCGGGATGCGCTGCAGCAACTGGTCAGGGGCATGATCAAAGCCCGCGGCGGGCGCAGCTTCGGCCTGTGCCGCAGCTGCCGCCATCACCGGACGTCTGCTCAGGGCGCCCATTGCGCGCTGCTGGACGTGCCGCTGCAAGACGAGGAAACAACGCAGATCTGCCAGGAGCATGAGTCGGGCAGCGCTGAAAATACGCAGGCCGATGGCTGCGATGCGGGGGGAAGGTGAATATGCAAGTCAATCTGATCCGTTACGGTCTTTGGTGGATGGGGGCCTCTGTCGCGATGCTGCTGGCAGGCCTCCTGCTGGGGCAGTTCGGGATCGCCATGCCCGCAGGGCTGGCGACGGTGCTGCCGCCGATGATCGCCTCTGTTGTGGAAGGGATGCGCATTGCCCGGGCGACCCGCGCACCCCTGCCGGGCAGGGATGCCTGGTTCTGCGCCGCGGCAATGACCGGGGTGGTGGCGGTGCTGACCATCATCCAGCTGCCGCTCTACTGGAACAGCCCGATGGTGACAGAGGCGCGGCAGACAATTCCCTTTGTCTACCTCGCGGGCATTTTCCTGCTCCTGCTGGCCGTCATCCTGATGGTCAACCGCCTTTTCCTGGGCCATGGCATCAAACTGGGTCTGAAGCGGCTGGAAGAATGATCCTGGGCATCGGAACCGACCTCGCCAATATCGAGCGCATCCAGCGCACGCTGGACCGGTTCGGCGACCGCTTCCGCAACCGGGTGTTCACCGAGACCGAGCAGCGCAAGGCCGAGCGCCGCCGCGACGTGGCCGGCACCTACGCCAAGCGCTGGGCCGCCAAGGAGGCCTGCTCCAAGGCGCTGGGGACCGGCCTGCGCATGGGCATCGCCTGGAAGGACATGGCGGTCACCAACCTGCGCACCGGCCAGCCGGTGATGCATGTGACCGGCTGGGCCGCGGAGCGGCTGCAAGAGATGACCCCGCCCGGCCACGAGGCGGTGATTCACGTGACATTGACCGATGACCACCCCTGGGCGCAGGCCTTTGTGCTGATCGAAGCCCGTCCCATTGCCGTGAACCCGGCGGAATTGCCCTCCGGAACTTGACTTGCCCCCTTCAGGCCCGCATGTAGCCCCGGACCCTGTTTCCAAACCGGAGAGCCTGATGACGGCCAAAGCAAAGACCGGCAGTTCGATCCTCGAGACGGTGAAGACCATCGTCTACGCGCTGCTGATCGCCGGTGTCTTCCGCACCCTGTTCTTCCAGCCCTTCTGGATTCCGTCCGGTTCGATGAAGGAAACCCTGCTGATCGGGGATTTCCTGTTCGTGAACAAGATGGCCTATGGCTATTCCTATGCCTCCTGCCCCAGCATCCGTTTCCCGGCGGTCGGCCTGAACATCGACGCCAAGAACATCTGCGGCTTCCTGGACGGCGACAACACCCGCCTGATGGGCGGCGAGCCGGAGCGCGGCGATGTGGTGGTGTTCCGCCATCCGGTGAACGGCAATGACTTCATCAAGCGCCTGATCGGCCTTCCGGGCGACAAGATCCAGATGAAGAACGGGGTGCTGTTCATCAACGGTGAAGCGGTGAAGCTGCAGGATGCCGGCGAGTTCGAGGAAGTGATGGAGCGCCAGGGGCCGCAGGGCTCGATGCCGCGCTGCGAAAACGCGCCGGTGGGCCAGGGCGCCGTCTGCAAGAAGTCGCGCCAGGTCGAAACCCTGCCCGGCGGCAACGAGCATGTGATCCTGAACATCACCAACCAGGGCATGGACCACACCAGCGTCTACCAGGTGCCCGAAGGGCATTACTTCTTCATGGGCGACAACCGCGACAACTCCTCGGACAGCCGCCTGCCGCAGTCCGCGGGCGGTGTGGGTTTCGTGCCGTTTGAAAACCTGATCGGCCGCGCCGACCGGATCATGTTCTCCTCTGCCGGGCGTTCGATGCTCTATTTCTGGACCTGGCGGAGCGACCGTTTCTTCAAGGGGATCCAGTGAAGCTGTCCAAGGAACTGCGCGCGTTCGAGGAGCGGATCGGGCACAAGTTTGCCCGCCCCGACCTGCTGCAGCGCGCCGTGACCCATGCCTCCGTCTCCTCCTCCACCCGCAAGGACAACCAGCGGCTGGAGTTTCTGGGTGACCGGGTGCTGGGGCTGGTGATGGCCACCGCGCTCCTGGAGCACGACAAGACCGCCAGCGAAGGCCAGCTGGCGCCGCGTTTCAACGCGCTGGTGCGCAAGGAGGCCTGCGCCGATGTCGCCAAGGAAATCGACCTTGGCGCGGTGCTGAAGCTGGGCCGCTCCGAGATGATGTCCGGCGGCCGCCGCAAGCAGGCGCTGCTGGGCGATGCGATGGAGGCGGTGATTGCCGCAGTCTACAAGGACGCGGGCTTTGACGCAGCGGCGGAGATGATCCTGCGCCTGTGGGGCAATCGCATCCATCAGGTCGAAAGCGATGCGCGCGATGCCAAGACCTCGCTTCAGGAATGGGCGCAGGCGCGCGGGCAGAAGCCGCCGGCCTATGTTGAGGTTTCCCGCAGCGGCCCGGACCACGCGCCGGTCTTCACCATCGCGGCGCGCCTTCAGGACGGCACCGAGGCGCAGGCCACCGCAGGCTCCAAGCGTCAGGCCGAACAGGCTGCCGCCAAGGCGCTGCTGGAACAGCTGGGCTAAGTCTCAGACCACGCGGATATAGCCCGCAAGCCCGGTTTTCTGGTGCTCGATCACATGGCAGTGGAACGCCCAGTCGCCGGGATTGTCCGCGACCAGGGCAATCTCGGCCACCTCGTCCTTCAGCAGCAGCATTGTGTCGGTCACCAGCGGCGGCAGTGTCCGCAGGTTGGAGCGGATCGGCACAAAGGCCAGCCCATGCAGATGGATCGGGTGCAGGTTCGGCGATTCGTTCCTGAGCCGCAGCACATAGCTCTTGCCCCGCTTCAGGGTGGCAAGCGGGCCAGTGCCCTTGGCCGCATCGCCGGCCCAGGGGGTGCGGTTGATCGACCAGAAGCTGTAGCCCATCGAGCCGCAGTAGCCGTCATTCGGCGGCCCGCCCTCCGGCGTCCAGCCAAAGACGAAATCATGAACCTCAGCCTGTGCCAGGTCCGGCCTGGAAACCGGGTTGGCAGGCAGCGGCTTCAGCTCCCGCAAATCCCGCACCAGGTCCGCGCCAACGGACCTCAGCCGCGCCATGGTGCGCGTGGGCTGGCCTGGAAGCTCTGCCAGCAGCTCCGCCGACTGCCCCTCGTCTGCGGGCATCCGCACTGCAAAATCCACCCGCTGTCCGGGGCCAACCAGCAACGGCTCCTTGGCCGAGGGCAGGGGCAGCTCAATCGCTACCGGATGCCCGTCCCAGGCAATGATCCGCGCCTGAGCGGTGCTGAGGTGCAGTTTGTAGATCCGGGTGGTGTCGGAGTTCACCACCCTGAGCCGCACCAAACCGCCGGCCGGATGATCATAGACCGGCGCTTGCAGCCAGTTCGCGGTCAGCACATTGCCATGTGTCCCGCCGCGTGCGGCCCCGCGCGCGGTGTAATAGGGCAGGAAGGCGCCGTCCTCATCCAGCCGGAAATCCCGCAGGTTAACCGCCTGATCGGCGTCGAACCCGGGATCTTCCGCTTCCCGGATCACCATCACGCCGGTCAGCCCATGCGCCATCTGCGCCATGGTCATGCAGTGCGGGTGATACCAATAGGTGCCGGCATCCGGCGGGGTGAATTCATACTCGAACACCTCGCCGCCCGCGATCGGCATCTGGGTCAGGTACGGCACCCCGTCCATCGCGTTGGCAATCCGCAGCCCGTGCCAATGCATCGCGGTGTAATCTTCGGTGCCATTGGCCACCCGCAGCCGCATGGGCTTGCCCCGGGTGCCATACAGAACCGGCGGCGGCGCATCCGGCGACAGGCTCACCAACCCCTGGGTCGGCGTCTCACGGAAAGTAAAGCTGGCAGGCTGGATCGTCAGCTGATGCGCTGCAGGCGCGCCCGCGAGGCTCCATCCCCCCGCGCCAAGCGCCCCGGCAGATGCAGCAGTGCTAAACAGAAAGTCCCGGCGGTTCATCAGGCAGGCCCCCTTGTGTGCTCTCGAAGAAAGGCCTGGCTGTCGGATTGGCTTGGCGCTGCGGTTTTCACACGGGATCTGCCACAGGTCTTTGACATAGGGCAAGCCTGTGAGATTGCGCCTGAAACCCGGTTTCAAAACGCCTCTGGCCCCTGTGGGTAAAATCCTGTAGGGGATCGGCTCTGCAAACAGGATGTGTATTGATGACCACACGCGCCGGATTCGTTGCCCTGATCGGAGAGCCCAACGCGGGCAAATCCACCCTTCTGAACCGCATGGTCGGGGCCAAGGTCTCGATCGTGACCCACAAGGTACAGACCACCCGCGCCCGCATCCGCGGCGTGGCGATGGAGGGCGACGCGCAGCTGGTGTTCGTTGACACCCCCGGCCTGTTCAAGCCCCGCCGCCGCCTGGACCGCGCGATGGTGGCCGCCGCTTGGGGCGGTGCCGCGGACGCTGACGTTGTGGTGCTGATGGTGGAGGCCCACCGCGGCATTACCGAAGGCGTTGAAACCATCCTCGAAGGCCTTGCTGAAATCGGCGAGGGCCGCACCGTGGCCCTGGCAATCAACAAGATCGACAAGGTGCCGGCCGAAAAACTGCTGGGCCTCACCCAGGATCTGAACAGCCGCTACACCTTTGCCGAAACCTTCATGATCTCGGCAGAGCGCGGCCACGGCGTCGACGACCTGCGCCAGTGGCTGGCGGGCAAGCTGCCGGAAAGCCCCTGGCTCTACCCCGAGGACCAGATCGCCGATCTGCCGATGCGGATGATCGCGGCGGAAATGACCCGCGAGAAGCTGACCCTGCGCCTGCACCAGGAGCTGCCCTACCAGCTGACCGTCGAGACCGAGAAATGGGAAGAGCGCAAGGACGGCTCCGCCCGGGTCGACCAGATCATCTATGTGGTCCGCGACGGCCATAAGGGCATCGTTCTGGGCAAGCGCGGCGAGACCATCAAGTCCGTCTCCCAGGCCGCCCGCGCCGAGCTGGAGGAATTCCTGGGCCGCAAGGTGCACCTGTTCCTGCAGGTGAAGGTGCGCCCGAACTGGCTGGAAGAGGCCGAGCGCTATTCCGAAATGGGCCTCGACTTCAAGGACGGCAATTGACGCCGCCCATGCATTTCACCTTTGCAGAAATACTCCCGCCGGAGGCGCCCGCACTCGCCTTGCGCGCGGGCGCTGGCGAAGGTGCGGCATGACCCGCCTCACCGCCCGGTTCTGGGTTGACGCCTACCTGGCCCGCCTGCGGTTTCAGGACATCCCGGCCTTCATCACCTCTCATGGCGACGACACCGCCGGCGCGGTGCTGGTCAAGCTCAACACGCTGGACGGCCAGGCCCGCGCCTTTCACCGCACCTATGACCTGATGAGCGGTAACCGCAAATGGGATGAACTGGCCGCCGGGGGCGAGGCAGAGGTCGACGGTTCCATCCGCCGCCAGCGCCAATTCGACCCCGACCTCTGGGTGATTGAGGTCGAGGACCGGCAGGGCCGCCACCTGCTGGACGAACCCGGTCTGGAATGACCCTGCCGCTTGCAGCCCGCCCGGCAATGCGCTCTGGTGGGGCGGACCGCAGGACAGGGAGGCCCGGTGTTGGAGTGGCGTGATCACGGCATATTGCTTTCGGTGCGCCGCCACGGCGAAAGCTCGGCCATCATTGACGTCTTCACCGAGGAACACGGGCGTCACGCGGGCATGGTCCGCGGCGGCGCCAGCCGCAAAATGGCGCCCATCCTGCAGCCCGGTGCACAGCTGGACGTGACCTGGCGGGCGCGGCTGGAGGATCACCTCGGCAGCTACCACGCCGAACCGCTGCGCAGCCGGGCGGCGGCGGCGCTGTCCGGGCGGCTGGCGCTGGCGGGGCTCAATACGGTCACCGCGCTCTTGTCCTTCTGCTTGCCGGAACGCGAGCCGCATCCGGACCTATATACCCGCAGCGAACGGCTGCTGGATCTTCTGGGAAATGAGGCGCTCTGGCCGCTCGCCTACCTGCGCTGGGAGATGGCGCTCTTGGAGGAGATGGGCTTTGGACTGGACCTGTCGGCCTGCGCCGTGACGGGCAGCCGCTTCGGGCTGGCTTATGTCTCGCCGAAAACGGGGCGGGCTGTTTCACGTGAAGGCGCTGGCGGCTGGGCGGACCGGCTGCTGCCGCTGCCGCCGGTGATGCTGGGCCAGGGCGATGCAGAAGATGCCGAAATCGTGCTGGCGCTGCGCACCACTGGCTATTTCCTGGAGGCGCATCTGGCACCGTCGCTGGGCAACCACCCGCCGCCGGAGGCGCGCGGCCGGCTGCTGGATTTGCTCAGCCGCCGGCTTTGAACAGCATCTCGCGCCCTTCCTCATTGCTGAGGATCAGCACATCGCCGGACACTTCCGACAGCGACATTTCCTCCAGCGCCTTGAGAAATACCGCCTCCTCTGCCAGCTGCGGGCAGGCTGCGCGGGTCACCGCCAGCGGCCCGGTCTCGAACCAGGGATAGGGCGCGGTCTGGCCGCCGTGAAAGCTGTTGCAGGGTGCGCGGCCGGCAATCCTGCCGGGTTCAGGGAAGGACAGGGTAGCGGCGGCGGCAAACGGGTCGCCATCAATGCTGTGCAGCTGCCACGTCTTGCCCGCGGCGCCATAGGCCGACAGGGTTTCATCGCCGGTGCAGGCACTGGCCAGCAGCATGGAACAGATCAGGGCGGCACACCGCATCAGGGCCTCCAGCAGCCATGGACAGGCGCAGTTTGAAAGGCGGCAGCAGGCAACACAAGACCGGAACCGGGAAAGTGGTCACACAGCCTCAGTTCGCGCGAATGATTTCAGCGACCTTGCGGCCGATCTCGCTGCTGGCCTTGACTGACGGGTGGATCATGTCCAGCGCGTGATAGGAACGGTCGCCATAGGGCACCATGTCCTTGTTCGACAGGAAGTAGATGCCCTCATCCTGTTCCGCCATCCTGCCAATTCGGGCTTCCAACTCGTTGCCCTCGTCGCGGCAATGCTCGATCATCGACCCCACCCCGGGGCTGCGCAGGTAGCCGATATAGATCACCCTGGCGCCGGTCGCGCGCAGCTCCGACAGCATCGCGGGAATGGCCCCGTTGCGCCCGTCAGCCGAGATCAGCTTGTCCATCTTGCGGTCGCAGGCAAAGCAGCCGCAGCCGAGCCACAGGTCGTTGCCGCCGCCGTTCACGATCACCCAGTCCCATTCCCCGGGGGTGTACTGTTTGCCGATGTTCATCCCGGCGGCCCCCGATATGGGCAGCTTGTAAAGAATCCGCGCGGCTGAAACCGAACGGTCCACCACCGGTTCCTGCAATTCCCGCGACACCGTGTCCGAGATGGAATTGCCCGCGAGGCTGTGCCAGGCCAGAAGGGAATCCCCCATCGCCAGAATGCGGGGGGACTGGTCCGGCGGCACCGCACTGCCGCAGGCGGACAGCAGAAGCAGAAACGGCAGAAGGAGGCGGCGCAAAAGTGTCATGCCCCCTTGATAAACAGGTTTCCCCCGGGTGCGAACAGCCCGAAACGGAAACAGATTTATTTTGCGCTGCGGTTGCAGGCCGGACGCATGCAGCGCAGTTCCGTGCGGCGCAAAAAAGCCCGGCGCGAACGCCGGGCAAGAAGGGGATTGCTCCCCTGCGGTAGTAACTGGCGGCGCTCAGCCCAGCAGGCGGCGGGCAATGACCTGCGCCTGGATCTCCGCAGCGCCCTCGAAGATGTTAAGGATACGGGCGTCGCACAGCACGCGGGAGATTTTGTATTCCATCGCAAAACCGTTGCCGCCGTGGATCTGCAGCCCGTTGTCGGCGGCCGCCCAGGCAACCCGCGCGCCCAGGAGCTTGGCCATGCCGGCCTCCAGGTCGCAGCGGTGGCCGTGGTCCTTTTCCCAGGCCGAGAAATAGGTCAGCTGCCGGGCGATCATGATCTCCACCGCCATCATCGCCAGCTTGCCTGATACGCGCGGGAAGTTGATCAGCGACTTGCCGAACTGCTTGCGCTCCTGCGCGTATTGCATGGCGATATCCAGCGCCGACTGCGCCACGCCGATGGCACGGGCCGCGGTCTGGATGCGGGCCGATTCAAAGGTCTCCATCAGCTGCTTGAAACCCTTGTTCTCCTCGCCGCCCAGCAGGTTTTCCTGCTTCACGTGGAAATTGTCGAAGCCAAGCTCGTATTCCTTCATGCCGCGGTAGCCCAGCACCTCGATCTCGCCGCCGGTCATGCCCGGGGTGGGGAAGGGGGCCTCGTCGGTGCCCGGGGTCTTTTCCGCCAGGAACATCGACAATCCGCGGTGGTCGGTGGTGTTCGGATCGGTGCGCGCCAGCAGAGTCATCACATGGGTGCGGGCGGCGTGGGTGATCCAGGTCTTGTTGCCGGTGATCTTGTAATCACCGTTCTCGTCCTTCACCGCGCGGGTGCGCAGGGAGCCGAGGTCGGAGCCGGTGTTCGGCTCTGTGAAGACGGCGGTCGGCAGGATCTCGGCGCTGGCCAGTTTCGGCAGCCAGTTGGCCTTCTGCTCGTCGGTGCCGCCGCACAGGATCAGCTCCGCCGCGATTTCAGAGCGGGTGCCCAGCGAGCCAACACCGATATAGCCGCGCGACAGCTCCTCGGAGACCACCACCATCGAGGCCTTCGACAGGCCGAACCCGCCGTATTCCTCCGGGATGGTCAGGCCGAAGACGCCCATCTCGGCCAGTTCCTCGATCACTTCCATCGGGATCAGCTCATCCTTCAGGTGCCACTCGTGGGCATTCGGCTCGACCTTCTCCACCGCGTAGCGGCGGAACTGGTCGCGGATCATCTCCAGCTCTTCCTCCAGGCCGGAGTTGCCGAACATGGTGGAACCGGCCTGTTCCTCCATCAGCTCCACCAGCCGGGTGCGGGCGGCCTGGCTGTTGCCTTGGGCGCAGAGCGTTTCCACCGCAGGCACATTCAGGCCGCTGAGGGACTCCTGGCCCACGCCCAGATCCTGCAGGCGGATGATCTCGCCCTGGTTCATCTGGATGCCGCCGCTCACCTGCAGCAGGTACTCGCCGAAACCGATCTGGTGGATCAGCTGCTCCATCTCGCCGAACTTGCCCTCGGCCTGCAGCTTCTCCGCCCATTTCTGCATCTGCCGCAGGCAGTAGACGTAGGTGGCAAGCCACGACAGCCCGTGTGCCGCCACCTGGTTTTCCTCGATCAGGCGGCCGGATACCCGGCCTTCCTCGCTCACCATGTCCCGGACCGAGGCGCGCGCGGCCTCAAACAGCTGGTCCAGCGGTTCCAGCGATGCGGCGGTCAGCGCCAGCAGGTCGGGAATGAGAGTCGGTTTCATATGCAAGTCCTGTCCGTCGTGGGCCATGAATCAGATCCTTCTTCGGTCGCCCGGTGGTAAATCATTTTGCAGGTGCAGCGCAACAAAAATACTCATCGGTGCGTCATTTGGATCAAATCTTGCGTGCTGATTTTGCCCGTGCAGCACGCGGAAGATGTGATAGAGCGGAGGCATGACTGCATTGTTTTCGCTTCTTTCCCCGGCAGAGCTGGCAGCGGGTTTTGGCATTGCGCTGCTGGCCGGCACGGTCAAGGGGCTGGTTGGCTTTGCCATGCCGATGATCCTGATCTCCGGCCTCAGCATGTTTCTGGCACCGGATCTGGCGCTGGCCGGCCTGATCCTGCCCACCTTGATCACCAACGGGATGCAGGCGCTGCGGCAGGGGCCGGGCGCGGCGGCGGCCTCGATCCGCAAGTTCCGGGTGTTTCTGCTGATCGGCCTTGTCTGCCTGCTGCTGAGCGCCCAGACGGTGCGGCTGCTGCCGCAGCAGGCGCTGCTCCTGGTGATCGGCCTGCCGGTCACGGTCTTTGCCTGTATCCAACTGATGGGAATGACATTCTCCATCTCCAACCCCTCCCGCCGCAGCGAGGCCGTGGTGGGCGGTATCGCGGGTCTGATTGGCGGTGTTTCCGGCGTCTGGGGACCGCCGACGGTTGCATACCTCACGGCCCTGAATACTGAAAAGACAGAGCAGATCCGGGTTCAGGGGGTGATCTACGGTCTCGGCGCGGTGGCGCTGCTGGTGGCCCACATCGGGTCGGGCGTGATGCGGGCGGAAACCGCGCCTTTCTCACTGGCGCTGATTGTTCCGGCCGTGGCGGGCATGTGGATCGGCGGGCAGATGCACGACCGGATCGACCAGGCGCTGTTCCGGCGGGTGACGCTGGTGGTGCTGCTGATCGCCGGTCTGAACCTGCTGCGCCGCGGCTTGCTGATGTAGCGGGAAGGGCAGGGGCGCCATGCATCAACGGCTCAGCGCAGAACAGCTGGCAACCGGTTCCATCCTGGTCGCGCTTTCGGTCATGGCGCTGAAGGTTGCTGCCTGGATGATGACCGGCTCCGTGGCGCTCTTGTCGGACGCGCTGGAATCGCTGGTGAACATCGGCGGCGCGGTGATGGCCTGGTTCGCGGTGCGCTATGCCCAGCGGCCTCCCGATGCAGGCCACCCCTACGGCCACCACAAGGCCGAATACTTCTCGGCGGTGATCGAGGGCATCCTGATCGTGATTGCTGCCCTAGTGATCCTGCATGAGGCCATCAGCGCGCTGACCCGCGCAAGTGATGCCGACTGGGGCGCGGCGGGCATGGGGGTGAACGCGCTGGCGATGCTGGTGAACCTGGCCTGGGCGCGGGTTCTGCTGCGCGCAGGCGGGCGGCTGAAATCCCCGGCCCTGTCAGCCGGCGGCCGCCACCTGATGAGCGATGTCTGGACCTCCGCCGGGGTGCTGGCGGGGCTGGGGCTGGCGCTTGCCACCGGCTGGGCGGTGCTCGATCCGCTGCTGGCGCTGCTGGTCGGCGTCAACATCCTGCGCGAGGGCTGGCTGGTGATCGCCGCATCCGTGAACGGCCTGATGGACACCGCTGCCCCCGAAGGCGAGCGCGCCCGGATCGAGGAGATCATCCACCGCACCGCCAATGGCGCGATGCAGGTGCACGGGCTGAAAACCCGCCGCGCCGGCCGCGCGTTGTTTGTCGAGTTCCACATGGTGGTCGATGGTGCCATGACGGTGCGCGCCGCCCATGACATCTGCGACCGCCTAGAGGCCGCCCTGCGCGCCGCCATCCCGGGCATGCAGGTGGTGATTCACGTGGAGCCGGAGCACAAGCTGGAGCCCGCCGGGATCGCGCCGCGCTGAAGCGTTTGCATTTCCTTGCCGCCTCCCGTTTAAGCGCTCTCAAACAGGCAAAGGAGCAGGCACATGGCAATGGAGTGGAACAGGCTGCTGAACCCGGGGCGGCTGTGCCGCCCGGAGTATCCCGAAGCCCCGGGGCGCGAGGCCTATCTGCAGGACTATGACCGCATCCTGTTCTCCGAGCCGTTCCGCCGACTGGCGCAGAAAACCCAGGTGCACCCGCTTTACAGCCACGACCACGTGCACCACCGGATGATTCACAGCATGGAGACCTGCAGCGTCGGCCGCTCGCTGGGTTCCGGTGTCGGCCAGGCGCTGCTGGTGGCAGACCGCATCACCCCCGATCAAGTGCTGCGCATAGCGGGCCACGTTCAGGCCGCCTGCCTGCTGCATGACATCGGCAACCCGCCCTTCGGCCATTCCGGCGAGGACAGCATCGGCGGCTGGTTCGCGATGCAGTTCCGCGCAGACAAGGGCTTGGCCTCTCAGGTGCCGGCAGCCCAGCAGGCCGAGTTTGCCCATTTCGAGGGCAACGCCCAGGGCCTGCGCATCGCCGGGCGGCTGGAAATGGCCCGGCGCGAGGGCGGTATGCGGCTCAGCTACGCGACATTGGCCGCCTTTCTGAAATATCCTTGCACCCGCCAGGTGCGCGATGCCGTTTGCGGCGATGGCCCGGCGCCCTACGCGGGCCTCAAGAAATTCGGCGTCTTTGCCTCCGACACCGCGCTGCTGGATGAAATCTGCGCCGCCACCGGCATGATCCGCGAAGGCGCCGGCTGGTACCGCCGCCATCCGCTCGCCTTCCTGGTCGAAGCTGCGGACGACATCTGCTACCGGATCATGGATATCGAGGACGCAGGCGCGGTGGGCGATCTGGACCGCGCGGACGTGGCCGCGGTGCTGGAAGACATCACCGGCAAGCGCAACCGCGAGGAAGACGCCGCAATGCCGCTGGGCGAGCGTGTCGCCTTGTTGCGTGCACTGGCCATCGGCGCCGCCACCAGCGCCGCCATGCAGGCCTTCCTGGACAATTACGACGCCATCATGAGCGGCGAATTCGACGGTGACCTGATCGGCGCATCCGCCAAGGCCGACGCCTTTGCCGAGCTGCAGCGCCTGTCGGTGGAGCGGATCTTTGCCGCCCGCCGCAAGACAGAGCTTGAGGTCGCGGGCCGCCAGGTCCTGCACCGCATCCTTGATCACTTCCACGGGCTGTACACTGACCTTGCCGCCTGCGGCTGGGACCCGGCCAGGCTCGGCAAGGAGCATCCCCACTGGGCACAGCTGATCCGCGCCGTGGACCTGGACCTGCGCGGGGTGGAGGACCCATATACCGCCATGCATTCGCTGGCGGATTTCGTCTCCGGCATGACCGACCGCTACGCGGTCAAGGTCCGGGACATGGTTTCCGGGTCCCTTCAGGCCTGATCGGCTTCCCTGGCGCGCATGATCTTTTCCCGGGCCGCGCTGTCGCGGCCCGCCATCTGATCGGTGATCCGGTTTGCCCAGGCGTTGTTCTCGTCCGCCAGCGCCTTGATCTCACGCGCCAGAAAGGCAAAACCTTGGCCGGCTTTCCCGGCCCGGGCAGCCTCGATTCCCGCGTTGATGGCCAGAATGGACAGTTTCTGTACCGACCGCAGGATGTTCTCTGCCAATTTCAGGATTTCGGCATTGTCCGCTTCGGTCTTCTGCAGGGTGACTTCCAGCTGCTTGCGCAGGCTGACTTCGGCCGAGGCATCCACCACCAGCCCTTCGAGGAAAACCATCTCTCCGCTGTCGTCGTAGACTGCGTTGCCGCGCTCGCGGACCCAGGCGGCTGAGCCGTCGGCCCGGTGCAGCCGGTAGGCAACGTCCCAGTTCTCCCCGGCTTCTATGGCGGCGTCCACGTCGGCATAAACGCGATCAATGTCGTCGGCATGGGTCAAGCCGACGTATGACACCTTCGAATTTCCAATAATGTCTGATTTCGGGCAGCCGCACAGCTTCTCGACCTGCCCGGCCATGAACTGCATCGTGAAATTCTCGTCATTGGCGCAGCGGTACACAAAGGCGCTGCCGGAGCTGAAAATGCTGTTGAAAACTGTCAAAGCCTCTTTGTCCATTCTGGCCCCTCCCTGGGTGCGGCGCAAATCTGAAAGAAACAGCCGCAAAGCTGTGCTTGCGGAAAATTTGCGGAGGAAAGGGTTAAGAAATGGTTTCCGTGAAATTTTATTTCCTGAAATGAAAAACCCCAGCCAAAAGGCCGGGGTTTTCTTTACTCAGAGGAATTTGCGAAGCGTCAGCCGATGGCTGCGGCCTTCACGTCCTCGTCAATGAACGGCAGGTACTGCTCGAAGTTGTCAGAGAACATCTGCACCAGCTTGGCCGCCTGGGTGTCGTAGGCGTCCTTGTCGTCCCAGGTGCGGCGCGGATCCAGCAGCAGTTCCGGCACGCCCGGCACGTTGACCGGCACGTCAAAGCCGAAGTTCGCGTCCTTGCGGAATTCCGCATCCGCCAGCGAGCCGTCCAGTGCCGCGGTCAGCAGCGCGCGGGTTGCCTTGATCGGCATCCGGCTGCCGGTGCCATAGGCGCCGCCGGTCCAGCCGGTGTTCACCAGCCAGCAGGTGGCGCCGTGCTGGGCGATCTTCTCGCGCAGCAGGTTGCCGTAAACCTCCGGGCGGCGCGGCATGAACGGCGCGCCGAAGCAGGTGGAGAAGGTCGGCTCCGGCTCGGTCACGCCGCGCTCGGTGCCGGCCACCTTGGAGGTGAAGCCGGACAGGAAGTGGTACATCGCCTGCGCCGGGGTCAGCCGCGCGATCGGGGGCAGCACGCCGAAGGCATCGCAGGTCAGCATGATAATGTTCTTCGGGTGGCCGCCGCGGGCGCTGGACGATGCATTGGAGATGTAATGCAGCGGGTAGGCGCAGCGCATGTTGGCCGTCAGGCTGTCGTCGTTGAAATCCAGCTCCTTGGTCTCCGGGTCGAACACCATGTTCTCGATCACGGTGCCGAACTTGGAGGTGGTGGCGTAGATTTCCGGCTCTGCCTCGGGGTTCAGGTTGATGGTCTTGGCATAGCAGCCGCCCTCGAAATTGAAGGTGCCGTTATTGGCCCAGCCATGCTCGTCATCGCCGATCAGCACCCGGTCCGGGTCGGCCGACAGGGTGGTCTTGCCGGTGCCCGAGAGGCCAAAGAACACGGCGGTATCGACCGGGTTGCCCTTGGCGTGGTTGGCGGAGCAGTGCATCGGCATGATGCCTTTTTCAGGCAGCAGGTAGTTCAGCAGGGTGAACACCGATTTCTTGTTTTCGCCCGCGTATTCGGTGCCGCCGATCAGGATCATCTTCTTGTCGAAGTTCATCGCGATGACCGTCTCGCTGCGGCAGTCGTGCCGCTTGGGGTCGGCCTGGAAGCTGGGGCAGTTGATGACGGTGAAATCGGCGATGAAATCATCCAGGTCTTCGCGGTCCGGACGGCGCAGCATGGTGCGGATGAACAGGTTGTGCCAGGCCAGCTCGGTCACCATGCGGACGTTGATCGCATGCGCCGGGTCGGCACCGCCCACCAGGTCCTGGACGTAGTAGTCCTTGCCCTTCATGTGCTCCAGCATGTCGGCATAGAGTGCGTCAAAGCCCTCGGCGCTCATCGCCGCGTTGTTGTCCCACCAGATGGTGTCGCGCACGCTGTCGGTTTTGACGACATGCTTGTCCTTGGGCGAGCGGCCGGTGAATTTGCCGGTGGTGACCAGGAAGGCGCCGCCATTGCCCAGCGTGCCTTCGCCGCGCTGCAGCGCGGCTTCGATCAGCGCCGGCTCCATGAAGTTGTAATAGACATTGCCCAGACCCTCGATGCCCTGATCTTCGAGGCGGAATTGCGGGTTAACCCGTCCAGATGTCATGCGTTTTTTCTCCTGTGGCGGCGCGGGCGGCACGCAGGCTGCGCGGCTGCGCCAATGGGGCAATAGAAACGGCATCGCTGCCGGTGCGAAGGTCTTAACATGGCGTTTTAGGCGGTGAACAGGCCGGTTTCATCTAGTTAGCGCCACCAAGCCAATGTTTAGCGCAACCATTGATTTCGCCGCAGGCAGCTGCCTGAATGTTTGGCTCTGTTCAGCTGGCGCTAAGGTATTTTTGCCCTAATCGGGCCCAAAGATAGCCCCGATTCTTCAAATGGGATTGATTCGGCGCACTATAACGGCGATGAAAGTGGTAAAAACAAACAGAACAGAGCAGATTAGGGGCAATTCCGATGTCGAAGATTGCTTTGGTTGACGATGACAGGAATATCCTGACATCGGTTTCCATGACGCTTGAGGCCGAGGGCTTCGAGGTCGAAACGTATAACGACGGCCAGGCCGCGCTGGATGCATTCAACAAGAAGCTTCCGGATATGGCCGTGCTGGACATCAAGATGCCGCGCATGGACGGCATGGACCTGTTGCAGCGGCTGCGCCAGAAAACCCAGATGCCGGTGATCTTCCTCACCTCCAAGGACGATGAGATCGACGAGGTGCTGGGCCTGCGCATGGGCGCGGACGATTACGTCAAGAAACCGTTTTCGCAGCGGTTGCTGGTGGAACGGATCCGGGCGCTCTTGCGCCGCCAGGAGGCGATCAGCAGCGATGCCGCCGGCAGCGCCTCGCCCGAGGCCAAGGTGATGGAGCGCGGCAACCTGCGGATGGACCCGCTGCGCCACGCGGTCAGCTGGAAGGGCAAGGACGTGTCGCTGACGGTGACCGAATTCCTGCTGCTGCAGGCGCTCGCCCAGCGGCCCGGCTTTGTCAAAAGCCGCGACCAGCTGATGGACGTGGCCTATGATGACCAGGTCTATGTGGACGACCGCACCATCGACAGCCATATCAAGCGCCTGCGCAAGAAGATGCGCAGCGCGGATTCGGATTTTGCGGCGATCGAAACCCTTTATGGTATCGGTTACCGTTATAATGAAGAATAAGCGGCACATCTAAGCGGGGCCAAGTGCCCCCGGCCAGGGGAGCGGCGCGGATGCGCGATACCAGTGTTATGCAACGCCAGCAGGACGGCGATGTGGTTCTGGGGGAGGACTGGGTCACCCCCGATCAGTCGGTCGCGCGGGAAATGCAGGTCAAGCGCGCCCGCCGGGGGCTGTTGTCGCTCAAGGGCTCGCCGCTGACCCGCAAGATCATCACCTTCAACCTGATTGCGCTGATCATCCTGGTCGCGGGCATCCTCTACCTGAACTCGTCGCGGCAAAGCTTGGTGCAGCAGCGCGCCGGCGCGCTTGTGTCGGAGGCGATGCTGGCCGCAGATGTGTTCGAGGCGGAGATGCCGGCCGCGGGGGCCGTCAGCTTTGCCGCCGGCGACGGCATCCAGGTGGAGGACACGCTGGCCGGCCTCAGCCTGCGCGGCGGGGTCGAGGCCTTTGTGTTCGACACCACCGGCAACCTGATTTCCAGCATCAAGGGCGTGGACCGCAGCGATGCCCTGAACGTGCTCAATGACAGCGGCAAGCGCCCGACGCTGATCAGCGATGCGCTGTCGCGCCTGTGGGGGATTGCCGACGGCGGCGCGCCGGACGCCGACCCTGCCGCCGGCGGCCTGTCGCTGGAGACCCGCCTCAGCGGGCTGGTCGACCGGGCGATGAACGGCGGCACCGGGGTTGAAACCGTGGTGGACACCGGCGGCAGCCGGGTGATTTCCGCGGCCACCCCGATCATGCACAACGGCACCGCCGTCGGGGTGATTGCCCTGACCTCGCCCACCGGCGAGGTGGACGCGCTGGTGCGCGGCGAGCAGGAGCGGGTGCTGCAGATGTTCGTGGTGGCCCTGCTGGTATCTGTCGGCCTCAGCCTGGTGCTGGCCTCCACCATTGCCAACCCGCTCGCCGATCTGGCAGAGGCGGCTGAGCTCGGCCGCGAGCGCGGCAGCCGCAAATCCAACCCGGGCCGGATCCGGATCCCGGACCTGTCGGCCCGCCCCGACGAAATCGGCCGCCTCAGCCGTGCCCTGCGCGGCATGGTCAAGGCGCTGTATTCCCGGATCGACAGCAACGAGCAGTTTGCGGCCGACGTCGCGCATGAGATCAAGAACCCGCTGGCGAGCCTGCAATCTGCGGTTGGCACCCTGCGCATGGTCCGCCGCGACGACCAGCGCGAAAAGCTGATGGACGTGATCGAGCACGACGTGCGCCGCCTCGACCGGCTGGTCAGCGACATCTCCAACGCCTCGCGGCTCGACGCCGAGCTGGTGAAGGAGGAGGAAGAGGATTTCGACCTGCTAGCGATGCTGGGCAACCTGAACCAGTACCTGGGCGAAGACGCCCGCGCCAAGGGGATCGACTACATCACCGATCTGCCCGCCCAGCCGATTCTGCTGCAGGGCCTGGAGGCGCGGCTGGCGCAGGTCTTTGTCAACCTGATCACCAACGCCATTTCCTTCTGCGAGGAAGGCGACGCCATCCGCGTCTGGGCACGCCGCCGCGCCAACCGGGTTCTGGTGGTGGTCGAGGACACCGGCCCCGGCATCCCGGACCAGGCGCTGTCGAAGATCTTCAAACGCTTCTACTCGCAGCGCCCGGTGGAGCATTTCGGCAATAACTCGGGCCTCGGCCTGGCGATCTCCAAGCAGATCGTCGAGGCGCATGGCGGCGTGATCTGGGCCGAAAACATCCGTCCCACCGAGGCTGACGTCACTTCTGAGCCGCTTGGCGCGCGTTTTGTGGTAGGCTTGCCTGTCTGAAGCCGATTTAGCCCATGCCTGAAACACAAAGCCTCATTCTGCATGCCTCCTGCGTCGCGCTGGAGGGGCGGGGGCTTTTGATCACCGGCACCTCCGGCCAGGGCAAGTCGGCCCTGGCGCTGCAGCTGATGGCTTATGGCGCCCAGCTGGTGGCGGACGACCGGGTGCTGCTGCGGCGGATGGACGGGCAGGTGGTTGCCAGCGCCCCGGAACCGATCCGCGGCCTGGTCGAGGCCCGCTTCATGGGCTTGCTGCACGCGCAGATCCGCAGCCCGGTGCCGGTGGCCCTGCTGGCTGATCTGGACGAGGCCGAGACCGAACGCCTGCCGGTGCGCCATACCACCCGGCTGCTGGGGCAGGAGGTCGCCCGGGTCAAACGGGTGGACGGCGCGCATTTCGCCCCCGCCCTGATGCAATTCCTCAGATGCGGAGCACTGGATCCGGATGCCTGAACAGAAGAACAAGGCCGTTCCGGCGGTTCTGGTCACCGGCCCCTCCGGGGCCGGCCGGACCACCGCGATCAACGTGCTCGAGGATCTCGGGTTTGAGGCGATCGACAACCTGCCGCTGCGGCTGCTGCCAGGCCTGTTCGACGCCGCCGCCGCGCCGCGGCCGATGGCGCTGGGGCTGGACAGCCGCAACCGGGATTTCTCGCCGCGCGCGCTGTTGGATGTGATCGACATGCTGTCCGGCCGCCGCGAGCTGGAGCTGACCGTGCTCTACCTCGATTCGCACCCCGACGTGCTGCTGCGCCGCTACTCCGAGACCCGCCGTCGCCACCCGCTGGCACCCGCCGAATCCCCGGCGGAAGGGGTGCGCCGCGAGCTGGATCTGATGGCGCTGATCCGCGACCGCGCCGATATCCTGCTGGACACCTCCGACATGAACGTCCACCAGCTGAAGGCAGAGATCGAACGCTGGTTCGCCCCCGGCGGGCGCACCCTGGCGCTGTCGGTGCAAAGCTTCTCCTACAAGCGCGGCATGCCGCATGGCATCGACATGGTGTTCGACTGCCGGTTCCTGGCCAATCCGTACTGGAAGCCGGAGCTGCGCCAGCGCAACGGAACCGATGCCGCGGTGCAGGCCTACGTCAAGGCGGATGACCGCTTCGCCCCGTTCTTCGACCGGGTGCTGGATCTGACCCGTCTGCTGCTGCCGGCCTACCGCGAGGAAGGAAAGTCGCATTTTTCCATCGCCTTCGGCTGTACCGGCGGCCAGCACAGATCGGTCACAATGGCGGAAACCCTGGCCAAGGCCCTTGCGGAAGACGGCCTGCAAGTGTCAATTAGACACCGCGAGCTGCAAGGCCAGCAAAAGAAGTGAGAGGCCGGGTTGATCGGGATTGTGATTGTAGCGCATGGCGGACTGGCTAGGGAGTACCTCGCCGCGGTGGAACACGTCGTGGGTCCGCAGCCCAGCCTGATGGCCATCGCCATCGGCCCGGACGACGACCGGGCCGCCAAGCAGGACGAGATTTGCGCGGCAGCCAACAAGGTCGACAGCGGCGGCGGTGTTGTGGTGGTGACCGATCTGTTCGGCGGGTCGCCCTCCAACCTCAGTCTCAAGGCCTGCGCGCCCGCGGACCGGCGAATCCTCTATGGCGCCAACCTGCCCATGCTGATCAAACTGGCAAAATCCCGCCATCTGCCGGTTGCCGACGCGGTGCGGCAGGCGATGGAGGCCGGGCGCAAGTACATCAACGCCCAGAACGTAAACCCTGACGGGGAGCAGGCACATTAAATGGCTCTGAAGACGCTGAAAATCATCAATGAAAAGGGGCTGCACGCCCGCGCCTCCGCCAAGCTGGTGGAGGTGGTCGAAGCGTTTGACGCCACCGCGGAGGTGCTGAAGGACGGAATGTCCGCGTCCGGCGACAGCATTATGGGCCTTTTGATGTTGGCAGCCTCGAAAGGAACGACTATTGACGTCGAGACCTCGGGGCCCGATGCTGATGCGCTGGCGCATGCGCTGGAGGCCCTGGTGGCCGACAAGTTCGGCGAGGGCTACTAGGCCGCGCCGGCAGCGGAACGGGATAAGGCACATTGGCGGATACCGCACACGACAGGAATACCGGCGTCGCGCCGGAGACCGCTGATCAGACCGGCGAGGTCTATGACCGGCGCACGCTGACCTATGCCAATTCTTTCGACGACCGCTGGACGTCGCTGGCAATCAAGACCATCGAATGGCTGACCGGCAAACTGTCGATTCTGCGCATGGTCAACCGGTTCGAGAAGCAGAACGCAAACTACCGCGGCCAGAAGTTCTGGCGCGGCGCGCTCAACATCATGGGCATCGACCTGCAGACCCCGCAGGAGCAGATCGAAAATATCCCCGCCGACGGCCCGGTGGTGATCGTCGCCAACCACCCGCACGGGATGGTCGACGGCATGATCTTTGCCGATCTCATCGGCCGCCGCCGCCTGGACTACCGGATTCTGACCCGCTCGGTGCTTACCGGCCTGGACGAGGCCGCAACCTCCTTCATGATCCCGGTGCCCTTCCCGCATGACCCCGAAGCGCAGCGCAAGATGGTGGACATGCGGGCCAAGACCATGGCGTTCCTCAAGGAAGGCGGCGCCGTGGCGCTGTTCCCGTCCGGCGTGGTGATGTCCTCTGACAGCTGGTTCGGCCCCGCAGTAGAGCGCGAATGGAACGTTTTCACCGCCCAGCTGATCCGCCGTTCCGGCGCCCGGGTGGTGCCGATCTACTTCCCCGGCTCGAACTCGCGCTGGTACCAGATCGCCTGCCAGGTCTCGCCGATCCTGCGCCAAGGCCTGCTGCTGCACGAGATCGTCCGCTCCTGCAACAAGCCGCAGGCACCGGTGGTCGGCAAGCCGCTGACGGATGAGCAGATGGAGCAGCTGCACACCGATCCGCGCGGCTTCATGGCCTGGCTGCGCGAGCACACGCTGAGCCTCGGCAAGCAGGGCTGAGCCCGCCTGATCACGCTGCCGCAAACGAAAAAGCGCCCCGCGGGGCGCTTCTTTGTTCTGTCCGGGCAGTTACCGGGTCGGGACCGGCACCTCGCCGCGGTAGTCATAGAACCCGCGCTGGGTCTTGCGGCCCAGCCAGCCCGCCTCGACGTATTTGGTCAGCAGCGGGCAGGGGCGGTACTTGGTGTCCGCCAGGCCGTCGTGCAGCACGTTCATGATCGCCAGGCAGGTGTCCAGGCCGATGAAATCCGCCAGCTCCAGCGGCCCCATCGGGTGGTTGGCGCCCAGCTTCATCGATTCGTCGATCGACTTCACCGACCCCACGCCCTCATAGAGCGTATAGACCGCCTCGTTGATCATCGGCATCAGGATGCGGTTGACGATGAAGGCCGGGAAATCCTCGGCGCTGGCCGAGGTCTTGCCCAGCCGCGCCACCACTTCCTGGCAGGCGTTGAAGGTCGGCTCGTCGGTGGCGATGCCGCGGATCAGCTCCACCAGCTGCATCACCGGCACCGGGTTCATGAAATGGAACCCCATGAAGCGCTCGGGGCGGTCGGTGCGGCTGGCCAGCCGGGTGATCGAGATCGAGGAGGTGTTCGAGGTCAGGATCGTATGCGGCTGCAGGTGCGGCTGCAGGTCTTCGAAAATCGCCTGTTTCACGGTCTCCCGCTCGGTCGCCGCCTCGATCACCAGATCGGTTGCGCCCACGTCCGCCAGTTTCAGCGAGGGCTGGATGCGCGCCAGCGCCTCCTTCATGTCCGCCTCGGTGATCTTTCCCTTGCCGGCCTGGCGCTCCATGTTCTTGTGGATCAGGCTCAGCGCCCCGTCCAGCGCCTGCTGGCTGACATCATTCAGCACAACATCATACCCGGCCAGCGCCATGACATGGGCAATGCCATTGCCCATCTGCCCGGCGCCGATCACTCCAACCTTCTGAATTTCCATGCCTCAGGCTCCTGAAATATCTGCGGCAACCTTACTGGCCGGGGAAGGGCAGACACAAGGGTAGCTGGCCCGGATTTGAGGCAAATTCTCACTTTAGGGAAATTGCAATGCTTGCCCGCCAGAGTGAGTCTCGGGTGAAAAATTGGTGGTACTATGAGCTATGAACTCAAAAGCGCGGGGGCGCTTGCGGGGGAACCGTGCAGGTATGGTCAATCCAGACTGCTGGTGCGGGGGCCGCGGAAGCCCCTGGATGAACCCTACGTTGCCTTCCTCGGCGGAACCGAAGTCTACGGGCGATTCGTTGAATTTCCGTTTGTCGACTCGCTGCAGGCCCGGCTGGGGGTGGACTGCGTCAACCTGGGCAGCGTGAATGCGGGCCTGGACAGTTTTGCGCAGGACGACACCCTGATCGAAGTTGCCCGCAAGGCCCGGCTGACCGTGGTGCAGATGCTCGGGGCGCAAAATATCTCAAACCCCTATTACCGGGTGCATCCGCGCCGCAACGACCGGTTCCTGCAGGCCCATCCCGCGCTTAAGACGCTGTATCCTGAGGTCGACTTCACGGAGTTCCACTTCAACAAGCACCTGCTGTGCACCCTGCGCGACATCTCGGCCCAGCGGTTCGAGCAGGTGCGCGACCAGCTTCAGCGCAGCTGGGTGGAGCGGATGACGGCGCTGATCGACCAGCTGGACGGCCGCGTTCTGCTGTTGTGGCTGCGCTACGAGCTGGACGCCGGTGCCGGCTTCCCGGAGGAGCCGGTGCTGGTCGACCGCGCCATGGCTGAGGCGCTGCGCCCCAAGGTGCAGGGCATCCTGGAGATCAAGGCTGCATCTGCTGCAGCGGCGCAGGACATCTCCGGCATGATTTTCGGCCCGATGGAACTGCCGGCTGCGCGGCACATGATCGGCCCCAAGGAACACCTGAAAATCGCAGAGGCGCTGGCCCGCGATCTGGACCCGCTGCTGCGCAGATAACACCGCCCGAACCGCCCGAACGGAAAAAGGCCCGCCAGATGGCGGGCCTTCCTTTTGGTCAGCTGACCGGCTGGGCTCAGCCCAGTTTCTCGGTCAGGGCCGGGACGGCTTCGAACAGGTCGGCAACCAGGCCAAAGTCCGCAACCTGGAAGATCGGTGCTTCTTCGTCCTTGTTGATCGCCACGATGACCTTGGAGTCCTTCATGCCGGCCAGGTGCTGAATGGCGCCGGAGATACCGATGGCAACATACAGGTCCGGTGCAACAACCTTGCCGGTCTGACCCACCTGCCAGTCGTTCGGGGCATAGCCCGAGTCGACAGCCGCGCGGGATGCGCCAACAGCGGCGCCCAGCTTGTCGGCCAGGTTTTCGATCAGTTTGAAGTCTTCCTCGGAGCCGACGCCGCGGCCGCCGGAGACAACGATGCCGGCCGAGGTCAGCTCGGGACGGTCGCTTGCGGCAACCTTGTCTTCGATCCACTCGGACAGGCCGGGGTTGTCAGCAGCCGAGATGGTCTCGACCGATGCCGAGCCGCCTTCGCCGGCCGCGTCGAAAGACGCGGTGCGGAAGGAGACGACTTTCTTGGCGTCGCTGGACTTCACGGTCTGGATTGCGTTGCCGGCATAGATCGGGCGCTCGAAGGTGTTGCCGTCGACAACGCCGGACACGTCCGAGATCACCATCACGTCCAGCAGCGCTGCAACGCGCGGCAGAACGTTCTTGGCGTCGGTGGTGGCCGGAGCAACGATGTGCTCATAGTCGGAGGCCAGGCCTGCGATCAGCGCCGCGGTCGGCTCCGCCAGGCGGTGGCCCAGCGATGCGTCCTCGGCGACCAGCACCTTGGCAACGCCTGCGATCTTGGCAGCTTCTTCGCCAGCCGCGGCAGCGGAGGCGCCGGCGGCCAGAACGGTCACGTCGCCCAGCTTGGAGGCAGCGGCAACGGCTTTTGCGGTCGCGTCCAGCGCCAGCGCGCCGTCGGTCACTTCAGCAAGGAGAAGAACAGCCATTACACAGCCCCCGCTTCTTTGAGTTTCTCAACCAGCTCGTCCACCGAACCGACCACGATGCCTGCGGCGCGTGCCGGCGGCTCTTCGGTCTTGACGATTTCCAGGCGCGGGGTGACGTCGACGCCGTAGTCGGCGGCGGTTTTCTCGTCCAGCGGCTTTTTCTTCGCCTTCATGATGTTCGGCAGCGACGCATAGCGCGGCTCGTTCAGGCGCAGGTCCACGGTGATGATGGCGGGCATCTTCACAGAGATGGTCTGCAGGCCGCCGTCGACCTCGCGGGTCACCTTGGCGCTTTCGCCTTCGATGTCCAGCTCGGAGGCGAAGGTGCCCTGGGACCAGCCCAGCAGCGCCGACAGCATCTGGCCGGTTGCGTTCATGTCGTTGTCGATCGCCTGCTTGCCGCAGAGCACGATGCCGGGCTGCTCTTCCTCGACCACTTTGGCCAGGATTTTCGCAACGGCCAGCGGCTCGATGTCGGTGTGCACGTCGTCGGCAGCAACCACGAGGATGGCGCGGTCCGCGCCCATTGCCAGCGCGGTGCGCAGGGTTTCCTGGGCCTGCTTCACGCCGATCGAAACCGCAACCACCTCGTCAGCCTTGCCGGCTTCTTTCAGGCGGATGGCTTCTTCGACAGCGATTTCGTCGAAGGGGTTCATCGACATTTTCACGTTGGCGAGATCGACACCGCTGCCGTCCGCTTTGACGCGGACCTTCACGTTGTAGTCAATCACGCGTTTGACAGGCACAAGTACCTTCATTTTGCGTTCTCTCCTTAACAAACGGCAAGCCGCCCCAGGGCGACTCCCCCTCTATGCTCTCGCAGCGTTGATACCGGCTGGTGTGCGCCTGCAACAGGGCAAAATCGTCACGTTAGCGCACGCCGACGTCGCGTTTGCTCATTTGGAACATCATTTTTGCAAGAATGTTTCCGGTGGGAAATCCACCTGCCGCGACGGCAGGGCGCAGGCGGCCTGCATGACGCGTTTGACGCCGGATTCGCAAAAATCCGGCGCCAAAGGGCGAATCAGACCGCGATCAAGCCGGGGCAGGGGCCCTCAGCGGTTGGCGCCGGGCACCCACAGAACATCGTCCTTGCCGCCGTTGTTGGCGGTGCGGGCGGCAACAAAGAACCAGTCGGAAAGGCGGTTCAGGTATTTCACCGCCGCCTGGTTCACGTCCTCAGTTGTGCTGAGGTCGGTGGCCAGGCGCTCGGCGCGGCGTGCCACGGTGCGGCAGACATGCAGATGCGCCGCCAGCTTGGATCCGCCGGGCAGGATGAAGCTGCGCAGCGCTTCCAGATCCTTATTCATGACGTCGATCTCGGCCTCCAGCCGCTCGACCTGCGCCGCCGCAACCCGCAGCGGCGGGTATTCGGCATCGGCGTCCTTTTCCATCTCCGGCCGGCACAGGTCGGCGCCCAGGTCGAACAGATCGTTCTGGATGCGCGCCAGCGCCGCATCCATTTCGCCGTCCGCTTCCAGCCGGGCGACGCCGACAAAGGAGTTCAGCTCATCCGAGGTGCCATAGGCATTGACCCGCGCCGAATGCTTGGCCACCCGCTCGCCGTTGCCGAGCGCGGTTTCACCCTTGTCGCCGGTACGGGTGTAAATCTTGTTCAGAACGACCATCGCCGCTTATCCTCCCTGGTTGCGCAGATAGACGTAGGTCAGCACCAGCACCACCGCAACGAACTGGAACAGGATGCGCAGCCGCATCATCTTGTTTGCATTGCGGCGGTTGAACTCGCCGCCCTTGCCAAAGCCGCCAATGCCGATGACCAGCGCCACAACCACAGCCGCCACGGCTGCCAGTGCCAGATAATACAGCGGATCGCTCATCCTGTCCCCCACGCGCGTTTATTCCGTTGCCTTCATCTAACTTGAGGCCGGGCCATTGGCGACCGCAAATGCGTCAGCCGAGCCGCACCAGGATGCGGTCAATTGCCCGGGTGCTCAGGATGCGGCGCAGGAATCCCGCGATATGGGTCGGGGTGGTCACGTAATAGCGCGGCCGCGGGCGCCGGGATTCGCAGGCATGGGCCAGCTTGGCCGTCACGGCAGAGGCCGGCAGCTCAAACCGGTCCGGGCCGCTGCTTTCGTAAAGCCGCTTCAGCAGCCGGGTTTCGTAGAGTTCGCGCAGCGGCGACGCCTTCCAGTCGATGAAGCGCTCGAAATGCGGGATGGAATTCTCGCGGATCTTCGATGTGACCGGTCCCGGCTCGATCAGCACCAGATGGATGCCGCTGCCCTGCAGCTCCACCCGCAGGGTGTCGGTCAGCCCTTCCAGCGCGTATTTCGTCGCCACATAGGCGCCGCGCCAGGGGAAGGTGACAAAGCCCAGGATCGAGGAGTTTTGCACGATCCGCCCGTGCCCCTGCTTGCGCATCACCGGAATCACCTGCCGGGTCAGCTCGTGCCAGCCAAAGAAATTGGCCTCGAAAATCGTGCGCAGCCCGTCTGTCGGCAGATCCTCCACCGCGCCGGGCAGCCCGTGCGCACCGTTGTTGAACAGTGCATCCAGGGTGCCTCCGGTGGCCTCCAGCACCTCGGCCAGGCCTGCGGTGATGCTTTCCGGGTCGGTATAGTCGATGCGCGGGCTCTCGAATCCTTCGGCCCGCATCCGGTCGCAGTCGCGCTGCTGCCGGCAGGAGGCAAACACCCGCCAGCCGCGCGCGCGCATGCCGCGGGCCGCATCCAGGCCGATGCCGGAGGAGCAGCCCGTAATCAGAATCGACTTTTTCACAGTTGTGCCCTTCTGCCCGGAAAACTCCGGTGCAGTTATGGGCGTTTCTTGCTCACCAGGGAAGCGGCAATCCAGCCCACCTTACCCTTGCCGGGCGCCCGAAGGTGCAGCCAGCCGGTGCCGCTGTCCTCGAACACGATCACTTCCTCGCCGCCGAGCAGGCGGGCAATCACCGGATAATTGGTGCCCGGCCCCTGGCGCATGTTCACGCGCGAAGCGCGGATGCTGCGGCGGTCGATATAGGTTTCGGGAGCGGGTGAGGCGGGTGCCGCAGCCGTCTCCGGTGCCAGCGGGGCCGGCGCGGCGGCAATTGCCGCCAGCCCGCCATCCAGCGAGGCAAGCTGCAATCCCGCGGGTTCTGCGGCCGCCGAAAACGCTGTCTGCGTCGATGCCAGCACACCGGATGCGCTGACCAAGTGGCTGGCGGCCACACGCTGGCGCAAGTTCGGGTCCGCTGCCGGGCGGGCAGGTGCCGGGGCTTCGGTGCGCCGGGTCAGGACCGGCTGCGCGGCCAGCGATGCTGCGGTGATTCTTGCGGGCTTCGGCGCTTGGGCGGCTGGTTCAGCGGCGGCCACCGGCTCCGGCCGTTCAGGCGGCGTGAAATCCGTACCTCCGCTCAGCTCATAAAAGCCCCAGCCCAGAAAAGCGAAAGACACAAAAATAAAACGCGACATAACAGGTCCCCCTAGTACCACCACGCGGGCAGCTGCACTGAATTGCATTGGTTTGGAAGTAAACGCGCGGCGCGGCTGCCTGGTTCCCTTCTATCTAGGGCAAGTTAACGGCGGGGAAACAGGGGAGAGTCGCGCGTATTCTCCCCCGCAATGCGTTGGCGCCGCGCTGCACCTCGTGAAATTCGCGCGCGCCCGCTTTACCAATTCCGGCGGCGGCAGTATCACGATTTCATGACCGACCTGGTAGAAGATCCCGACATGCCGTCTGCCCCCGAACAGGGTGAAATCCTGGAACCGCTGCGCCGCGCCATTGGCGAGCGCTATCTGACCTATGCGCTCAGCACCATCATGCACCGGGCGCTGCCCGACGCCCGCGACGGGCTGAAGCCGGTGCACCGGCGCATCCTCTATGCGATGAACCGCCTGCGCCTCAGCTCCACCGGCGGCTTTCTGAAGTCGGCCAAGATTTCCGGCGACACCATGGGCGATTTCCACCCCCACGGCGACGCCGCGATCTATGACGCGATGGCGCGCCTGGCGCAGGACTTCAACGTCCGCTACCCGCTGGTCGACGGCCAGGGCAACTTCGGCAACATCGACGGCGACAACCCGGCGGCCTCGCGCTACACCGAGGCGCGGATGACCTTTGTGGCCGAGGCGATGCTGGAAGGCCTCAACGAGGATTCGGTCGATTTCCGCGACAACTACGACGGCCGCCTCACTGAGCCGGCGGTGCTGCCCGCGACCTTCCCGAACATCCTGGCCAACGGCGCGGCCGGCATCGCGGTGGGCATGGCGACCAACATCCCGCCGCACAACATTGCCGAGCTGATCGACGCCTGCCTGCATCTGATCCGGACGCCCGACGCCCGCGACGACACGCTCTTGAACTACGTGCCCGGCCCGGACTTCCCGACCGGCGGCATCATCGTCGAGCCCAAGGAAAACATCGCCAAGGCCTACAGCACCGGCCGCGGCTCCTTCCGCCTGCGCTGCAAGCATGAGGTCGAGGACCTGGGCCGCGGCCAGTGGCAGGTCGTTGTCACCGAAATCCCCTATCAGGTCCAGAAGTCCAAGCTGATCGAGAAGATCGCCGAGCTGATCCAGACCAAGAAGGTGCCGATCCTCGCCGACGTGCGCGACGAATCGGCGGACGACATCCGCATCATCCTGGAACCCAAGTCCAAGAACGTGGACCCCGAGGTTCTGATGAACATGATGTTCCGCAATTCGGACCTGGAAATCCGCTTCAGCCTCAACATGAACGTGCTGATCGACGGTGTGACCCCCAAGGTCTGCTCGATGAAGGAGGTGCTGCGCGCCTTCCTAGACCATCGCCGCGACGTGCTGCAGCGCCGCTCACGCCACCGGATGGAAAAGATCGACCACCGGCTGGAGGTCTTGGAGGGCTTCATCATTGCCTTCCTGAACCTCGATCGGGTGATCGACATCATCCGCTATGACGAGGACCCCAAGGCAGCGCTGATCCGCGAGGACTGGAGCAAGGACCACCCCCGCGCCTTCACCGAGGCTGAGTATGTCTCTCCGGCCCCCGGCACCGGCGAGCTGACCGAGGTGCAGGCCGAGGCGATCCTCAACATGCGCCTGCGCAGCTTGCGCAAACTGGAAGAGATCGAACTGGTCCGCGAACGCGACGCCCTGCGCGAAGAGCGCGCCGGGCTGGTCGAACTGCTGGCCTCCGAAGACCTGCAGTGGTCCCGCATCTCCGAACAGCTGAAGGAAACCAAGAAGCAGTTCGGCAAGGACTACGCAGGCGGCGCCCGCCGCACGTTGTTTGCCGAAGCAGGCGAAGTGGAAGACGTGCCGCTGGAGGCGATGATCGACCGCGAGCCGATCACCGTGGTCTGCTCCCAGATGGGCTGGATCCGGGCGATGACCGGCCATATCGACCTGGGTCGCGAACTGAAGTTCAAGGACGGCGACGGCCCGCGCTTCATCTTCCACGCCGAAACCACCGACCGCCTCCTGGTGTTCGGCTCCAACGGCCGCTTCTACACCCTGTCGGCCGCCAACCTGCCGGGCGGGCGCGGCATGGGCGAACCGCTGCGCCTGATGGTCGACCTGCCGAACGAGGCCGAGATCGTCGATCTCCTGATCCACAACCCCGAAGGCCGCTTGCTGGTCGCCTCGGATGCGGGCAACGGCTTCATCTGCGCCGAAAAGGAAATCGTCGCCCAGACCCGCAGCGGCAAGCAGGTGCTGAACGTCAAGGACGACGAGCGCGCCAAGATCTGCATCCCCGTCGAGGGCGACCACGTCGCCGTGGTCTCCGAGAACGGCAAGTTCCTGGTTTTCGCAGTCGAGGAAATGCCCGAGCTGACCCGCGGCAAGGGCGTGCGCCTGCAGAAATACAACATGGCCCGCGGCAAGCAGGGCTCGCTGGAACTGGACGGCGGCCTCAGCGATATCACCACTTTCAACTGGGACGACGGGCTCAAGTGGGAAATGGGCGGCGGCAAGACCCGCCACGAGGCTGACCTCACCCAGTGGCTCGGCAAGCGCGCCGGCGTCGGCAAGCGCCCGCCGCACGGCTTCCCGCGCAACTACAAGTTCAAGTAGGGCGGCAGAAAGCTGCCGCCTGCCTGTGCCCCCCGCGCCACCGGCGCGGGGGTTGCTGCTTCCGGGCCTTTACCCTAACCGCCGCTCCCGGCTATCTGGGCGGGACCGAATTTCTCTTGGGGGATTTCCATGATCCGCATTCTTTCCATGCTGGCTGCGTTGGCCTTGCTTGCCGCCTGCGGTGAAACCCGCCTGGATGAGGCGCCGGAGGATCTGGGCGCGTTCCAGGCCCGCGTGACTCATGTCTATACCGAAAAGGCGCTGCAATGGCCGATGTCGCGCGACGCCGACCACAGCGAATGGACCGCCCCGATCGAGAACGCGCTGAACACCCGCCTGCGCCGCTACGAGGGCGCGCAGGAGTACGACGTGGCGGTGACGCTCGAAGGCTTCATGCTGGCGCCCGCCGGGGTGCCGGTGCTGTTCTCCCCCAAAAGCGCGGTGGTGGTGAACGTCTTTGTCTACGACGTGGCGCAGGAGAAATTCCTCGCCAAGAAGCACCAGATGGAAATCTTCGAAAGCACCACCGGCGAAAGCGCGCTCTTGGGCTCCGGCCATGCCCGCACCAAGCAGGAGCAGATCCAGGGTCTGGCGGTCAATATCGCCGACAAGGTCGAGGAATGGATGGCCGAACAGCACGAAGCGGAGGGCTGGTTTGCCCCCCGCGCGGCGGCGGAAAGCGGCAGCGGCACGGACGCGGCTGTGGCCAAAGCGGCACCGGCTGGCTGAGCCCTGCGAAAACCGCTGCTGTCAAGCAGGAACGGGTTGATTTTTGCCGGCAAACCAAATAATCCGCCGGCGCAGAGGAAACCGGGTCGGCAAGCGACCCCTCATTTCAAAAGGGCGCCTAAGCAATGGCTAAGGAAAAGTTTGAACGTAATAAACCGCACGTCAATATCGGCACCGTTGGCCACGTTGACCACGGCAAGACCACTCTGACCGCGGCTATCACCAAATACTTCGGTGACTTCAAAGCCTACGACCAGATCGACGGC
>NZ_JAJALF010000018.1:0-112055 GCF_020514995.1 Leisingera sp. McT4-56 | reverse complement strand
CGTGAACCACTGGGGCCGAAAACGGGGGCAATCTTGCTCTCTCGAGCTCTTCAGCGTCTTATTCTGTTTGGAGAGAGGCCGATGGCTGGGGTGGTAGGATTCGAACCTACGGTACACGGTACCAAAAACCGCTGCCTTACCACTTGGCTACACCCCATCGGTGAGGCGCTGTCTAAAGTTTGTTGCGGGGGGGTGCAAGGGGGTTTTTGAAAAAAAATGCAGTTCTTTTTCTGGCTGCTCCGGAAATCCTTCCGCGCTCCTTGCTGTAGTGGCGGGCTGGGCATCGAGAAGTGCCGGAAAACGGCTTTATTTCAATATGATGCCTGGCTCTGGAGGCACTGCTTTCGGGGGCGGGGAGGCCCGGAAATACGCCGCTGAAGCGGAGGCGGATGGCTGCCGGGAGGGCGCGGAACGGCGGTGCGGGGCAGGGGCCGGCCCGCTGCGGGGCCGGCCCTGGCGGTGGTGCTCTCAGGAGCCCCAGATCGCCTGATGCGCCTCTTCGCCGCTCTCGAAGATATGCGGCTGCACGCCGCGGCTGGCGAGCTCGCCCTGCATCTTCAGGCGCATGAAGGCGCTGGTGGTGTAATGGGCTACCGAGGCGCTGTTTGCCTCCAGCGTCCGTCCGACCGAGGCGGAATAGTCGTCCTGCAGGTCCTCGGCGATGCGGAAGCCGTTCTGGTTCATCACCATGCTGACATCCCGGCCGCTTCTGGCAAAGGCGTCCCGCAGCACGCGGTCCAGATCCTCGACATCCTGCTTCTTTCGGACGCTCCAGCCTTCGAGGTTGAGGAACATGGTGTGGCGGGCGGCGTCATAGGTGACGCGTTCGGAAAGATTGAGGTTCAACAGGTCGTTCATCAGCCCCATCGGCTCATCCCGGAAGATGCGTGCATCCATGAGGGCGACATTTTCGATGATGGGCTTGAACTCCATCTGATCCAGAATGTCGCGCTGCAGGTCGATGCCGGGGGCGATCTCGATCAGCTCCAGCCCCTTGGGGGTCAGCTGCAGCACGCAACGTTCGGTCACATACAGCACCGGCTGCGAGCGTTTGGAGGCATAGGGCCCTGAGAAGGTGATCTGTTCGATCAGGCGCACGAATTTCTTGTTGCGGCCTTCCTGGACGATGCGCAGCTCGCCGTTTTCCACCGCCACTTTCAGCCCGCCCGCAGTGAAAGTGCCGGCAAAGACCACGGCACGGGAGTTCTGGGAGATGTTGATAAAGCCGCCGCAGCCGTTCAGGCGGCCGCCGAAGCGGGAGGCATTGACGCTGCCCTCGGCGTCGCATTCGGCCATGCCGAGGCAGGTCAGGTCCAGCCCGCCGCCGTCGTAGAAATCGAACATCTGGTTCTGGTCGATGATGGCGTCGGCATTGGCGGAGGAGCCGAAGCTGGAGCCGCCTGCCAGCACCCCGCCGACGGCGCCGGCTTCGGTGGTGAGGGTGATATAGGGGGTGGCCTTTTCCTCGTTGGCCACAGCGGCGACGCCGTCAGGCGCGCCGACGCCGAGATTCACGGCGCCGTTGGGCGGCAGCTCAAACGCCGCGCGGCGGGCGATGATCTTGCGCTGGTCCAGCGGCATCTTGGGGATGCCTTCAACCGGCACCCGGATTTCGCCCGAAAGCGCGGGATTGTGCTGCACGCCGTAGTTCATCCGGTGCATCTCCGGATCGTCGGCTACGCAGACGCAGTCCACCAGCAGGCCGGGGATCTTCACGTCCTTGGGCTTGATCGAGCCGTCCTCGACGATGCGCTCCACCTGGGCGATCACGATGCCGCCGTTGTTGTGGGCCGCCATTGCCTGGGCCAGGCAGTCCAGCGTCAGCGCCTCGCGCTCCATGCTGATGTTGCCGGAGCGGTCGGCGCTGGTGCCGCGGATGAAGGCGACGTCGATCTTGGTCGCCTTGTAGAACAGCCATTCTTCACCATCGACCTCGTGGTAGCGGACGATGTCCTCCTCGGTCACCTTGTTGACCTTGCCGCCGCCGTGGCGCGGGTCAACATAGGTGTGCAGGCCGACCTTGGAGAACAGGCCGGGCTGGCCGGCGGCGCAGGCGCGGTATAGCTGCGAGATCACCCCCTGGGGCAGGTTGTAGCCGCAGATTTTGTTCTCCTGCGCGGCCTGGGCGACCTTGGGCATGCGGCCGAAGTTGCCGGCAATCACCCGGCGCAAGAGGCCGTCGTGATGCAGCCGCCCGGTGCCCAGCCCCTTGCTGTCGCCGGCGCCTGCGCACATGATCAGGGTGAGGTCGCGGGGGGCACCTTCTGCCAGGAAGCGCTTTTCCAGTGCCGCGTGCAGCATTTCCGGGATGCAGCTTTGCACAAAGCCGGTGGTGGTCACGACGTCGCCGTCGCGGATCAGCGCCATTGCCTGGTCTGTGGTGGTTGTCTTGTCTTTCATGGCGGCGCGTCCTTCCCGATCCTGTCGCCCTCCGCCATGCCGTGCAGCGCTGCGGAGATTTGATCGGGAATCTTAGGCGCGGGACGGGCCGCTGGTGTCCATTGATTGCGTCAGCAGACAAGGGAGTTACGACATCGCGGCCGGGCAGCCGGCTGTGAAGTTTCCGATCGGCGGCGGCACTTTCCGCGCCGGGCGCAAATGTATGCCGCCGCCGGCTGAAACCGTCAGAAAAAGCTTGCGCCGGAGTCGAGCCAGTCGTCCAGCGTGATGCCCTCAAAGGTCACGGAACAGTTGTTGCCGAAGGTGAACATCAAGCCGTTTTCTGTATCCTGCGCCTGCGCGGTGAAATCGTGCGGGCCGGTAATCTTGGTGAAATCGGTGCCAAGCTCGAAGTCGGAAACCGTATCATTGCATCCCTGCTGGCTGTTGAAGACAAAGCAGTCGGCACCTGCGCCGCCGGTGAGGTAATCGTCCCCCATGCCGCCTTTCAGGGTGTCCCGGCCTGCGCCGCCGTCCAGGGTGTCGTTGCCGCGGTTGCCAAGCAGGCGGTCCCTGCCGCCGCCGCCGGACAGCTCGTCCCAGCCCTTGCCGCCGGCAAGCCTGTCGGCCCCGGCGCCGCCATCCAGGCAGTCCGCCCCGGCGCCGCCGGCCAGGCTGTCGCGTCCGCCGCCGCCTTGCAGGTCGTCGCCGCCGCCCAGGCCGGCCAGGACGTCATCGCCCCTGCGGCCAAAGATGAAGTCCTGTCCGCTGCCGCCTGCAAGCAGGTCGTCATCGACGGTGCCGGCAATCCGGTTCATCGCGGCAAAGACGTCCTTTTGCAGCGCCTGCACATCGGTGTTGCGCAGGATGACGTCGGACAGGCTCGTGTCCCAGAGCGCTTTCAGCTCTTCCGCCGGAATGCCTTCGCGCCCTTCGCTCCAGAACGGGTCGCCGTCGCGCAGGCGGGTGAACTGGTCGATCATGACCAGCGCGAAGGTTTCACCCAGCAGCCCGTTGCCAATGGCGTCTTCGGCAAGGCCGCCGGTCCAGGCGTCCACCAGGTCTGTGTCGCCATAGGCAAGTTCGAGCTTGGCGGCCAGCGCAGCGTCCGAGGTGATGTCGGAGAAGCTCTCGGCGCGGGACAGGCCCAGGGCTTCGCGCAGGTCATTGTAGCTGGCCACGCCCATGTCGCGGCCGCGCTGGATGTTCAACGCCGCCAGGTCCAGCCCGCCGGCACCCGGCGGCCCGAACAGGAAGGAACGCACGTCCTCCACCACCTGGGTGTCGATGGCTTCGGAAGTCTGGGTGGCAGCCCCGCGCAGGACATTTTCGATCATGCTGTCCTGGCTGACCAGATGCGGCTGGAAAAACGCATCGCGCAGAGCCAGCGGGTCCAGTTGGGTGCCATTTTCGGTGACCCGCTGCAGATTGGCCGACAGCAGCGTATGCCCCAGCCGGTAGACGGCGCCGGAAAATTCGATCGCAATCCCCGGATTCACGTCCGGGTCATAGCCCTGGTAGGCGCCAAAGGCATCATCGCCAAGCAGGATTGGCAGAAATTCCTTGAAGGTGATCGCCTGCACCAGCGCCTCGACCCGGGCGCGGGCGGCCTCGAACAGTTCATCATCCGTCAGCGACGGATCCCTTGCCGCCAGTTCCTCGACCAGCCGGTTGTGCTCGCGGGTGAACAGCGTGTGCATCGAGGTCAGGGCAACATTTTCGGCGGCACGGACATCGCCGGTCAGAAAGCCATCGCCTTCGAGGTTCAGGAAATGTTCCTCGGTCATCTTCAGCTTGCCGCCTTCATCCCGCATTGCCGCGACCATCTCTTCGGTTGAACCGTAGATCATCGAGGCGTCGATGCAGGCGGTGATCTCATTGAGGAATTCACCCTCGTGCTGTTCCACACGGGTGAACGGAATGATGGCTTCGCCGGTGCCGAAGGGATCAAAGAACGGATCGCCGGCCGGAACCTCGATGTTTGCTTCGATACCGCTTTCGGCCCCGGTCAGCGACAGATCGTGGTCCAGAAACTGGCCCCAGATCCACAGGAAGTCCGAGGCTCCGGCGGCATTGACTGTCTCGCCGTCCTGCGCCGACAGAAGGTTTGAAAGCACGCGCGCGTTCGGCCGGTCCGCACCCGCCATTTCGCCATCCGGCCCCAGCGCGCTGCCGGCCATTCTCAGCAGTTCAGTGCCGGTTGCGCCCCAATCGGGATTGTCTGGATTTGCGGACGTGCCATCGGAGGGCCGTGGGGCCCCGATCTGTAAACTGGACATGTGATCCCCCAATCACTCGTAAAAACAGCCACCGGAAATGCCATCGCGCGGACCGGAAACGCCAGCGCGTCCAGTACCGGTAAATGCTTTATCCCCCGCAGATGCAGCCATGCCGGGCTGCACCTTCACAGGTAGCGCTTCACGATTTCGTGTCAAACCGTGTGCCTGCGTGAAGGAGCCGGTGCGGATGGCCTGCACCTGCCTTGGAGAAGCAGTGCGCAGGACCGGAAATCTCAGGCCGGCCGGGCCTTCTGCTCTGCTGGGGCCGCCGTCCAATAGGCGATGTATTCAAGCAGTTCCTTCTTGCGCACGGGTTTGGACAGAAAGCCCGTCATCCCGGCTGCGCGGCAGGCTGCCTCATCCGCGCTCAGCACATTTGCGGTAAGGGCAAGAACCGGGCAGGGGGCGCGGCCGTTTTCCTGTTCCCAGGCCCGCAGGCGGCGGGTGGCTTCAAGCCCGTCCATCACCGGCATCGACATGTCCATCAGCACAAGATCGAAGGTCTGCGCCGCAAATGTGCTGACCGCCTCCTGTCCGTTGCTGCACATGGTCAGCTGGATGCCAGTGGGGGCCAGCATCTTCTTCAAGACCAGCTGGTTGGTCCGGTTGTCCTCAGCCGCCAGCACCCGCAGATGGCTGAGGCTGCCCGGCGCTTGCGTGGCTCCGGGATGCACGGGGGCGGGCGATTGCGCTGCGTCAGGGCCCATCGCTTCCTGCAGCGCCTGCAGCAGCAGCCGGTTGCGGGCAGGCTTCATCAGCACGTGCACGGTCTTGCAGCTTCTGAGCGCCTGATAATCCGCCAGCAGCTGGCTGCCGGCGCAGAACACGATGGGCAGCTCCCGGCAGCCCGGCAGCGCGTGCAGACGCTGGCAAAAACCTCTGGCGTGCTCCAGCGGCAGGCTGGTTTCCACCAGCACCAGATCCGGCCGCCTCTGTTCCGCCGCCATCGCCTGCAGCTGTGACAGCAGCTCCGGCAGCCCGTCCGGGGCCAGCGTACCTGCCCCCCAGTATTCAAGCTGGCGCAGCCGCACCTCGCGGGAAAACGCGAGGTCCGAGACGACCGCCACCTGCTTGCCCGCCAGCGGCAGTGTGCGGGCCGCGGCCGGAGCGGCCACCGGCAAGGGCAGGCAGACCGTGAAACAGGAGCCTTTGCCCGACTCGGAAACCACGTCAATCCGCCCGCCCATAGCCTTGGCCAGGCGCGCGGAGATGGCCAGCCCCAGCCCGGTGCCTTCGAACCGCCGGGCGGTGGTGCTTTCGACCTGTTCGAAGGCGTGGAAAATCTGGCTGATACTGTCTTCGGGTATGCCGACGCCAGTGTCGCGCACGTCAATGCAGAGCGGGATGCCGTGGCAGGTGTCGTAGTTTAGGGTGATGCTCACCTGGCCCTTGAGCGTGAATTTGACGGCATTGCCCACCAGGTTCATCAGGATCTGCCGCACCCGGCCGCTGTCGCCGGTGAAGACTGCCGGGGTGCCTTCGGGAATGTCGATGCAGACTTCCACTCCTTTGGCGGTGGCGCTGGGCGACATCAGCGTGGCCACGTCATAGATCACGTCGCGCAGGTTGAACGGCTGCTCCAGCAGCTGCGCCTTGCCGGCCTCCAGCTTGGAGAAGTCTAGGATATCGTTGACAATGCGCAGCAGCGCCTCGGAAGAGGCCAGAATGGTGCCGGCGCAGGACTGCTGTTCGGGGGTCAGGCTGGTTTCGTTCAGCACTTCCGCCATCCCCAGCACCCCGTTGATCGGGGTGCGGATCTCGTGGCTCATGGTGGCCAGAAAGCGGGATTTCGTCTCGGTGGCGGCTTCGGCCCTGGCTTTTTCCTGCAGCAGGCGGTCGGCGATCCGCTTCTTTTCCTCCAGGCTGGTTTCCAGCGTGTCGAGCGCGGCAAAGACGGCGGCAATCTCGTTGTCGCCTTCCGGGGCTTCCGGCTGCTCGCGGGTGGCCAGCCGCCGCAGCTTCCGGGCGGCCTGCTGCATCGCGGCAGAGAAGCCGCGCGCTTTGCGAATGGCAAACATCAGCGCTGCGGCCATCAGCAGCGTGGTTCCCGACAGCCCCAGCACCAGTATGCGGGTTAGGGTTTCCTTTGCCTCCGCTGCTGCCGTTTCGGCATGCTGCGCCGCCAGCGCCGTTACGGCCGCCGCCTGCTGAGTCACCGTCTCGCTGCTCATCGTGAGCGAGCTGAGGGTGGGGATGTGCTGCGCGGGCTTGATGCCAAGAAGCACAACCGCCTTGACGCACCACTCCGACAGCGCGGTGTCCAGCGCCACAACCTGCTCCCGCAGCGGCGGGGTCAGCGGCAGACGCATCAGCGCTCCCAGATCACCGTTGATCTGATTCAGATACGCATGAAACTGGCGCGCCACCTCCTGCTGCTGGACCAGCCGTGTCATGGCCAGCACGTCCTGGGCATAGACCTGGGCAGCTGTGATGCCGGCAGTGACGCTGCTGGTCCGGCGGGTGACTTCCAGTGAGGCCTCGAGCACGGCATCCTTGCGGGCAGAAGCAAAGAACGCCATGCCGCCGACCAGCAGTGCCGCCAGCAAGGCCGCGACTGCGATCACCAGGACCGGCAGGACGATGGAGCGCCTGATGCTCATGACTGGAAGCCTTCAGCCGCCTGCATCAGTTGGCCGGCAAAATAGGGGTTGGCACATCGGTTTCCGTATCGGTCAGCGTTTCGAGAAAGGCGATCAGATCCGAAATCTCCTCTTCCGGGATGGCAAACCCATTGATCTCCGGAGAGCGGCCGGCCTCAGCGCCGCCGGCTGCATAGTGGCGGATCACTGCGCGCAGCGATCCCAGGGAGCCGTCGTGCATAAAGGGCGCCCGCAGCGCGATATTGCGCAGGCCGGGGGTCTTGAACCGGAAGTTCATGTCCTCATCCCACGGTTCCAGCCCGCCAGCACCCAGGTCGCTGCCCCGCAGCCCGATGTCATGCAGCTGGTTGTCCGTGAACATCCAGCCGGTATGGCAGGATGCGCAATTGGCGCGTCCGGTGAACAGCGCATAGCCGCGTTTGGCAGCCTCGGAAACCGCGGTCTCATCCCCTTCCACCCAGCGGTCGAAACTGGCTACGCCGCTGACAATGGTGCGCTGGTAGGTGGCCAGTGCTTTCAGGATGGTCTCCTTGCGGATGCCGCGGTCTGGAAACAGCCGTTCGAACCAGGACTTGTACTCGCGCACGGCCGTCAGCCTGGCAATGATGCCGTCGAAGGTGGCGTTCATTTTCGTCGGGTCTGTGATCGGTCCGATCGCCTGTTTCTCCAGGCTGGTTGAACGCCCGTCCCAGAGCAGCGGCATGATCCAGGCAGCATTCAAGAGCGTCGGCGCATGGCGGAGCACCGGCGTATTCGCTGCGCCGATGGGTTTTGGCACCGGCACTTCCCAGCCGAAGGACGGGTTGTGGCAGCTGGAGCAGCTGATGTTCTGCCCGCCGGAAAGGCGCGGATCGAAGAACAGCATCTTGCCGAGAGTGGCAAGTTCCCGGCTATAGGGGGCCTCATCAGGAAACGGCACCGTGTCCGGCCGACGGAACGTGTCGAGCCCGGCCGGCCCGGCCAGGCTCTGAGCAGTCCAAAACAGCAGCGGCAGCACGGCAGCGGCAGCAGCTTTCCACCGCATTCAGGACCTCCTCTTCCATTCCAGACCTTTGTTAACCGGAATATCACTGTCTGAGAAGGCCGTTAAAATTGCGTGAGCCAGGCCTTTATTGCCGCACCCTCAGGCGCGGCCTAGGGCTGTGCTTTCGACACCTTCTTCGGGCCGAGCCGCCGGGTGACAAGCCAGGGGCCGGTTTTCAGCACCATCAGCGCAAAGCCTGCGGTCCACAAGACGGCAGAGACCGTGATGCCGTCCCAGCCAGCGGCCAGTTCCGTGCTGCCCGCGATGCGCGCCGCGGCGGCGCCCAGCAGCAGCATGAAGGCAACGGTCAGGGCAGGGCCGGCCGCCAGCGGACGGCCGCTGTGGCCCATGGTGGCGCGCATCATCACCGCAAGCGTCATGCCGCCAATGGCACCGATGCCCAGGATATGCGCCGCCGCCGCCGGCTCCAGCAGTCCGAAGGGGACGCCGCCCGCAGCGATCAGCCCCGCGGGTATCAGCGCATAGGCCAGGTGCAGCATCAGCAGCAGCGGATCGGGCAGGGTGGCAAGGCCGCGCCAGCGTGCCAGCCGCAGCGTGTGCAGCAGGCCTGCACCCAGCAGAAGCGCGCCGCTGACAGCGGCCCAGGGCGCCGCGGTCCAGGCCAGCAGCGCCGCCGCGCCGAAGACCAGCGTCACGGCGTCGAATTTGCCAAAGGGCACCGGCATCTTTTCCGCCCCGTGCTTGGCCAGCCAGTTGCGGGTGAAGCTGGGGATGATCCGGCCGCCGATCAGCATGATCAGGAAGATCAGAACCGCAATGCCCAGGCGGCGCGAGACATCGGCCGCGCCCCCGGACATCGCCTCGATGTGGAAGCAGGCGTTGGCCACGCCCAGCAGGGTGACCGGCACCAGGACCTTGAGGTTGCGCCAGTTTTCACCGGCGATGATTTCCCGCGCGATCATGGCAATCACCGCGGCCAGAAAGGCGCAGTCGGCAGCCATCACCCCCAGCGCGGGCAGCCCCAGCCAGCCCGCCGCCGCCAGCCGCCCCAGCAGCCACAGGCCGGACAGCAGCGCCAGCGGCCAGCCGCGCGCGGGCAGCCGCCCGGTCCAGTTCGGCACCGCGGTGAACAGGAAACCCGCCACCACCGCAGCGCCATAGCCGAAGATCATCTCGTGAATGTGCCAGTCGGAAGGCTGGAACACGCCGCTGTATTCCAGGCCGCCCTGCCAGATCAGCAGCCAGGCGGGAACCGCCAGCAGGGCAAACAGGCAGGCGCCCAGGAAAAACGGCCTGAAGCCGAAGGAAAAGAGAACAGGTCCGGTGTATTCGGTTCGCGCAGCCATGAAGGCCTCCAAGCGTCCGGGCAGATGAAAGGCGGGCGGCACTGGTCAGGTGCCGCCCGCCGGCTCAGCGCAAGGGACGCAATCTTTCGCCGAACCCCGTGGATCAGCACCGGCGGGCAGGGAGGAGGGAGGCTCTCCCGGTTCCGGATTCCCGTTTTTTCCCGCACGGTTGTTTCCTCTGGCGTCACTATGCGATAACGGCGGGGTGATCTCTTTGTCCTTCAGCAAACTTGCGGTGCATTCTTGTCCAAGCTCGACGAAAGCCTCCTGACCGGGCTGCCGCCCTTCAGCCTCCTGGAGCGCAGCCAGATCCGCGAAATCCTCGATCAGGCGCTGCCCAAGCGCTATGACGAGGGGGCGGAGATCTTTCACGAAGGCCATGACGCCGAGCGGTTTCACCTGCTCTTGGACGGCTACATCCGGGTGGTGAAGACCACCGAGGGCGGCGAGCAGATCATCGCGCTGCATATTTCACCCGGCCAGCTGTTCGGCATCGCGCCGGCACTGAACCGCGACACCTATCCGGCCACCGCGGTGGCGGCCTCGGAATCGCTGGCACTGTCCTGGCCGGTGCGGTTGTGGGGAGAGTTTACCGCCAAGTACCCGGGTTTTGCCTCCGAAAGCTACAGCACCCTGGGCCAGCGGCTGGGGGAGATGCAGACCCGGATCACCGAGCTGGCCACCCAGGCGGTGGAGCAGCGGGTGGCGGCGGCGCTCTTGCGGATGGTGAATCAGTCGGGCCGCAAGGTGGAGGAGGGGATCGAGATCGCCTTCCCGGTGACCCGCCGCAACATCTCCGAGATGACCGGCACCACGCTGCACACCGTCAGCCGCCTGCTGTCGGCCTGGGAGAAGGACGGCATCGTGCATTCCACCCGCAAGCACATCGTGGTCACGGCCCCGCATAGGCTGGTGGTGCTGAGCGGGGCGCAGGGGTAGGGGGCAAACCAGACATCCGGCATAGAACGCCAAATGTCTGGTTCAGGATGAAACCTGGCGTCACTCGCGCCCCGATGTGTCCCACCAATGCGGTTGCATGAACTGCGGGATCGCCTGTGTCTTGCCGCTCAGTTTCCCGACCGTTCCGGGTGTCAGCTCAAGTGCCATCCATGCCTCCGGTGCTGTCAGCAGATCCGGGTAAGGCGTCTGTTTGTCAGTCGGCGCAAAACCATACCGAGGGTAAAAGGCCGGGACGCCCAGCACGAACACAGCATCCGCTCCAATGGACTTCAGGTGTTCGATACTGGTTTCCATCAACTCCTTGCCAACGCCGTGGCCTTGGAAGACCGGTGACACGCCGCAAGGTGCGAGCAGGTAGCACTTTATGTCCGGGCGGTCCTCGAAGACAAATGGCGTGAACAGCACGTTGCCTGCAAACTGCCCGTCGCGTTTTACACTGATCGAGACCGTGTCCGGGTGGTTGAGGAAGCTTTCCGCAAGTTTTGCGATTTCCGGTCCTTCTTCTTCGCCGAATGCCAGGCGGTGAACATTTATGATGCTCTCTTTTATCGTTTGGTCCATTTCAGTATTCCTTGTGATGAGTGGTTCGCGCGCCGGGCAATGACGTTGCATGCGGCGCGCACCGGTTGGCCGTCCCCCGCAAGGGACAGCCTGTTGAAAGAGAGTCAGGCACCGGGCATTGACATCTTCCGGTTTACCTGTCCGGACGGTTCATGGATCTCGTCCTCGATAAACTCGAAACCGTAGCGTTCGTAGAACGGCCGCCCGATGGCGTTGTCGCGGAAGACCTCGACCTTCAGCGGCCCTTTCAGGCCAACGGCATGATCGACGAGCGTCTTTCCATACCCTCTGCCATGCCTGGATGGGTCCAGAAACAGGCCACCGATTTCATTGCCAAGCAGGGCAATGAAACCAATGACAGTTCCTGCATCCTCCAGCACATAGGTTTCCGCATTGGGCAGATAGATGTCGCGCATTGCCTGCCGCACCTCTGCCACGAATTCCCGGGTGAGAAACGGATGAGCGAGCGCGTTGGCCTTTTGCCAAACAGCAATCACCGTCTCGGTGTCATCGGCGTGATAGGGGCGGATCGAAATAGTGTTGTCTGTCATTTGCTTACCCTTGTCTATCGCTGGTTCATTTGCGAACGCACGGATTGGTTCCCTAAATGCGTAATGCGATAGGGGTGGCCATTCTTCGATTTGATGAAGCGCTTGTCTTTCAGGCGCTTGAATACGTCCATCGTGCAGGCTGAGAAGACAAAGCCGTCACGTGTAAAACATTGAACGGATTGCACCTTACCATTGTCAGCGCGCGTGTATTTTATCTCGCCGCCTAAGGCGAGCTCATGCAAAACACGTTGCTCGTGCTTTGAGATGTTCATTGGGATGTCTCGATTTTATGAAAGCACAGAAACAGGGCACCCAGCGTAGCGCGTGAGTGTGCCTATCTTTGTTGGTGTTCCTGAATTTGCTTCGCCAGGAACGGGCGTTAGGCCCGGGTCTCTTTCATAAAATCTCCATTGCAAGAGGCAACTCGCCTCAAGCGCCTCTCGTACTTAGGCTCCAACTTTAGAAACGTCAATTGGCTTGGCAAAGGAGCGGCGCGAATCCAGCGGAGCTTCGCTGCAGGGGAATCCTTGGTGCGTTTGGGCTCGCTGCGGTCACTCCTTCCAAAACGTGGGCTATGCCCCCACCATCCCCCGCAGCTGCTCCCGGAACGCCATCTCCTCCAGCCCGTATTCCTCGCAGGCGTCGATCAGCGTGTGGAACGGCGCGATCGGGCAGCCGGGGCAGAGCATCTGGCGGCGCATGAATTCGCCGGCACAGTCGGGCCAGTGGTGGAACAGTTCTGACAGGGGCAAGTCGGGGTCGTCGAAGTCGGGTCGGCGCATCGGGCTTCCTCCTTTTCCTGCATCTTGCGTGCAGCAATGCGCCCGGTCTTTGCGCTTCAACAACATATGAGACGGTGCGCGGGTTTACGCAGAATACATCCGCAACTGTACTCAGGACCGCGATATGTCAGAGATACTTACCAAGTCGCGGGCCAGGAACGTGTTCTACGGGGGCTCCTTGTTCTTCGTCGTCGTGTTCGTGGCCATGACCGCGCATAGCCACCGATTCATCGTAAACAAATCCACAGCTGGCATGGAGCTGACCGACGAGGTGCGCCAGGGCAAGCATGTGTGGGAGCGCCACTCCTGCATCAATTGCCACACGCTGCACGGCGAGGGCGCCTATTTCGCACCCGAAGTCGGCAACGTCATGACCCGCTGGGGCGTGCTGGACGACCCCGAAGGCGCCTATGAAATGCTCGACGGCTGGATGAAGGCGCAGCCCTCCGGCGTCGAGGGCCGCCGCCAGATGCCGTTCTTCGACCTGACGGAAGAAGAGACCAAGGCCTTGTCCGAATTCCTGCGCTGGGCGGATCAGACCGATACCCAGAACTGGCCGCCGAACGACGCAGGCTGAGGGAGAGAAACAATGAAATATCAATCTCAAAAAGTGGCCTATGCCTATTTCATGGTGGCAATGGGCCTGTTTGCCATTCAGGTTCTGGGCGGCCTTCTGGCCGGCTGGATCTATGTCTGGCCCAACACGCTGAGCGAGCTTCTGCCGTTCAACATCGTGCGGATGCTGCACACCAACGCGCTGGTGGTCTGGCTGCTGCTGGGCTTCTTCGGCGCCGCCTATTACCTGATCCCCGAGGAATCCGAGCGTGAACTGTTCTCGGTCAAGCTGGCCTATATACAGCTGGCCATTCTGGTGGTCGGCACCCTGGGCGCCGTCGGCTCCTACCTCGTCGGCATCCACGGCGGGCGGGAGTTCCTGGAACAGCCCTTGTGGGTTAAGTTCGGCATCCTGGTTGCGGCGGTGATCTTCCTCGTGAACATCTCCCTGACCGTGCTGGCGGGCCGCAAGACGGCGATCACCAACATCCTGCTGATGGGTCTGTGGCTGCTGTCGCTCTTGTGGATCTTTGCCTTCATCAACCCGGACAACCTGTCGCTCGACAAGATGTACTGGTGGTTCGTTGTCCACCTGTGGGTGGAAGCCACCTGGGAACTGGTGATGGCCGCAATCCTCGGCTACCTGATGCTGAAGCTGACCGGTGTTGACCGCGAGGTGGTGGAGAAATGGCTCTATGTCATCGTTGCCCTGGCTCTGTTCTCCGGCATCCTCGGCACCGGCCACCACTTCTTCTGGATCGGCACCCCCGGCTACTGGCAGTGGATCGGCTCGATCTTCTCGACCCTGGAAGTGATCCCGTTCTTCGCGATGATGAGCTTTGCCTTCGTCATGGTCTGGAAGGGCCGCAAGAACCACCCGAACAAGGCCGCTCTGCTGTGGTCGCTGGGTGCATCCACCGTGGCGTTCTTCGGCGCCGGCGTCTGGGGCTTCCTGCACACGCTGCACGGGGTGAACTACTATACCCACGGCACCCAGATCACCGCCGCGCACGGGCACCTCGCGTTCTACGGCGCCTATGTGGCGATGAACCTGGCGATGTTCACCTACGCGATGCCGCAGCTCAGGAACCGCGACCCCTATAACCAGGTGCTGAACATGGCGTCCTTCTGGCTGATGACCGGCGGCATGGCCTTCATGACCTTCGTGCTGACCTTTGCCGGCACCATCCAGACCCACATGCAGCGCATTGTCGGTGAATACTTCATGGACGTGCAGGACCAGCTGGGACTATTCTTCCTCATGCGCCTCGGCTCTGGCGTGGTGGTTGTGCTGGGTGCACTGCTGTTCATCTACGCAACCGTGGTGGTCCGCCGCGAAGTCATCAAACCCGGCCCCGCGGCCGTGGCGGGAGAGTAAGCCATGAACGCTATGAACATGCCTTCTGTTCCCTTCTACCGTCCCGCAGGCGATGAATGCACCGTCTTCGAGATGGCCCAAGCAAACGGTCTGCCCCTTCTTTTGAAGGGGCCCACCGGCTGCGGCAAGACGCGGTTCGTGGAACATATGGCAGCCCGGCTCGGGCTGCCCCTCCACACCGTTGCCTGCCATGACGACCTGTCGGCCGCCGACCTGATCGGGCGCTACCTGCTGAAGGGCGGCGAAACGGTCTGGGTGGATGGCCCGCTGACCCGCGCGGTGCGCGAGGGCGGCATCTGCTACCTCGACGAGGTGGTCGAGGCCAGGAAGGATGTGGCGGTGGTGCTGCACCCGCTGACCGACGACCGCCGCCGCCTAGTCATCGACCGCACCGGCGAGGAGCTGGCCGCGCCCAAGCCCTTCATGCTGGTCGCGAGCTACAACCCCGGCTACCAGAACATCCTGAAGAAGCTGAAGCCCTCGACCCGGCAGCGCTTCCTGTCGATCGGCTTCGACTTCCCGGAAGCTTCCGCCGAAACCGCGGTGGTTGCCGCCGAGAGCGGGCTGGACGAGGACCGATCCGCTGCGCTGGTGCGGCTGGCGGGCCATATCCGCAAGCTCTCCGGCATGGACCTGGAGGAAGGTGTCTCCACCCGCCTCTTGATCTACGCCGCCACGCTGATTGCCAAGGGCATGAGCGTGGAGCGCGCGGTGGAGGCCGCCATCATCGAACCCCTCAGCGACGAGGCCGACGTGCAGCAGGCGCTGCGCGACCTTGCCGCCAGCGTCTACGGGTGATGCCATGATTCACGCTCTCGACCTTCTGGAACCCGAAGAAACGGTTGGCAACCTGTGGCATGGCATGGCCACACGGATCGGCGCCGCAGAGGATGGTGCTGAGCACACCGTCCGGTTCGAGGACATGCGCGCCAGCGTTGCGGCGCTGTTCCGGGCGCTGGGCGGGGCCGGGGGCGTGGAGATCCAGGTGGCGCCCGCGGTGCTGTCGGACCATCGTCCGGACCGGCTGCGCCGCATCGGCACCCCTCGGGAAATGGTATACACCGCCAGTTTCGACGGCGAGCGCCTGCGCCTGCCGCCGGAAATGTCAGTCTTTCCAAGCCCGGAGCTGAACCGCAAGGCCTACCTGTGGCTGGCCGCAATGGCCGCCTCGATCGAATTGCCTGAGCGCAACGAAGACCGGTATCAGGCCGATCAGCTGGAGATCGCTGCCAATGCCCGCGCCGCGGACAAGGTGTTTGCCGCCTGTCCCGGGCTGCGGTCTGCCTATGGCGCCTTCTGTGCGCATATTGCCGAGACCCGCAAGCGCAACGGCCTGCCGCGTTCCGAAGCGCGGATCGAACGGATGGTGCTGGATCAGATCGGCACCGACTGCCGCATCGCCGAGCCCTGCACCTGCACCGCGCCGCGCGGCTACCGGACCTATCAGCCGGTGCCGTTCTGGCTGCGCCTGCCGGTGCCGCAAGCGGGCAGGGGGGCAGCCCCCGCAGCGGATGAGGAGATGAAGACCCCGGGCCTTGCTGTCTCCACCCGCAAAACAGCCAAGCGGCAGGATCAGGACCAGACCACCCGCAAGGACAGCTTCATCGTCCACCGGTTCGAGTCCATCCTGTCCTGGGCCGAGAGCCTGAACATCAACCGGATGGTGGATGACGACGACAACGAGAATGCCCAGAAAGCGGCGGAGGATCAGGACAATCTCACCCTCTCGCAGCATATGAAGCGCGCGGCCTCGCGGCTGCGGATCTCGCTGGACCTGTCGCCGCAGGACGCCGAGCATGAACGGCTGGCGGGGCAGTTCACCTATCCCGAATGGAACCACCGGCTGGGCAAGCACATGCCCGCGCACACCTGCGTGCTGGAGGCCGAAGGCAAGCCCGCGGACAGCTTCCATCCCGATCCGCGGCTGGTCGCCCGGGTGCGCCGCCAGTTTGCGCCGCTGCACCCGCGCCGGGTGATGCTGCCGCGGCAGCTGGACGGCGACGAGCTGGACCTGGAAGCGGTGGTCAAATCCCATGTCGATCTGGCCTGCGGCCAGCAGGGCAGCGACCGGGTCTGGCAGGCCAGCCGCCCGATGGCCCGCGACCTGAGCGTGGCAGTGCTGATGGACTGCTCCCGCTCCACCGAGGCCACGGTCGGTGACCGCCCGGTGATCGAGACCGCCCGCGAATCCCTGGCAGCGCTTGCAGGCGGCATTGCCACCGCGGGCGACCGGCTGGGCATCTGGGGGTTCTCCTCCCTGCGCCGCGACCGGGTGTTCCTGACCCGCGCCAAAGGGTTCGAGGATCCGATGTCCGAGGCGGTCACCGCCCGCATCGGTGGCTTCAAGCCCGGCCACTACACAAGGCTCGGCGCGGCAATCCGCCATGCCTCCGCCCAGCTGGCAGAGGAAGGATCCGAACGCCGCCTGCTCTTGGTGCTGACCGACGGCAAGCCCAACGATCTGGACCACTATGAAGGCGTGCATGGCATCGAGGACAGCCGCATGGCGGTGCGCGAGGCGCGCGCCCTGGGCCAGTCGGTGCATGGTGTGGTGATCGACGCCGACGGGCAGGACTGGTTTGCCCGCATCTTCGGGCGCGCGGGTTTCACCCTCTTGCCCGACCCGGACAGGCTGCCGCGCGCACTGCCGGAAATCTATCAATCCCTGACCATGGAGCACTGAGATGAAACGCATCCTCTCTTTGGCCCTGCTGGCCCCCTCCAGCGCCTTTGCCGCCACCTTCGAACGCCCGATCCCGCAGCCGCAGACCGAAACCGCGGAATTCTGGTTTCTGATAGGCTCTATCGCCCTGATCGTCAGCCTGGGGTTTGTCCAATACCTGGTCAGCCGGCGATGACACCGCGGCCTTCCTGGCGGCTGCTGGCGGCGCTTTACCCGTTCGGGGCGGGTGCGGCGGCCATCAACATCTTCTTTGCCTCGCTGATTGGCAGCTGGATCGGCTGGCGGGTGCTGACCCCCTACGAATCGGTGGCATGGGGGCTGCTGCTGGGCTTGCCAGTAACCTATGTCTTTGCCCGCCACATCGAGCGGCTGAAGCGGCAGGCGGACGGCGGCTGACCCTCGCGGCGGCATGAAACAGACAAGGCCCTGCACAGCAGGGCCTTGTCTCGTTTTGAGATCAGGCGAACAGCGGAAAAGGCAAGGCGGCCCGTTTTGCGAGGGGGGGTGAGCCGCCTTGCCGCGGGATCAGCCAGCCGCTGCCAAGAGGCCGGCTTCCTCCGCTGCCTTCACCTCGGTCAGATCCGCCTCGCCGTCGGCATCGGCGTCGATGGTCGCAAAGGTTTCCTCTGTCAGGTCGGGAAACACTGCCTGCAGCTCTTCCAGCGAATAGGTGCCATTGCCGTCGGTATCGGCCTCGGTGATGGTATCCATCGCCGCCAGCGGCGAAGCGGCCAAAGCAGCAAAGGCGGCGGTCAGCGCAAATTTGTTCATGTGAGACACTCCATTCAATTGTTTTGGTCTTCCTGAGGCCACGGTCTTCCGCGTGCCGTGGGCCAGTGCTAGGCCGCCGCGGCGCTTGCTTCCATGCTCTTGCCGCAGGGTTGCAGTTTCCGGCGCGGGGCTGCCGGATTGACCCGGTCCGCTCGGCGCTTTGCCGCTCCGGAAACGGGCTGATCCTTTCTCCGCCCACGGCCGGGCACCGCGCTTGCGGTAATCTGCCTGCCGCAAGCGCTGAAATTTCCGCCGCGCGCGTGGAAAAGGCCCGGCAGCCGTCTAGATTGCTAGGTGTGTGCTGAGGAGCGGCGGGTATCGTGGCTGCAAGGACAGAAATCATTACCAGTCTTGATGCGCTGGAAGCGCTGCAGCCTGCCTGGGCAGAGCTGCACGGCGCCTCTGGCGGCGGCCCGTTCTCGTCGATGGATTGGATGCTGGCCTGGACCGCGGCCTTCGGCAGCGAAGCGGTGCCGCGGATCGGCTGTGTGTGGCGTGACGGCCAGCTGACGGCGGCGCTGCCGCTGGGGCTGAAACGGGAACCGCTGTGGCGGGGCGGGCCGCGCCTGCGTAAACTGTCGATGCTGTGCAGCAACCGGGCCGGGTTCCACGATGCGCTGGCGGTTCCGGGGCATGAGGCGGATGCCGCCGCGCTGCTGGAAGAGATGCTGGCGGCCCGGGATTGCGATGTCGCGGATCTGGCCCCGATGCGGGCCGCCGGCGCCTTTGGGTGGATGGCCGCGGCGCACCGCGGCGGCCATTTGCGCAGCCGCCAGCGCCAGGAGCTTCGCGCAGCGCTTTGCCGCCATGACGACGGGCTGGACGCCTGCCTAGCGCGGCGCAGCCGGAAATTCCGCCGCTTGCTGCGGGCCGGGCACCGTGCGCTGCAGCAAAGGGAGCACGAAATCCTGACCGCAGACCGACCGGGCGGCGGCGCGGATCGCATCCTCGACGGGGTGCTGGCCCTGTCGGCGCGCAAAGTCCGCCTGGGCACCGGCGGCGGCAGCAGCCAGCGCACCCGCGTGTTCTTCGAGGAGCTTTGGCGGCGGCTATCGGCCCGCGGCAGGATGGTGCTGCATCTGCTGACCATTGACGGCCGCCCCGCGGCCAGCAGCCTGTGCGCCGAGGCGGGCAGCATATCCTACAGGCTGGCTCTGGACTTCGACGTGACCCATGGCCGGGTATCCCCCGGCCGGATCATGGCCTGGCGGGGGATCGAAACCGCCGTTGCGCGCGGGCTCAAGACCTCCAACACCCTGCGTTCGACGCAGTTTCTGGATCACCTCGGTGACAGTTACGAGACGTTCCACCGGCTGCGGATCTGCCGCCGCTACCGCCGGGCCGACCTGTGGCTGGCGGTGCGGGAACTGCTGCGGCCGGTGGGGCAGAAAGCGCGCAAGCTGCAGCAGCTGGCGCCCCGGAAAAATTCCGCTTTTTTTGGCTGAAAATGCCGGAGGCAGGATGAAACTGCCGTCCCGGCCCGCGGGCATGGCAAAAGGCAGGCCGGCCCGGTCAGCTTAAATCGGCGGCAGGTTTATTGCGACGGGACAGCAAAGCCGCCGTTTAGCGCGCTGACGGCAAGGTCCGGGGCGCTGTTGCGGGTTGCCATGCGCTCCAGGTTGACGATGGTCGACAGCATGATGCGGTCATGGCTCCAGTCGCTGGGGCGCTGCAGCAGCATCGCCGTTGCCAGCACCACGCCGGCCATCGCCAGGGAGACCAGACCCCAGCCCAGCGAGTTCGGCCCCCGCGGCTGAACCGCCGTCACCGCGATGATCCGCCGTTGCAGCGACGCGCCGCGGCGGGTTTCGCGGCGGTCAACCAGCGCCACTGCAGGGCTGCGGCGCATGAACAGGGCCGGGCCGCGGGCTGCATGAGCGCAGGCGCGGATCAGACATTCGCAATAGGCGCGCACATCGAAAGAAGGCCGCGCCATCAGCGCCTGGTCACAGGCAAACTCGCGCAGCAGCCGCACCTCTCGGCGCCACAGGTAAAAGGCCGGGTTCCAGAACAGCAGCGGGCGCAGCATCTCCAGCAGAAACTCGCATTCGATGTCGCGCTGGCGGAAATGCTGCAGCTCATGGGCGATGGTCAGGCGCAGGTCGCGCGGGTCGTTCAGCAGCGACGAGGGCAGCACCACATAGCGGCAAAACGGCCCGCGGGTGGAATAGGCCACGCGGATGTCATCGGACACCATCAGCTGTACCCGGCCGATGCGTTTCCAGACAAAGGCACCCGCCAGATTTTGGCGCAGCCGGAAGACGGAAACCGCCACATGCGCCAGGCAGATCAGCGCCCCGGCGGCAAAGGCTGCGGCAATGGTTTGCGCCCAAGCCGGCTGCAGGCTGGTGAGGCCGCGCACCGCGTCCTCGCGCAGGCCTAGGGTGGCCTCGAACGTGTCGGCGCTCATGCTGACGTTGCCCTGCAAGTACTGCGAAACCAGCATGTCGGAGAAATTCGGCGGATGGGCGATGACGAACCGGGTGAAGGCCAGGATCAGCAGGGGCGAGGCCGCCAGCAGCACCGTCATGCCATTCAACAACCGCAGCTGCGGCCGGTAGGCGCGCCCCAGCGGGCTGCGTGCCAGCGCCTTGCGGGCGGCGAACCACAGCAGGGTGCCCGCCAGCAGCAGGATATTCAGATCAATATAGGCATTCAGCAGAACATCAGCGTTCATTATCCCCCAGCCTTTCCTCCAAGAGCGCCCGCATCTCCTCGAGCATCTCGTCGGTCACATCCTCATCATCGACCAGCCGCGCCACCAATGCGGCGGGCGCGCCGTTGAAAAGCTTGCTCGAAAGGTTTTTCAGAGATGTTTTCTGATACTCTGCCTTGGGAACGGCGGGGCGGTAGACCAGGGAGCGGTCCTTGCGCTCGCTGGTGAGGAAGCCCTTCTGTTCCATGATCTTGAGAACCGTGGCCACCGAGGTGTAGGCGCGTTCCTGCATCTTGTTCAACTCGGCAAGGATATCGCGCACGGTGCCGCCGCCCATGTCCCAGACGACGGTCATGAATTCCAGCTCAACCTCGGTCAGCAGGGAAGTGTCGTGTTTCTTGCGCATCGCCTCGGCAGTCCGGCTCATTTGATCGTTCCAGTCATGCTAGGGGAAGCAGGCTTCCGTGAAAACTATTTTTTTAGAAGATGCGCGGCGGCGGGGCTTTTGTTGTCAAAATGTGTGCTGCCGCGCGAGTCTTCTCAGCAGGTTGCGGGGTGATCGGCCAGTCTTCGGGACGGTGCCTGGCGCATCGGTTCAAGGTTTTGGCTGAGAAGGCCTTGAAGGGCAGGTTTGCCTTCAAGGCCTGTCCCGATTTTGTTTGGGATCGCTGGTCAGACCTTCCAGAAGCAGAAGACGCCCCAGGCGATCGACAGCCCCAGCGGCCACCACAGCGGCATCCCCACCAGTCCCAGCCAGGCCAGGAAGATGTAGGAGGTGCCCAGAAGGCTGATGAACAGCCGGTCGCCGCGGGTGGTGGTGAGGCCGAGCACGCCCTTGCGGGCCGCGCCGCCGGGGTGGCGGATTTCGGCGATGATCAGCACGGCGATGGCGCTGAAGATGCCGATGAACAACAGGGCAGTGGGCCAGGTCCAGGCCATCCATGAAAGCATTACACCCTCCCCATCGCGAAACCCTTCGCGATGTAGTTGCGGACAAACCAGATCACGATGGCGCCCGGAATGATTGTCAGAGTTCCCGCAGCCGCCAGCAGCCCCAGTTCATAACCCGCGCTGGAGGCGGTCTTGGTCATGGTGGCGGCAATCGGCTTGGCGGCGACGGCGGTCAGGGTCTTGGCCAGCAGCAGCTCCACCCAGGAGAACATGAAGCAGAAGAAAGCTGCCACACCCACGCCCGCCTTGATCGACGGCACAAAGATCGTCGCAAAGAAGCGCGGGAAGGAATAGCCGTCGACAAAGGCGGTCTCGTCCAGCTCCTTGGGCACGCCGCCCATGAAGCCTTCCAGGATCCAGACTGCCAGCGGGATGTTGAACAGGCAGTGCGCAAGCGCCACGGCTAGGTGGGTGTCGAACAGTTCGACGGCGGAGTAGAGCTGGAAGAACGGCAGGGCAAAGACGGCCGCAGGCGCCATCCGGTTGGTCAGCAGCCAGAAGAACAGCTGCTTGTCGCCCAGGAACCGGTAGCGGCTGAAGGCGTAGGCCGCCGGCAACGCCACCGCGATGGAGATCACCGTGTTGATCGACACGTAGGCAATCGAGTTGATGTAGCCCCAGTACCAGCTGGGATCGGTGAAGATGGTCGTGTAGTTGTCCAGCGTGAAAGTCTGCGGGAACAGCGAGAAGCCCGACAGGATTTCATTGGTCGTCTTGAAGCTCATCGCCACCAGCCAGTAGATCGGCAGCATCAGGAACAGGATATAGACGATGGGGACAATGGATCGTTTCTGCATCGTGATCCCTCCCTTAGTTCAGGTCGTCCTTGGTCATCAGCGTGTAGAACAGCCAGGAGACCAGGAGCGTGATTGCGAAATAGATGAGCGACATGGCAGCGGCGGGGCCGAGGTCGAACTGGCCAAGCGCGATTTTCACCAGGTCGATCGACAAGAGCGTGGTGGAGTTGCCGGGGCCACCGCCGGTCAGCACGAACGGCTCGGTGTAGATGTTGAAGCTGTCCATGAAGCGCAGCAGGATGGCGATGGTCAGCACCGTCTTCATCTTCGGCAGCTGAATGAACCGGAACACCGCCCAGTTGGAGGCGCCGTCGATCTTGGCCGCCTGGTAATAGGCGTCGGGGATCGACACCAGGCCGGCATAGCTCAGCAGCACCACCAGCGAGGTCCAGTGCCAGACATCCATGGTGACGATGGTCACCCAGGCCGCAACCGGATCCTGCGTCATGTCATAGGAGATGCCCAGCACATGGTTCAGGAAATAGCCCAAGAGGCCGATATCGGGCAGGGTGAAGATGTTCCACATCGCGCCGACCACGTTCCACGGGATCAGCATCGGCAGCGCCATCAGCACCAGGCACACCGGAACCCAGAACCCCTTGCGCGGCATCGACAGCGCAATGGCGATGCCCAGCGGCACCTCGATGATCAGGATCAGGAAGGTGAACATGAACTGGCGGCCAAGCGCCGCGTGGAACCGGTCGGAGCGCAGGATCTGCTGGAACCAGTCCAGGCCCTGCCAGAAGAACACGTTGTCGCCAAAGGTCTCCTGCACCGAGTAGTTGACCACCGTCATCATCGGAATGAGCGCGTTGAAGGCGACCAGCGCCAGCACCGGCAGGACAAAGAACCAGGCTTTCTGGTTTTCGGTTTTCATCAGGCTGCTCCTTGTTCGCCGGTGGCATTGGCCGGGGCAGTGGCAAGCCAGCCGTCCACGTAAAGCCGGGTCATGTCCTGGCGGAAGGCCAGGTGCACGGCGCTGCCTCTTTCCGGCGCGGCGCCTTCGGTCACGGCGTTGATGCGGCAGCCGCCGGCCTCGCATTCCACCACCGTGTGGCGGCCGATGTCAGAGACCTTGGTGACCGTGGCGGGCAGGCCGTGGTCCGCCAGCGAGACGAACTCCGGGCGGATGCCGATTTCGGTCTGGCCGTCTGCTGCACCCCGGATGGGGCCTTCGAGTGCAATCTGCTGGCCGGCAAACACGGCAGCGCCGTGCTGCAGCTCGCAGGGCAGGATGTTCATCCCGGGCGAGCCGATGAAATGGCCGACGAACGTATGCGCAGGGCGCTCGAACAGCTCCACTGGTGTGCCGATCTGCACCACCTCGCCCAGCTGCATCACCACCACCTGATCGGCGAATGTCAGCGCCTCGGTCTGGTCGTGGGTGACGTAGATCATCGTCGCCTTCACCCGCTGGTGCAGCTCCTTCAGCTTGGAGCGCAGCTTCCACTTCAGGTGCGGGTCGATCACGGTGAGCGGCTCGTCGAACATCACAACGTTGACGTCCTCGCGCACCAGGCCGCGGCCCATGGAGATCTTCTGCTTGTTGTCGGGGCTGAGGCCCGCGGCCTTCTGCTCCAGCATCTCGGTGACTTCGAGCATCTCGGCAATTGCCATCACCCGCTTGTGCACGGTGGCCTCGTCCCGGCCGCGGTTCCTGAGCGGGAAGGCCAGGTTGTCGTAAACCGTCATGGTGTCGTAGATCACCGGGAACTGGAACACCTGGGCAATGTTGCGCTGGTCCGGGGGCAGGGCGGTGACGTCGTTGCCGTCGAACAAGATCTGGCCCTCGGACGGCACCAGCAGGCCGGAGATGATGTTGAGCAGGGTGGATTTGCCGCAGCCCGAGGGGCCGAGCAGCGCATAGGCGCCGCCGTCGGTCCAGTCGAGATCGATTTCTTTCAGCGCGTAATCCGAGGCGGATTTGGGCGTTGAAAGATAGCTGTGGCGCAGTTTGGAGAGAGTTATTTTAGCCATTGATGCCTCACGCCGCGCGGCTGCCGTCGGGGGCAAAGAAGTATGCCTGCGCGGGATCCATGTAGAAGTCGTGCAGCTCGCCCACCTGGTAGGGATGGACGCCGTGGGCCAGCGAGACCCAGCTGCCGGAGCCCATGTCGAAATGGGCAGAGCTTTCAGAGCCGGAGAGTTCCGTCACCTGCACTTGGCCTGACAGCTGCACATCGGCGCCGTTGCGGGGCTGCGGCAGCACGTGGTGCGGGCGGATCGCGATGGTGTAGGTGCCGTCGGCCAGCCCGGCGGCGTCGCCGGCCAGCTCCCAGGTGACGCCTGCGCCCAGCCGGGCCATGCTGCCCTGCTTAGTGATCTCGGCGGTGTTGATCGGCGGGTCGGAGAACACCCGTGCCGCATCGACATTGCCGGGGTTGCGGTAGATCTCTGCGGTGGGGCCGAACTGGGTCACCCGGCCGTCACGCATCAGCGCGGTCTTGCCGCCCAGAAGCAGCGCCTCTTCGGGTTCGGAGGTAGCATAGACCACGACCGCGCCGCGGCCGGCAAACAGCTCGGGCAGTTGGTCGCGCAATTCCTCGCGCAGCTTGTAGTCGAGGTTGGCGAGCGGTTCGTCTAGGAACACCGCACGGCTTTCCTTGGCAATCGCCCGGGCCAGGGCGCAGCGCTGCTGCTGGCCGCCGGACAGCTCATGCGGGCGGCGGTGCAGCATAGGCTTCAGCTGCAGGATCGCCGCGGCTTCCTCGACGCGGGCCTCGATTTCCGACTTCGCCATTCCAGCCACCTTCAGCGGCGAGGCGATGTTTTCGAAAACCGTCATATGCGGGTAGTTGATGAAGAACTGATGCACCAGGCTGATGTTGCGCTTCTGGGTGCTGAGACGGCTGACATCCTCGCCATCCATCAGCACCTGGCCGCTGGCCATCGGGTCGAGGCCCGCCATCAGTTTGATAAGAGAGGTCTTTCCGGAGCCGGTGGCGCCGAGGAGGACGTTAAAGTGACCGGGCTCCAGCAGCAGGGAGGTTTCTTTGATGTGCTGAATGGCGCCGACGCGCTTGGTCACACCCTTGAGTTCGAGTGCCATCTTGCTTTGACTTTCCGGCAGGCGGCCTGTTTGCGCGCGGGGCAGGGGCGCGCTCTTGTCTTGGGGAAGAAGGCCCCGGAAGACGGGAAAGGGTCTCCGGGGCCTGATGCAGCCCGGCCAGATGATGGGGATCGCTGGCCGGACCGGGAGGAGGCCTTAGTTGGTTGCCCAGCGGGCTACCAGCTCGTCATAGTTGACGGTCTGGCCCTGCGGCTTCTCGTTCTCCAGCGGCGGTTTGGCGCCGCCATTGGCGTACCACCACTCCGCGTCCTTCTCTTCGTTCAGGCGCGGGCCGCAGCCGCCATAGACATTCGCCTGCTCGTCTGCGCGCTGCATACGGGCCATGGTGATGTCCATTTCCTCGGCCAGACGGTCCATTGCTTCCTGCGGCGTGAAGGCGCCGGAGTTCACGTCACCGATCTGCTGCCACCAGATCTGGGCCAGCTTCGGATAGTCCGGCACGTTGATGCCGGTCGGCGACCATGCCACACGGTCAGGCGAACGGTAGAACTCGACCAGGCCGCCCAGCTTGGGTGCGCGCTCGGTGAAGCTTTCGTGGTTCACGGAAGAATCGCGGATGAAGGTCAGGCCAACGTGCGATTTCTTCACGTCCACGGTCTTGGAGACCACGAACTGGGCATAGAGCCAGGCAGCCTGGGCGCGGTCCAGCGGGGTGGACTTGAGGAAGGTCCAGGAGCCCACGTCCTGATATCCGACCTTCTGGCCTTCTTCCCAGTAGGGGCCGTGCGGGCTGGGCGCCATCCGCCACAGCGGGTTGCCGTCGCCGTCAACGGTGTTGTTGCCTTCGGACTGCGGCTTCACCATGTCGGCGGTGAAGGCGGTGTACCAGAAGATCTGCTGCGCCACGTTGCCCTGGGCCAGTGCCGGCAGCGACTGGTAGAAGTCATAGGACGCGGCACCCGGAGGCGCGTATTTGCGCAGCCATTCGTCCCACTTGCGGATCGCGTAGACCGCTGCCGGGCCGTTTGCCGCGCCGCCGCGGGTCACGCTGGCACCGGCCGGGTTGCAGGAGCCTTCTTCCATGCGGATGCCCCATTCGTCGATCGGCACGCCGTTCGGCTCACCCTTCGAACCGGCACCGGCCATCGACAGCCAGGCATCGGTCATCCGCCAGCCAAGGTCCGGCGCGCGCTTGCCGTAATCCATGTGGCCATAGATCGCGGTGCCGTCGATTTCCTTAACCTGCTCGCTGAAGAACTCGGCGATGTCCTCATATGCGGACCAGTTGACCGGAACACCCAGGTCATAGCCGTACTTTTCCTTGAACGCGGCCTGCAGGTCTTCGCGGTCGAACCAGTCCTTGCGGAACCAGTAGAGGTTCGCGAACTGCTGGTCGGGCAGCTGGTACAGGTCGCCGTCAGGGCCGGTGGTGAACTGGGTGCCCATGAAGTCATCCAGGTCGAGGCCGGGGTTGGTCACGTCCTTGAACTCGCCTGCCATCATGTCGGTCAGGTTGTACGCCAGCTGCAGACGCGAGTGGGTGCCGATCAGGTCGGAGTCATTGACATAGGCGTCATAGAGGTTCCGCTTGGTCTGCATCTGGGTCTGCACGGCCTGAACGACCTCGCCCTCACCCAGGATCTGGTGGTTCACCTTGATGCCGGTGATTTCCTCGAAGGCCTTGGTCAGCACTTCGCTTTCGTAGCTGTGGGTCGGGATGCCTTCCGACAGTACGTTGATTTCCATGCCCTTGTAGGGCTCGGCCGCCTTGATGAACCACTGCAGCTCCGACAGCTGTTCATCCTTGGTCAAAACCGACGGCTGGAATTCTTCATCAATCCATTTTTTGGCCGCCATTTCGTCGGCATAGCCAATTGATCCCGCAACCACCGCACAAACGGCTGCTGCGGAGAGAAGATACTTACGCATCTTTTCCTCCCTGAAAGTCTCTTGAGGCCAGTTGCGCGTTGGCTGCACCTGACTGGCATAGAGCTTTCATAGGTTGGATTATGTTGTCAAACTAATTTTTTAGTAATGAGTAGAGACTTGAATTTATTGCAAAAATTGTGTCGCCATTGGGCGTTCGCGCAATGCCGCAGTGCAGCATCTGCGGTTGTGACGCGGCGGAAATTTCCCTCATGGCGGGATCGGAAAAAACAGTCGCCGCGGCTGGGCTTTGCGTCTAAGGAGGGCAGCATGACGCAAGAAAGCACATTCGAGATCTTCCTGACCGCACCGCCGGGACTGGAACAGGCGCTGCTGGCCGAGGCCAAGGAGCTGGGTTTTGCCACCCCCAAGGCAGTACCGGGCGGGGTCACGGTGCAGGGCAACTGGAGTGAGGTCTGGCGCGCCAACCTGTGCCTGCGCGGCGCCGCGCGGGTACTGGCCCGGATCGGCGAATTCCGCGCCTTCCACCTGGCCCAGCTCGACAAACGGTCGCGCAAGTTTCCCTGGAGCGAGGTGCTGCGCCCGGATGTGCCGGTGAAGGTGGAGGTTGCCACCAACAAGAAGTCCAAGATCTACCACGCCGGCGCCGCTGCCCAGCGTGTGGAAAAGGCAATTGCCGAAACCCTCGGCGCCCCTGTCACTAAGGATGCGGAGCTGACGGTCAAGCTCAGGATTGAGGACAACCTCTGCGTCTTCAGCGTCGACACCTCGGGCGAGGGTCTGCACAAGCGCGGCCACAAATCCGCCGTTGGCAAGGCGCCAATGCGGGAAAACCTCGCTGCTCTGTTCCTGCGCGAATGCGGCTATGACGGGGCTGAGCCGGTGGTGGACCCGATGTGCGGCTCCGGCACCTTCGTGATCGAGGCGGCAGAGATCGCCAAGGGCCTGCTGCCCGGCCGCAGCCGCAGCTTTGCCTTTGAGCAGCTGGCAACTTTTGATGCGGACGCCTGGGCAGAACTGAAGCAGCAAGGCGAGACGCGCGAAACGGGCATGTTGTTCTACGGCTCCGACCGCAACGCGGGCGCCGTGGAGATGGCAGCCGCAAACGCGGATCGGGCGGGCGTGGCCGATTGCACCCGTTTTTCCCAGGCCGCGGTCAGCGACTTGCAGCGCCCGGATGGCCCGCCGGGCCTGGTCATCGTCAACCCGCCCTATGGCGCCCGGATCGGCAACAAGAAACTGCTCTATGCCCTTTACGGCGCATTGGGGCAGGTGCTGACGGAGCGCTTCTCCGGCTGGCGCGTGGGTATCGTCACCTCGGAAACCAGCCTGGCGAAGGCAACCAATCTGCCGTTTCTGCCGTTTGGTGCGCCAGTCGCACACGGCGGTCTGAAAATCCGTCTGTTCAAGACCGCTCCGCTGCCCTGAGGCGGCCGCCCCGGCGGCTCATTTTGTGACGTTTGGTCTCTGTTTCCGGCCTGCGCCCGGCCCGGCTATCCTGCCGGACGGAGCAAAGGGGAGAACCATGCAGCAGGCAGAAGATTTCCGCGCAGAGAGCCGCGCCCTCGCGGCCATCCTTGAGGATCTGCCAGAGGCGGAGTTCCACCGCGAAACCCAGTTCAAGGGCTGGACCATTGATCATGTGCTGGGACACCTGCATCTGTTCAACGCTGCGGCAGAGGCGTCGCTGCAGGGCGAGGACGCCTTTGCCGCCTTCATTGCACCGGTGCTGCGGGACATGCAGGCAGGCCGCTCCATCCTCGAATGCCAGTTTCCCTGGCTGGGCGGCCTCAGCGGCCGGGCCCTGTTTTCGGCCTGGCAGGAAGGGGCGGAGCGCTGCGCCGATGCTTTCGCCGCAGCTGATCCCAAGGCGCGGTTGAAATGGATCGGACCGGACATGAGCGCGCTCAGCTCCGTCACTGCCCGGCAGATGGAGACCTGGGCGCACGGGCAGGAAGTGTTCGACCTTCTGGGGCATGAGCGGCAGGAGCAGGACCGCATCCGCAACATCGCGCATCTGGGGGTGGCGACCTATGGCTGGAGCTTCCGCAACCGAGCGCTGGACGTGCCGGAGCCTGCGCCCTTTGTCCAGCTGACCGGGCCATCGGGGGCGGTCTGGGAATGGAATGCCCCGCAGGACGCGGTTTATGTCAAAGGTTCTGCGGTGGAGTTTGCACGGGTCGTCACTCAGGTGCGCAACATACAGGACACCCGGCTGCAGGTCTCTGGTGCAGCCGCAGAAAACTGGATGCGCATCGCCCAGTGCTTTGCGGGCCCGCCGGAAAACCCGCCGGGCAAGGGGGCGCGTTTCAGGGCAGGCGGCTGAAGCTTCGGCCCCGCGAGGTCTGGAAACCCCGAATAATGCCTGCGCCGCAGACCGGCGCCGTGATCAGTTACCAGCCCAGGCTTTGCTCAGCCCTTCCAGCGTCATGCGGCTCGGGTCTGCCACTGTGACCGGCAGCCCTTGGGCCTCCAGCGCCGCGGCATAAAGCGGCTGCAGCGGCGCCTCCGCCAACAGCGCCGCATTCTGGCCCAGCCAGTAGGGGCGGGCGGCAGCCAGTTCAGCGCCCAGCAGCAGCCCCCAGAGCCTGCCGCGTGCGGTGTCCGCCTGCAGCTGCCCCAGCGCGGCCTCTGCCTGCAGTGCCGCCAGCCGCGCCGCCAGCAGTTCCGGCTTGGCTATGCCATCCGCCGCCGCCTCAGCAAGCGCTTCCTTGCTGCAGTCACCGGCGGCCGCCAGCGCCATCTGCTGTGCCACCGCCGCCGCCAGCTGCCCGGTCAGCGCGCTTTGAAAGCTGACCGCCTCCTTGGCACTGACCTGTACCCAATGGGTCGCACCGGCGCCCGGCAGGCAGATCACCCCGTCCCAATCCGGGTTCAGCTGCAAAAAGCCGCGGAGCCGGGCCGCCGCGCCCTGCATCAGACCCGCGGGCGACGGCTGGCAAAGCCCCGGCAGGGCATGGACGGTCAGCTCTTCCAGAAGTGTCGCGGCCAATGGCAGCTCCGCGGGCACTGCGGGCACTGCCTGCGGCGGCACCAAACTGCTGCCGCCCAGCACAACCGGCTGCGCCGCGCCTGCCAGCATCTGCCGCAAACCGGCGGCCAGCGCCGCCGGGCGGCTGTCCGGCAGCTGCAGCACCTGCGCCGGGCCTGCGGTGCTGCCGCTAACGGTCCAGGCGGTCAGTGTGTTCGCGTCCAGATTGGCGGCCAGCCAGCTGGCGCCGCTGCCGGGAGGTTGCATGATGCCCTCGCTTTTCTGCCATCGCTTTGCGCTGGCTTATGGCGGTGTTTCCGGGCTCCGGCAAGTGTCCAGCCGTTCGGGCCGCTGCCTTGGCTCAGCCTTTGCGGTCCGGGCGCGGGGCCATGCGGGTCCTGTGCTGCTGAGCGGTGATCTGCCGCGCGCTATTTCGGGGGCATTGCGCAAATCCCGGGCAGTGCGCCAATTGCGGGCAAAGGGCTGTTCCCGCTTTGGAACCGCCATTTCGCCGCGTAATTACGAAACCTTTGCATTCGGATACTGCCCGGCGGGCTGCACAGCAATATCGGGATATGCCCGCAGCACGGGTGAAGCTCCTTCTGCCGGGACGCCTTGATTCTGCCACACATTTACCGGCATGCTCAACAAATCCGGAGAAATCGACCCACTGTTTCCTCCTTTGCCTTGTTAAACGTGCGAATTCGGGCCATTTTCCCGCAAGATCCAGTTTTTACGCGCAATTGTCTAAATTTGTCTTAATTAGGGCAGAGTGCTGAAAGGCACCGCCGCCGGGGAATTGGCGGCAGCTGAAGAGCAGCGCGGGCGCGTGGGGGCGCGCCCCGTTTCGAACCTGAAAATCAGTAGCGGCAATCCGTGGCCATTGGCTTGCGGGCTGTCAGGTCGAGTTTTGAACGCCCGCCGCGTCCGGCGGCGGCCCAGCCGGGTGAATCGGCTGGAATGAGGGGAAATGGAATGAGAAATGCGGTTCCCGGAGGGGCGGGGCTGACTTTTGCAAGGGCTGAGGCAAAGGGCGGGCAGGCTGCCGGCACCGTTCCCTTTCTCCACCCGCTCCGCATGCAGCCGGCAAACATGAATGCCGCGCTCAAAAACCTTGCTCCGGCACGGCAGCCCGAACCCGGGACAGGCAGCAGGGCGTACTCCGCGGGCGGCAAACGGGTTCTGGACCTGCTGCTGGTCCTGCTGAGCCTGCCGGTCGTGCTGCCGATTATCGCGCTGTGTGCCGCTGCGCTGTGGCTGGAAGGCGGGCGGCCGTTCTACACCCAGGCGCGGCTGGGCCGCGGCGGCCAGCAGTTCCGCATTCTGAAGCTGCGCACCATGGTGCGGGACGCCGATCAGCTGCTGCAGCATTACCTGGAAAGCGATCCGGCGCTGCGCCGGGAATGGGACGAGACCCAAAAGCTCAAGAACGATCCGCGGATCACCCCGGTCGGCCGGGTTCTGCGCGCCACCTCGCTGGATGAGCTGCCGCAGCTGTGGAACGTGGCCGCGGGCGACATGAGCCTGGTCGGCCCGCGCCCGATGATGCCGGAGCAGCTGCCGCTGTATGGAGACGCCTCTGCCTATTTCAGCCTGCGGCCGGGAATCACCGGCCTCTGGCAGGTTTCTGTCCGCAACGAGGGCAGTTTTGCCTGCCGCGCTCAGGCGGATGCGGACTACCGGCGCCGGCTGTCGCTGGGCCGCGATCTGGCGCTGATCTGGCGGACCGGCAAAGTGGTGCTGAAGGGGACGGGATATTAACGCCTTTGTGGTCTGCTGCCCCGGCGCCTGAGGCGCAGGCAGCGGATCCGCCGGCCATTGCAGGGAGCGCGGATGTGAAGCATTTTACGGTATCAGGGGCCGTTGCCGCCAGCCCGGTGCGCGGCCCGCAGACCATGCGGGAGATTGACGAGGACGGCATGACCGAGCAAGGCTTCAAGCGGTTCCGCCGCCGCCGTGCCCCGGCGGCCGCCACGCCTTCCTCCGCAGGCGCGGACGCTGGCCGCCCGCTGGCCGCTCCTGTCTCAGTCGGCTCCGCTCAGCTGCCTGCCACCCTGCCGGAACCCTGGGAGCGGATTGCCCGGGTTCCTTTCGACGGCGCTGCCCAGGAACGGTCACGCCTGCCGCTGGTCAGCCGGTTCCGCACTGCGCCTGCGGCCAAATCCTTTGACCTGTTGCGCACCCGGCTGCTGCACACCCTCAAGGCGCGCGGCTGGAAGCGGGTCGCCGTCACTGCCCCCGCGTCGGGCTGCGGCACAACGTTTTCGGCTGTCAACCTGGCGCTCAGCCTGGCCCGGGTGCCGGGCAGCCGCACCGTGCTGATGGATATGAATTTCCGCCGCCCCGGGGTGGCGCAGGCGATGGGGCTGCAGGCGCCGGGGGATATGTCCGGCCTCCTGTCTGGTGCCGTCCGGATGGAGGATCACCTGCTGCGGCCGCTGCCGTCGCTGGCGGTCGGGCTGAACGTCATGGCGGGGCAGGATGCTGCCGAAATCCTGCACGGCCGCAGCTGCGCCGAGGCGGTGGACGATCTGATGCTGCGCAGCGGTGCCGATACCGCCCTGTTCGATCTGCCGCCGGTGCTGGAGCATGACGATACTGCCGCCTTTCTGCCGCAGGTGGACGGGGTGCTGCTGATCTCCGACGGCACCAGCACCACCGCCGCGCAGCTGGCCGCCTGCGAGAAGATGCTGGCAGGCCACACCCAGCTTCTAGGCGTGGTGCTGAACCGGGCGCGCACGTCGGACAGCCCGCTGAACTGAGTGCTGAAACGCCATAGTTTCGCCCGGTTGCTATGGTTATAACCGGGCGTCGGCCCCTGTGCGGCCGGCAGGCATTGGAATAGGCCGGGCAGACCGGCGGGTTGAGAGCAGGCAGATGGGGCCGATATACACGCTGGGCGATTTTCTCGACATGGTGCGGCGCAGGCTGTTCACCATTGCCTGCGTGTTTGTGATTGGCTGCCTGGTGTCGCTGTGGTTTGCCGCCAGCCAGCAGCATGAATACGAAACCGCCGAAGTGCTGCAGATCACCCAGCCGCAGATTGCCGGAGAGCTGGCCAAATCCACCGTCGAAGGCTCCTCTGCCCGCCGCATGCAGCTGATTGAACAGCGCCTGATGGCGCGGGGCACCCTGCTGGAAATCATCGGGAAATTCGGCCTCTATGCCGATCAGGAGTCGCTGACCGAATTGCAGAAGGTGGTGCAGCTGCGGACCGCGGTGCAGATCACCGGTGTTGCCGCTGCCCGCGAAGGCTTTGCCGACGACGGAACCATCTCGGTGCTGACCATCACCGCCCGGATGCCCACGGCGGAACAGGCGCAGCAGGTCGCCAGCGAATTCGGCCGCCGCACGATTGAGCTCAGCATTGCCACCCGCATCGACCAGGCCCGCGAGACCCTCAGCTTCTTTGCCGAGAAAGAGGCCGCCCTGGCGGATCAGGTCGCGGCGCTGGAGGATGAGATCGCGGCCTACCGCAACGAAAATGACGTGACTTTGCCGGGCACCATCGAATTCCGCCGGGCTGAAATCGCCGCGATGAACGAAGGCTTGCTGGAAATCGCCCGCGAGCGGATCGAGATCCGCCGCGCTGCCGACCAGGCCCAGGCAACAGAGCGTCCTGCCACCGCCCGCCGCTTGCAGGAGGAGGCGGAGCAGCGTCTTGCCACCCTGGACGCGCAGGAGGCGCTGCTGACGCAGCGCAAGGCCGGGCTCGAGGCTTCCTTGCAGACAACCCCGGAGGTGGAGCGCCAGCTGGGCGCCTATGACCGGCGGCTGGAGCAGCTGCAGGGGGAATTGGCACAGATGACCGCCCGCCGCAACGAGGCCGAGGTCGGCTTCCGGCTTGAGACCAGCCATCAGGCAGAGCGGCTGACAGTGATCGAACCGGCGCCGCTGCCGGACTACCCGGTGACCGGCGCCCGCAAGACCAAGGCGCTGATGGGGGCTGCCGCCAGTGTTCTTCTGGCGCTGCTGGCCGCCTTTTTGCAGGAACTGCGCCACCCGGTGCTGCGCACCGCCGCGCAGATGGAGCGGGAAACCGGTCTGGTGCCGGTGGTCTCGATCCCGGTGATGGAAACCCGCCCGCCGCGCCGCGGGGTGATCGGATTGTTCCGGCGCAAGGCCTGAGCAGCGCTGCCTGCTCCCGGCAACACCTCTGTAAACCGCCTGCCGCGCCCGCGGCAGTCACGCGTTCGCCCAGGCGGGCGCGTTCCGCTCCCGTCTGGGTGAACACTCAACGACTTGACTTAATCAGCGGCGCTGCCTGAACTGATTGGCGAATAATGGTGTGCTCAGTGCGCATTCAGCGCCGCCGCCATCGCAGCGGCCTCCGTCCAATGCCAGCTCAGCGCCGCGCCGCCTGCAATGACGGCCAGCAGCGCATAACCCGCATCATGCAGCGGGTCCCAGACGTGATGCCTGCGCGCCAGCCGCAACAGCACCGGATAGGCCGCCAGCATAGCCAGCCCCAGCGCCGCAATGCCGCCTGCCAAGCCGAACCAGGCCACGCCGCCCAAGAAAAGCCCCGTCTGCAGGCAGGCCCGCGCGGCGGAAAACACAAAGAAGCCGCGGCTGTCGCCCGCCGCCAGCGCCGCCTGGTCATAGGTCATGGTGATCACCGCAGGCGCCAGCGCCAGCGCGATCAGCACGATCATCGGCCCGGCCTGCAGGTACCGGTCGTCATAAAGGAACTGCACCAGCCACGGCCCGGCCCAGGCCATCAGCAGCAGCAATCCCAGGATGCCGCCCGTCAGCCCGCAACGCAGCTGCCGCTGCCGCCGCAGGTTCTCCGGCGCCTCCCTGGCAGGTTTGTCGCGGTAAACCGGGATCATCAGCCGCTGGTTCACCGCATGGCCCAGAAGCATGGGAAAGCTCGCCAGGAAATAGCCGATGTTGTAGATCCCCAGCACCTCCAGCGGCACGAACTTGCCCAGGATCGCCCGGTCCCCCTGCGAGGTCAGGAACCAGAAGGCGGTGGACAGGAAAATCCACTTGCCGAAATGAATGAGCTCCCGTGCCGCCGCCTTCTCCCAGCGGAACCGGTTGGCCGCCCCCGGCAGGCCGTAGTGGCACAGCGTCAGCTTGGCCGCAGCCTGAATGACCCCGCCCAGCACCAGCGCGATCACGGACTGTGTGGCCAGCGCCAGTACAATCATCGCCGCCAGCCCGATGGCCTGGCCCGCCAGGTCCAGGGCCGTGACCCGCCCTGCCAGCAGATGCCGGTGCGCGGTTTCGATCCGGGTGGGGTTGAAGCCGGCGATGGCCAAGCCCGCGCCGGCAATGGGGAGGTAGATCAGCAGCTCCGGCGCGCCGTAAAACGCGGCCGCGGGCCAGGCCAGGAGCGCGGTCAGCGCCCACAGCCCAAAGCCGCGGATCACCTGGATGGTCCAGGCGGTGTCCAGGAACGCCGGATCGTCGCCGCGCCTGTTCTGCGCGATTGACGGCCCGATGCCCACGTCCGAAAACAGCGACAGACCCACCGTCACCACCGTGACCAGCGCCATCAGGCCAAAGGCCTCGGGAAACAGGATACGCGTCAGGATCAGGTTGGAGGCCAGCCGCAGGGCCTGGCTGCCGCCATATCCGATCATCAGCCAGGAGGCTGAGCGCAGCACCCGCGCCATCATCCCCTGTCCGGCAAAGAGCGAAGCAACCCGCTGCATGTCCGCGCAATTCCCCAAAACTCCGGTGCCGCAGGCTAGGCGGGCCGGGCAGGGGCGTCAATTGCGCGGGCGCCCGCGGCGGTGCCAGGCTGTGCAAGCAGCAGAAATTCTTCAACAATCCCGACGCCTGTGCCGCATTCTCCACGCCTGCGGGACAAGCGGTGCCGGGCGCTGGGCAAGCCGCCAAACCGCCGCTAACCTGCCGCGGATACATGCCTTTGCCGGGAATTCTCTGCGTTGAAAATCGCTTATGTCCTGAACACCTATCCGCAGCCCTCGCACAGCTTCATCCGCCGTGAGCTGCAGGCGCTGGAGCAGCAGGGCGCGGCGGTCCTGCGCCTGGCAATGCGGCCCTCTGATACCGCGCTGGCCGACCCCGGCGATCAGGCAGAGGCCTCGCGCACGGAATATGTGCTGAAGGCTGGCCCGGGCCGCCTTCTGGCGGCGCTGGTGCAGGAGGCCTTGGCGGCACCGCGCCGTTTTTCAAAGGCGCTGGCGCTGGCGTTTCAACTGGCACGCGCCTCGGACAAGGGAGTGCTGCGTCACCTCATCTATCTGGGTGAAGCGGCCCATGTGAAACAGCGCTGCGCGGCGGAAGGCGTGCAGCACATGCACGCGCATTTCGGCACCAATTCCGCGGCGGTGGCGATGCTGGCGCATGTGCTGGGCGGTCCCGCCTACAGTTTCACCGTGCACGGCCCGGAAGAATTCGACGCGCCCCATGCGCTGTCGCTGGGAGAGAAGATCAGCCGTGCCGCCTTCACCGTGGCGGTCAGCAGTTTCGGCAAGAGCCAGCTGAGCCGCTGGGCGCCTTTTGGCAAATGGGACAGCCTGAAGGTGGTGCATTGCGGCATCGAGCCGGAGCGTTTCGCGGACCCCGCGCCGCTGCCCGGGGGGGCGCTGCGGCTGGCCGCCATCGGGAGGTTTGTTGAGCAGAAGGGCCAGATGGTGCTGGTCCGCGCCATGGCGCAGTTGGTGGAGAAAATCCCGGATGTGCATCTGGCGCTGATCGGCGACGGCGGGATGCGTCCGGACCTGGAAGCCGCGATCGCTGATCACGGGCTGCAGCAGAACATCACCCTCACCGGCTGGCTGGCAGAGGACGGCGTGCGACGGGAACTGGCCCGCGCCCATGCGCTGGTGATGCCCTCCTTTGCCGAGGGCCTGCCGATGGTGGTGATGGAGGCGATGGCCGCCGCCCGCCCGGTGATCGCGACCTATATCGCCGGCACGCCGGAACTGGTGGTGCCGGGTCAGACCGGCTGGCTGGTGCCTGCGGGTGATGAAGCGGCGCTGGCAGAGGCGGTTCTGCAGCTGGCGAAAACCCCGCCGGATCAACGGGCCGAGATGGGGCAGGCCGGCCGCGCCCGGGTGCTGGAGCGCCACGACAGCGCCAAGGAGGCGGCGCGGCTGGCCGCGCATGTCCGCCAGGCCATTTCCGGGTAGCAGCCGCGGCACTCCCGCCCGCCGCCGGTGCATCAGCAGACGCTCCGCTCCCGCTGAGCCTGGCCCAAGGCCGCCAAGGGTGTTCCGGCGCAGCCAGGGCATCCTGCGGGCGCGGGAGCATCTCGGCCTTTGGGCTGTCAGCGGCCGCGGGTCCAGCGGGTGCGGGAGGCAAACAGCGGGGTTTTCACCGCCAGCGCAACCGCGCCGTAGGTCAGGAGCGCGGCCGGATCGCGCAGCAGCAGGCGCAGCGCCGTGCCACCGCGGGCCCGCGGCGTGTCCTCGTTTCTCAGCAGCTCCGGGTATCTGGCGGCCACTTCCGCCACACCGGCATTCTGCCGCCGCCGCACTTTCACAAGATTGCGGAATCCCTCCACCATCGGCCAGCTGTATGGCGCCGCCACTTGCACCCGCTCCTGCGGGGCAAAGTTCAGCCGGGCAAAGATGTCGTCGGCAATGATGTCCGGCCACTCTCCCCAGCGCTGCCGCCCGGCGCGGGTCATCGCAAAAATGCCAAACCCCGGCACCCCGCTGGAGAAGAACGGCAGCCGCACCCACAGCCGCGCATAGGCCCGGGTCACCGCGCTGAGGGCCGGGGCCACCTGCGGTCGGCCGCTGGCATAGAGGGGGGCGTCCAGGGACAAGGCCGCGGCAAGCTGCGGGATCAGTTCGGGCGAGACCCGGACATCGGCGTCCAGATAGATCAGGATATCCCCGCGCGCCGCCGTATCGCCGGCATTCAGCGCGCCCAGTTTGCCGCCCTCTGGCAGTTCCAGCACCTGGAGGTCCCAGCCTGCGGGCGGCAAAGCAGCACGGGCCAGTTCCGCGGTGGCATCGGTGCAGCCATTGGCCAGCACCAGCACCTCTGCCGTCATGCCCGCGGACAGCGGGTCCGAGGCAAAGACCGCCTGCAGGCATCCTTCGATATAGTCCGCCTCGTTATGGGCCGGGATCAGGACGGAGACTTGCGGGGTCATTTCACCGCCTCCAGCGCATCCCAGCGCGGGTTCCCGTCGCTCAGGGTGCGCAAGGCGCCCCAGCTGCCCCATTTTCCGGGCGCCCCGACGTCGGCATAGGCGGTGAACAGGCTGCCGCCGAGCGCCTGCCAGCCGGCCAGCAGCTCCCGGTACAGCGCGCCCATCTCGGGACTGTAGTTGAAGTGGGTGAAGAAGGCGGTCAGCGCCGCGTCCTCCACCATCGGGCCAATACCCACCACATGGCTGCCGCCTTCGTACATGATCAGCTCCAGCCCGTGTTCTTGTGCAACCCCGGCGTGATAGGGCAGCACCCGGCCCAAGAGATCCGCCAGCGTGTCGGTGCCGTCGCCCGAAATCAGCCCGTCGCGCAGTTCCGCGCCGGCCTGGGCGCTGGCAGCATCATATTGATGCCGAGCGGTAAATTCCGCGGCTGCAGCGCCCAGCAGCCCGCGTTCCACGGCCACGGCCTGCGCCTGCTCATGGCTGCCGGCGATCCAGGCGCGGACCTGCCCGGCGCGCTCCTTCAGCCCCAGCACACCGCCGAAATAGCCGGTCACCGCATAGGCATCGAAATAGGCGGCAGGCGCCAGCCGCCCGGCCTCCTCTGCTTTCCACAAGGGCGCTGTCAAAACCTGCTCCTCCAGCCCCAGCCAGCCGGTCTGCGAGGAGACCACCCGCACCAGCCGTGTGCTGCCCTCGCCAAAAACCTCCGTCCAGATCTGCGCCACCTCCGCCGCGCGGCCGCCGTAGAACTGCATCCACAGCCCGTCGCCGCCCCAGCGCGCCTGCGCCTGGGCGTCGGCCCAGGCCGCCTGCTGGAACTGCCAGTTCCAGACCTCGTTGGAGTATTCCACATAGGCGCGCAGCGCCTTGCCCAGCCCGCGCTCCACCAGCCGGGCAAATTGCCGGACATAGGTATCATCCGCCATATGCGGCATGGTGAACCAGGGATCGGCGCCCAAGGTGTTGGCCAGCGCCAGCATCACTTCCGCCGGAACCCCCTTCAGCGCCCAGGTGTAGTCAGACGGCAGCGGCCTGTCCTCCCATCCGGTCTGGGCGGAGTCGTTGGCGGCCATCCAGTCCATGAACCGCAGCGCGGCAAAACCGTCCAGATGGTCCAGCCAAACCGGGTTGAACAAGGCGCCGCTGTCATAGGCGGCCAGATGCTCTTCCTTCACCACGGTGATGTTGCGCACATAGCCGCCGCCGCGGCCCATCCGCTGGAGGCGGATCTCCACCGGGCCGGGGCCTGGGGTGAAATCGAACCGCACCTCGCCCTTGCCATAGCGGACATTCTCCGCCCGTCCCAGAACCTCGACAATGCCCTCACCCTCGTACCGCAGCACATAGCGGCCCTTCAGCGATACCGCCGTTTCCGGCAGATCGGTCAGGATCACCGTGCCGATAGAGCCCAGTTCCGGCGGGATTGCGGTGGGCCAGCCCGCCGGGTCCAAATAGCCGGCGGCCAAAAGATCGTCATGATCCGCGCCGCCCCATTGTCCGGGCAGATGGCCGATCCAGGGGCGCGCGGTCTTGAAATGATCCAGGAACGGCGCCTGGGTGCTCCAGTCGGCAATGGCTGCCAGATTGATGGCGATGGGCTGGCGGGCCGCCGGAGCAGCCGGTGCCGGCGCGTCCTGCAGCACTGTTGCGTTCAGCATGGGCAGCGGCGGATCCTGCGGCAGCGGGCCGGGATCCGCGGGCAGCGCCGCAGTTCGCACGGCCTTCCCTTGGGCAGCGGCCCAGGCGATCTGCTGCAGCCGCGCAGCCAGATCTGGCGCGGGTGCGGGATAGGGCTTGCCCCAGCGGTCTGACAGCCGGTGCGGCAGGCCCGCGGGATTGTCGCCTGTCAGCACCGCGTATTGCAGCAAGGCTAGGAAGTAGAAACCGGTCGCATTGGGGTGGATGTCATCGGCAAAGACATCGCGGATGCTGGCCAGCCCCGGCATCGTTCCGGCCCGGATCGCATCGTCCAGCCGCGCTATCGCCTGGCCCGCGGGCAGCAATTTCACGGTGCCGTCGGCGGCGGCATTCACGTCATCAACCACCGCCTGCCAGTGCGGCAGATCCTGCTGCAGCCGCACCCGCCACGGCACATCCGCGCCGTCGTCAAACGGCACTGCGGCACCGGTGCCGCTGTCCAGGCTGTGCCAGGTTTCCTGCAGGTAGAACTGCACCTCCGGATTGGCCGCGCGCGCCAGCTCGTAGAACTGCGTGACCGCTTGTCCCGTGCCGCTCCATTTCAGATGGTTGGCCAGCGGGATCGCCTCGGTCACGATCACCGCGTCTGCGGCCTGCTGCAGCCTTTCACGTGAATCAACACCCTCGGCGCTGCTGCTGTGCTGCCAGTTGTAGCTGAGCGGCGCGCCATTGATGATCTGCGCCTCGACTGCGGTCTCTGCGCGCGCGTCCAGCAACTGCTCCAGCATCTGCGGGTTGTCACGCCCGAACAGCGAATGGCCGATCATCACAACCGAGGTGATCAGCGCCTCCAGCATCATGCCGGCGCTCCCGCGGCGGCAATCCCGGTGCGGGGCAGGGCGCGCACGGTGTCCCAGACGATCTGCTGCACCCTGGCCGCGGCGTCATCGCTGAACGCCTCAGCCGGGGTGCCATCCGCGCGGCTCAGCTGATGCGGCAGGCCCATCGGCGCGCGCTGGTACAGCACCGCGAAATGGGTCAGCGCAATCACATATGCGCCCAGATCGTTGATATGAATGGTGTCCAACCCCCCCTCGGGTGTGCGGGCAAACAGCGATTCACGTGAAGCCAGCCCCGGGATCTCCCCGGCCTCCGCCGCGCGCGCAACCGCTGCCAGCACCTGCCCGCCGGGGATCAGATACACCGGCTGCTGCGGGTTGCGGCGGCTGTACGGCCCCAGCAGCTGGCGTGTCCACAGTGCCTCCAGATCACCTTCAATCCGCTCCAGCCAGCCGCCCGGGTCATCCAGCCTGTGCCAGGTCTCGTAAAGATACAGGCGCGTCTCCGGTGACGCCTGCCGTGCCAGCTCCGCCCATTTCCCCAAATACTTGGCAGCATCGAAATACTTTATCGCATCGCGCAGCTCGACCATTTCGGTCAGCACTGCCGCATCATATTCACCGGAACCGATGGCCTCCCTTGCATCGCGGAAAGCCGGCGCCTTGTTGGCCGTAGCGAAATCGAGAATGTCCTCCCCCGGCTCCCAATGCGCCCTGAGCGAAGTGCCTGATCCCAGCTGGCTGTTATATTCATGCCCCGCGGGCGCCAGCTGCGCCAGCATATGCGGCATGTCCGGGCCGACCAGCGAATGGCCAAGGTGGAACACCTGCAGCGGCCTCTGCGGCGGGGCCAGCGGCGGCGGCACCGGCACAGACCGGCTGCGGGTTGCAAACACCATCAGCCCCAGCGTTGCGGCTGCCGCGCTTGCGGCCAGAAACCCGCGCCGCGCCATCATCCGCGCCCCCGGATTTCTGCCGTGGTCATGATCAGGCCCGCGCCAACCGCAAAGCGTCCGCCAACCGCCTCGCCGCGCGCAAACGGCGGCCGGTCGGCGGTGAAAAACGCCTGGTAGGCGCCCGCCGCCAGATCAAACTCCAGCTCCATCCCGTCAAATCCGTAAAACGCCCGGCTCAGCGTGTACTGGGCCTTGTAGGCCGCTTCCTTGGCGGAAAAGATCACCTTGGCCATCTGCCCCGGATTGTCCTGCCGTTTCAGCCAGGCCTGTTCCCGGTCAGAGCAGATGGCGGGCAGCAGCTCGTCCTTCAGCGGCACGTCTTCCTCGACGTCGATGCCCAGCCCCTGCACCGCGCCTGTCCGCGCCAGCACCGCCATCGCGCAGCTCTTGGTGTGGGTGATAGAGCCGACCAGCCCCGCGGGCCAGACCGGCGCCCGATCGCTGCCGACCTGCACCGGGGCAGGGGGCACGCCCAGATGCAGCATTGCCTGATGCACGGCGTCGCGGCCGGCGGCAAATTCGTTGCGCCGTTTCTCCACCGCGTTGGGCGACAGCCCCGCGGCTTCCTCAGCCAGCGGCGCAGGCGGGGTGCCCAAGGGGTCTGCCCCGGCCAGCGCCACATCGGCAGCAAAAAGCGGCCGGACCAGGGCCAGCCGCTCTGCCAGTCTGCTTTTGGTGTCCGTCATCCGGTCCTTGCCCTGCGGTTTGCCCGCATGGCCCGCCGTTTCGACATGGTGCCGGCGCGGTCAGGCCCTGCGCTGTCCTGGGGCATTTCTTCCGTATTTGCCGGGGTGCCTGCAAGCCCCTCGATGTGGGCGGCAAGCCCGGCAAGGGTTGGAAAGCGGAAAATGTCGGTGATCGACAGGGTTGCAGTGCCCAGTTCCGTGCGCAGTTCCCGGTGCGCCTGCACCGCCAGCAGCGAGTGGCCGCCAAGGGCAAAGAAATTGTCCTGCGCCCCGATGCCGCTGACCCCCAGGATGCGGCTCCAGACCGTGGCGATCCGGGCCTGCGCGCCCGCGTCCAGCGCCACCGCCGGGGCGGGTTCAGCCCGTTCCGGCTGCGGGTCCGGCAGTGCCTTGCGGTCGATTTTCTTGTTCGGTGTCAGCGGGAAAGCATCCAGGGTGACGATATGCGCGGGCACCATGACCTCGGCCAGCTTCGCGGCGAGAGCCTGCTTCAGGCCCTCCCCGGAGACCGGCGTTGAGGCGGTGATATAGGCAACCAGCTGCTCTGCACCAGTTTCGCCGCGCGGCACCGCCACCGCACCGGTAATACCGGGCTGCGCCGCCAGCGTCGCCTCGATCTCACCCAGCTCGATCCGCTGGCCGCGAATCTTCACCTGGTGGTCGGTGCGGCCCAGGAAGGCGAGGCTGCCATCCGCCGTCCAGCGCGCCAAATCGCCGGTGCGGTAAAGGGGCGTTGCAGCGAACGCTGCGTCTACAAAACGTTCAGAGGTCAGCTCCGGCCGCTGCCAGTAGCCCGCCGTGACGCCCGCGCCGCCGATGTACAATTCGCCGGGTGTCCCTGTAGGCACAGGCGATTGATTTTCGTCCAGCACGTAGACCTGCGTGTTGGCAACCGGCGTGCCGATTCCGGCTGTCCCCGCAGGGACGGCGCTGATTTTCTCCACCGTCGACCAGATCGTCGTCTCGGTCGGCCCGTACATGTTGTGGATCTCCGCCTGTGTGGCCTCGCGCAGCGCCTGCACCAGATCGCCCGGCAACGCTTCGCCGCCCACCAGCAGATGCTGCAGCCGGCCCAAGCAGGCGCTGGCATCCGGGTCCGCGGCAATCATCCGCGCCATCGAGGGCGTGCACTGCATGTGGCTGACGCCGTGGCGCACGATCTGCGCCGCCAGCGAAAAGTCATCCGCCTCCAACTCCTGCGGCGCGTTCGACAGCCGCAGCACCTCGGCCAGCGGCCTCAGCCCTTCCAGCACCACCGCCGGCGCGATGCCGTAGTCGATCAGGCAGGCGATCTCATCGACGCCGATGCGCTTCAGCTGCTCCACCCGCTGACAGGCGTCCTGGATGGTGCCGAACAACCCGGAGTCCTCGAAGTAGCGCTCGAACGCGAAGTCGAGGATCGCCTCCAACTCCTCCTCCGACAGCATTGCCAGGTCCATCTCGAAGGGGTTGTTCACGCCCTCGGGTTTCTTGAAGGCGGGGAAAGCCCAGGCGTATTGCTTGATCAGCCCGGCGGCGGAGCGCAGGTAATCTTTCATCGGCTCCCGCGCCACCCGGCGGGCTTCGCCTCGGGTGCATGCCAGATAGGTGTGCAGCATCAGCGTGACCTTGAAGTCCGCCGGGTCATGGCCTGCCTCGCGCAGGGCGTCGTGGTAAATGCGGATCTTGCCAGCGACCTCCTCGATGCTCTGGCCCAATAGGTGGGTCAGCACGTTGGCCCCGATCTGTCCGGCCTCGCGCCAGGTCTCCGGGTTGCCCGCGGTGGTGACCCAGACCGGCAATTCCTGCGAAACCGGGCGGGGCTGGGTGATCACGGCGTGTTCGCCGCCGTCTTTGCGGGGGAAGGCCACTTCCTCGCCGCGCCACAGCTTGCGCACGGTTTCGATGGCCTCGAACATCGCGGGCTTGTTGGCCGGCGGGGTGTTTTCGGGGCGCAGGATGAAATCATCCGGCTGCCAGCCGGAGGCAAAGCCGATGCCGGCACGCCCCGCGGTCAGGTTGTCGATTACCGCCCATTCCTCGGCAATCCGCGCCGGATGGTGCAGCGGCGCCACGCAGGAGCCGGAGCGCACCCCGATGTTCTGCGTCACCGCAGCAACCGCGGCGCCGGTGACGGACGGGTTCGGGTAAGGCCCGCCAAACGCATGAAAGTGCCGTTCCGGCGTCCAGACGGCGTTGAACCCGTGGCTATCGGCAAACTTGGCGCCATCCAGCAGCAGGTGGTATTTCCGCGGCCCCGGCCCGTCGTCATTGCCCCAGTAGAACAGGTTGAAATCCATCTTGCGGGAGCTGAAGGCAACCGGCCCCTTGGACAGCTCCAGCCGGCTTTCGTCGCTCGACAGCACCAGTTTGAACCCGCGCGTGAGCGTCCAGAACAGCTCCAGCACCGAGATGTCGAAGCTGAGGCTGGTCACCGCCAGCCAGGTGTCGCCAGCCTGGTGCGGGATGCGCTGGTCCATGCCGGTGAAGAAGTTCGCGACATTGGCGTGGGTGACCATCACCCCCTTGGGCAGGCCGGTGGAGCCGGAAGTGTAGATCAGATAGGCCAGATCGCTGCCGGTGGCGTCGCCATCGGTGTTTTCTCCGGCTGTCCCCGCGGGGACTGTTGCAATGTCCAGCACCAGCGCGTCTGAGGCAGGCAGGCTGGCAGCCAGCGCGCCTTGCGTCACGATCACCTGCGCCCGGCTGTCGGTGATGTAATGCGCGATGCGGTCGGCCGGGTAGGCTGGATCGAGCGGAACATAGGCGCCGCCGGCCTTCATTACCCCAAGCGCGGCAAACACCAGCTCCGGCGCGCGGCGGATGTGGATGCCCACATGCACGCCCGGTTTTACGTTCATTTCACGCAGGCGCGCGGCAACTCCGTTGGCGCGGGTGTTCACCTCGGCATAGGTGAAGCTTTGGCTCTCGAACACCAGCGCGGTGGCGTCCGGGGTCCGGGCAGCCTGCGCTTCAAACGCCGCGTGGATTGTCAGGTCTGCGGGATAGTCCGCGGAGGTCTGGTTCCAGTCCTCCAGCAGCAGCTTGCGCTCTGCCTCGGGCAGGATCGTCAGTTCCGCAACCGGGCGGCTGCTGTCCTCAGCAATGGCGCTCAGCACCAGCTCCAGCCGGGCGGCGAGCAGGGCAGCGGCGTCAGGTGTCAGGGCAGCCGCGTCACAGTGCAGCACCATGGCGCCATTGGCCAGGGACACCGTGGCGGTGCAGCCATCAACCGCTGCATCGCACCCCAGCATCAGGCCAATGCCGGGCATGGGCTGCGCCGAAATTTCTGGTGCACGGGCCGCCAGATCCTCGGCAAAGCCGCCGTATTTCCGTGCCTTGGCAATGCCTTGCGCAGTGCATTCCACCAGTTCGGCGACGCTGTCCTGCCGCCGTGCCTGCAAGGGCACCCAGGAGGAGATCAGGCCGGGCAGGCCCTCCGTCCCTGCCACCGACAGCGCTGCATCGCCGGCCTCCGCGCCGCTGCTGAGCAGGGCGAAGGCGACGGCAGCTGCTGCCGCTTGCTCTTCGCTCAGACCGGCAGGCAAGGCGATGTCCCGGCGGATGATCCCGTTGCCGCCTGTACTGGCGGAGAGCGGCACCTGCACTGGCTGCATCGCGGCAAGCCGCTGGCGCCAATGGCTTTCGCCTCTTTGAACCGCAGCGAGGCGGGCGGTGAGTTTCTCCGCCTCCGCTGCGGTCAGGGAGGGAACCTTGTCTCCGGCTTTGGCCAGAGTGGATATGTCCAGCGGCTGGCCCGAAGGCGAGGTCAGGCGCGACAGGGTGAGGGCGCCGTCCGCTGTGGCAACAGTCAGCCTGTCGAGGGCCGCGTCCAGCACGGTGCCGGGGGTGCCGCTGCCCGTGGCAATTTCCGCACCGCCGGCCAGCACCACGGTCCCGCCAATGCGCAGCTTGGCGGCGCAAAGCGGGTTCCAGTAGCCGCCGGTATCAAGCGCCCGCACCAGCCGGGCCAGCTCTGCCGCCGGGCGGGTGAAGTCCAGCATTCCGCCCGCCGCCGGGCGGTCGGATTTCCCGAAGTATCGGCGCTGGCTCAGGTCCTGCCTTTTCCGGTTCAGTTCCCCGGTTTCCAGCTGGGTGATGACCTCGCCAAAGCTGTCCATCGCGGCTGCGTAGCATTTGGAGTTGAGGCTGAAGGCCGTCTCGTCCGCTGCCACGTCAAACAGCCGCTGGGCCAGGATATCGCCCTCATCCACGCCGCCTTCGATCAGATGCCAGGTGATGCCGTGCTGCGCCTCGCCGTTGATTAGCGCCCAGTTCGGGGTGTTGAGGCCCGCATAGGCGGGAAGAGGACCGTCGTGAAAGTTGACCGCACCCTTGGCAGCCTGCGCCAGCACCTCATCCGGGATCACCGCGAGGTTGGCGATGGACAGCAGCCAGTCGAAGCCGCCGGACAGCGCGCGCTGGTTGTCCAGCAATGCCAGCCCCTTGTCCGCGGCCCAGGCGCGGATGTCCTCATCCTGCGATACCACCGCCCGGATCTGGTGGCCGCGGGCCAGCAGTGCATCGGCGCAGCCGATCAGAAGGGATTCATTGCCGATCAGGGCACAGGTGAATGCGGTCATTTCTGCTCCTTTGCAAGCGGAGAAGGGAGGCGCGTTTCCGTAGAGGGTGAGCGGCGCTGCGCAAAGAGCGCGCGCAGGCTGTGCAGGCAGAGATCGCGCAGGAAATGCGGCGGATCAGCCTGCGGCTTGTTCTGGATCAGGCGGCGCAGGCCGTAAAGCAGGCTGCCGCTGATGCGGGCCAGCGTGGCAGCGGCGGCATAGATGCGGCCGTGGTTCTTGACGAAGTAATGCAGGCGCGAGTCGAACCAGTAGCCGGGCGTGCGCTGCCAGCCCTTCATGCCGGTGGAGGCGGAACCGATATGCGCCACTTCGCTGGCGGGCACGTAATGGGTGCGCCAGCCCGCGCGGGCGGTGCGGCGGCACAGGTCGGTTTCCTCGAAATAGAGGAAGAAGGTCTCGTCAAAGCCGCCCACGGCCTCGACCGCCTCGCGGCGGATCATCAGGCTGGCGCCGGCGGTCCAGTCGACCTGCACTTCTGCCTTCGGCATCTCCATGGCGACCACCCAGGGCTTCAGCAGCCGGGTGAAGATGCCGGTGCGCACGCTGGCTTCGAACTCGCTCGCGACGGAGGGAAAGCGGAAGGCGGTGCGGTGCGGCGTCCCGTCCGTGCCGCGCACATACGACCCTGCCAGCCCGGCGCCGGGATGCTCCCGCAGGAAGTCGCGCAGGGTGCGGATGGTGCTGCCCTGCACAAAGGCATCGGAGTTCAGGAGATAGTAGAACTCCGGCGCGGTACCGTCTGCCAGGCCGGTGTTCAAGCCGATGTTCATGCCGGCGCCAAAGCCGCCGTTCACCGGCGAGGCGATCACCCGCACCCGGTTGCTGTCCAGCCAGCCGCGGGTTTCTGCCGCTGCCCGGAGCCGGTCATAGGAGCCGTCGCCGGAGCCGTTGTCGATGATCAGAAGCTCTCCTGGCAGGTCCTCCAGCTCGCGCAGCGCCGCCTCGGCAGATTGCAGGGTCATTTCCGGCGTGCGGAAATTCAGAAGGATGATGAGAATGCGCTGCTGGGTCATGCCGGTCACTCCGCCGCCTGGACGGTGCGCGATGGGCCGGACGCCGCCGCCCGGTCGGCGGCATCCAGCCGCGCCTTGACGCCTGCTGCCAGCACGCTGACGTTCGGCACCAGCACCATGCTGTCATGGTCGCCTGGCACCTCTTCCACCTCGACGGCGGGCGCCCATCGGGTCCAGTCGTTGTCGTGGAACACATACTCGCGTTCGCCGCTGACCCAATTGCCGCCGCTCACCTGCCATTTGCGGTCCAGCGGCGGGCGGAACAGGGTCAGCGGGCCGTCCCAGTGTCTAAGGGCATAGGCCGCGACCGCGGCGCGGAAGGCCAGTTCGATCTTGCGGTTGTTGAACTCCGGCAGGGCGCCGGTTTCCGCCGGTTTGGCGCGGCGTTTCCCGAGCTCCCAGGCAATGCGGTTCCCGGCCCATTCGCCAAGGTAGCCTATCCCTTTGCTGCGCAGCTCTGCCAGCTTGATCAGCGCCTTGTCCTGCCGGTTCAGGGCCGGGCGCACCGGCAGCGGGGTGTCCAGCAGGATCAGCGAAGCAGTGTCCTGGCCCTGGTCCTTCAGTTGCTGCGCCATCTCATAGGCGGTGATGCCGCCACCGGAGAAGCCGCCCAGCAGATAAGGGCCGTCGGGTTGGACCTGGCGGATCTCGCTCAGGCAGCTGCGGGCGGCGTCTTCGATCTGGTCATGCGGCGCATCACCGCCCACCAGCCCCTTGGCCTGCAGGCCATAGACCGGGCGGTCCTTGCCCACCAAAAGCGCCAGGTGCCGCAGGTTCAGCACGTTGCCGAACATGCCCGCGACCAGGAAGAAGGGCCGCCGTCCGGTGCCGTCGCCGGGGTGCAGCTGCACCAGGTGGGTGAATTTCGGCTGTTCCTCCGCCGTCTGCGGGGTGTCCCCTGGCTCTGTCGCAACGCCGCCGCCGGTGCGTTCGATGATCCGTTCGGCCAGTGCGGCGACGCTGGGGGCTTCGAACAGCACCGACAGCGGAAATTCCACATCAAAGGCGCGTTTCACCTGGGCAAACAGCCGCACTGCAAACAGGGAATGGCCGCCGAGGTCAAAGAAGCTGTCCTCGATCCCCACCTGGCGGACACCGAGGAGGGAGGCAAACAGCGCGGCCAGCTGCTCCTCCACCGGGTTGCGCGGTGCCACGTAATCGGTGTCGAGCTGCGGCCGGTCAAAGGTCTGGGCCTCTGCCTGGGCAGGTGCGCTTTGATCCGCCTGGGCGATCAGCGCGGGCAGGTCGAGCGAGGAGACCACCACCTGCGGCAGGCCGGTCCCTAGGGCGCGGGCCAGCGCCGCGCCACCCTCGCTGGCCTTGATGCCGTTTGAGATGTTCAGCTGCAGGCGGCGTTCCTCCGGCGACAGCGGCTGCGGGCCGGCGGCAGGCTCCAGGCCCAGCTGGGCCGCGGTGGCGTCCGCTTTGCCCGGTTCCCCGGCGGTGCCGAACCCGCCCGCCAGGCGCTGCATCCGGAAGCCCTCGATCTCCACCAGCACGGTACCGTCCGGGTCCGTCAGGGTGACGTCGAACGCCGCGGAGGCGCTGTCGGGGGTGCCGGACAGGCGCACATGGCTGAAGATGGATCGGGTCAGCGGCGCAAAGACCCGGATCGTGCCATAGGACACCGGCACCCAAAGCGCCTTGCCCTCGTATCCGGGGATCAGCTTCATGGCCCAGCCGGTGGCCAGGTCCAGCAGGCCGGGGTGCAACAGGCAGCCGTCCTGCGCCGCAGCTTCTGGCAGCGACAGCGACGCCACCCCCTCGCCATCGCCAAGCGCGGCGCGGTCCAGCACCTGCCAGCGCGACCCGAAATTCAGATGCGCCTCCTGCGGGGAATGCAGGCGCCCGTCTTCAGGCGCCTGCTCCTCCGGGCATTGGGTGAAAATCTTCTGGAGGTTGAGCGCGACGGGGCGTTCTGCCGCCGCCGCAAAGGCCAGCATAGCCTGACAGTTCAGACGGTAACCATTTGTAAACTTCGAGTAAACAAAGAGTTCATAACCATTTTCATTAGCTTCGAGCTTAATCAGCGCATCGCGCGGGCTGTCTTCGTCCGCAATCAGAGGGCGCAGGAAATAGAGGCCGCGGATTTCGAACGGGCCTTCGGCGCCGGTTGCCGCCAGCGCCTCGGCGGCCATCTCGATATAGCCGGTGCCGGGCACCAGGGCGGTGCCATCCTTGGTCCGGTGCTCATCCAGCAGCCAGTCTGCGGTGCTGAAACGGGGAGTGAAGATGCGGTTGCCGGACGCGTCATAGCCCTGCTGCTGCAGCAGCGGCTGCGGGCAGGGCTCGGGCGTGCTGGCACCCGCGTTTGCGTTGCGGCTGGCCATGGCGTCGGCGGCCATGCCAGTGTCCGCCCAGACGCCCCAGTCCACGGCAATCACCCGGGTCCGGCCGCCCGCGCGGTGCTTGGCCCAGGCATTGAGGTATTCGTTGGCGGCGATGTAATCCACCTGGCCCGCGGGCCGGGTCACGGCGGAGGAGGAGGAAAACAGCACCATCAGTTCCAGGCTGCCGTCAGGGAACACCGCGTCGAGCGCGCGCAGGCCGCTGGCCTTGGGTGCCAGGACCTGGGCGATCTGGTCCTCGTCCTTGGCCAGCAGCGGGCCGTCATTGATGACGCCGGCGCCGTGGATCACGCCGGTGACGGGACCGAAGGCGTCCTCGGCCTGCGCGCGTGCCTTGCGCAAGTCGCCGCTGTTGCAGACATCGGCAGCCAGCGGCAGCACCTGGCCCTTGCCACCCGCCTCCAGCGCCATGACAGCGCGGATGCGCTGGGCGGTGCGGTTCGCCGGGCTATGGCTGGCCAGATAACGCTCCCAGGCCGCGCGCGGCGGCAAGCCGCCGCGGGAGATCAGCGTCACCCTGGCGTCATAATAGCGCATCAGTTGGCCCGCGATGGTCAGGCCGATGCCGCCATAGCCGCCGGTGATCATGTAATGGCCGCCCTGTTTGAAGGGCGGGGTTTCCGGCTCAGGCAGCGGCTGCGGGCGCCAGCTGAGCTCGAACCGTTTCTCCCCGCGCCAGGCGGCCGAAGTGCTGGCGGGATCGGCCATCAGCTCTTCCAGCAGGCGGGAAGTGATATCGGCCTGCGCCGGGTTGCGGCGGGCAAAGAAACCTTGCGGCGCCTGCGGCAGTTCGATGTCCACGGCAGCGCAGGTCAGCCCCGGCAGCTCCCGCGGGATGACGCCCAGGGGGCCTGCGATCATTGCCTTTTCCGGATAGGGCAGGGCCTCGCCGCGCACCTGCGCGGCGCCGGTGGTAAAGACCGTCAGATGCGCAGGAGCGGGCAGGTCGGCATTGCCCAGCTCCTGCGCCAGCGCGGTCAGGGAATGGAAGCCCATCTCAAGATTGCGGTCAAAGAAGGAGGAGCCGGGGCGGAAGCTCTCCTGTTCCGTCACCAGCCAGAAATGCGCGATGCGGTCCGGCAGCAGCCCGGCCTCTGCCAGATCCACCAGCAGCGCGCCATAGGCCGCGCGGCCCTGTTCCGGCGGCAGCACATAGGCGTTGGGCGCAAGCTGAGCATAGGTGTCGCCTGCGCAGACCCGCGCGACGCTGTGGCCCGCGGCCTCCAGGCGCTCGGCCACTTGGGCGGCGCGGCCGCAGTCATCCTCGAAGATCAGCCAGGTATGCGGCTCCTGATTCAGCTCTTGCGTCACGTCCAGCGCACAATCGGCCAGCCGCGGGCGCCAGGCGGGGCGGTAGCCCCAGTTGCTCAGGTCCTCATGGCGGGCAGGGGTCTCGGACTCTTCCGCGGCAGCAGGTTTGCCGGGCTCGATGAAATAGCGGCTGCGCTGAAAGGCGTAGCCGGGCAGCGGCAAGCGGTTGCGGCGCGCCTCGCCCCAGATCTGTTCCCAGTCGGCCTCCACCCCGCAGGCCCAGAGCCGGCCTATGACGCCGAAGAAGTAGCTGTCATCCATCACCTGCTGATCCGAGTGCCGCAGGGAGCTGAGCACTTGGCCGGGCTTCACCGCGGGTGACATTTGCGCCAACGCGCTCAGCGCCTTGCCGGGGCCGACCTCCAGGAACACCCGGTCCGGGGTCTTGGCGAGGGTGCCGATGCAATCGGCAAAGCGCACGGTGTTGCGCAGCTGGCCGACCCAGTATTCGGCATCGGTGGCCTGTTCAGCGGTCAGGGCCGTGCCGGTGCGGTTGGAGATCACCGGCAGTTTGGGGGCCGACAGCTTCAGGGAGCGGATGAAATCGCCATACTTCTGCAGGATGCCGTCCAGCATTCGGGAATGGGCGGCAATGTCGATCTGAATGCGCTGGTGTTCGACCTCGCGGGCGGCCAGGTCTGCGGAAAGGCGGTCCAGCGCCTCTTGCGGGCCGGAGACGGCGGTGAGCGCAGGCGCGTTCACGCTGGCGATGTCCAGGTCTTCGCCGATGATGGCCTCAACCTCGGCCAGGGGCAGGGCAATTGAAAGCATGCCGCCCGCAGGCACGGTGTCGAACAGCCGCCCGCGCAAGAGGACCAGATCGATGCAGTCCTCAAAGGAGATAACACCGGCCAGGCAGGCAGCAGTGTTTTCGCCCATCGAATGGCCGACCAGCGCGGCGGGTTTGATGCCCCAGCTGATCCACAGCTGCGCCAGCGCGTATTCGACGATCATGATCAGCGGCAGCTGCACAGAGGGCTGCTGGAGCTTGGCATTGGCGGCGTCGTCTCCACCCTCTTCCGGCAGCCAGATCGCGCGGATGTCGTAGTCGAGGCTCTTTTGCAGGTGCTCCAGCCCGCGGTCCATCCACTCGGCAAAGACCGGCTCGGTCTCATACAGGTCACGCGCCATGCCCGCGTATTGCGCGCCGCCGCCGGGGAACATGAACACCACCTCAGGGCTGCCGCCGAGGCGGTCATGAGTGAATACCTTGCGGGGATCGTTTTCTTCAATCAGGTCAATGGCTTCGGCAGCTGTCTCCGCCACCAGTACCCGCCGCTTGGCAAAGCCGCGGCGGCCTTCTTTGAGGGTGTAAGCGACGTCGGCCAGATCGGCCTCGGGGTTGGCTTTCAGATAGTCCGCAAGGGCCTGGGTGTTGGCGTCCAGCGCCGCCTTGGACTGGCCTGAGACGCAGAGGATCTGGAACGGGAAATCGCTTTCCTCGGACGGCGCCCGTTCGGGGGCCTCTTCCAGGATCACATGCGCATTGGTGCCGCCGACCCCCAGCGAGTTGATACCGGCCCGGCGCGGCCCCTTGTGCGGTGTCCACGGGGTGAGGGCGGCGTTCACGCGGAACGGCGAGGTTTCGAAATCAATCGCCGGGTTCGGCGCCTCAAACCCCAGCGAGGGCGGGATTTCCTTGTGATGCAGCGCCAGCGCGGTCTTGGTCAGGCTGGCAACGCCGGCCGCGGTGTCCAGATGGCCAATGTTGGTCTTGACCGAACCGATGCGGCAATACCCGGTGTCCTGCGTGCTGGCGCGGTAGGCATCGGTCAGGGCGGAAACCTCAATCGGGTCGCCCAGATAGGTGCCGGTGCCGTGGCATTCCACATAGTCGATGGTCTCCGCCGGGGTGCCCGCGGCTGCCAGTGCCTTTTGCACCGCTGCCGACTGGCCGCCGACGGAAGGAGCGAGATAGCCCGCCTTGTCGGCACCGTCGTTGTTGATCGCAGAACCCTTGATGACAGCCCAGATGTGGTCGCCGTCGGCAATTGCATCCTCCAGCCGCCTGAGCGCCACCGCCCCGGCGCCGGAGCCGAATACGGTGCCCTGAGCCCTATGGTCGAAGGCGTGGCAGTGGCCGTCGGGGGAGAGGATCTCGTTTTCCTTGTAGAGGTAGCCGCGGCCCTGCGGCAGTTCGATGGTGACACCGCCCGCCAGCGCCATGTCGCACTCACCTTCGCGTAAGGCCTTGCAGGCGTAATGCACCGCCACAAGCGAGGTGGAGCAGGCGGTCTGGACGTTGACCGAAGGCCCGTGCAAGTCGAACACATGGCTGACGCGGGTCGACAGGAAATCCTTGTCGTTGCCGGTATGGCGCAGCAGGAACATGCCCACGTCATCGACCAGCGCAGGATTGGAACAGATGTTGAAGTAGAAATAGCTGCCCATGCCGCAGCCCGCGTAGACGCCGATGGGGCCATTTATGCTTTCCGGCGGGTGGCCTGCGTTTTCCATCGCGCCCCAGGCAACCTCCAGGAACTTGCGGTGCTGTGGGTCGAGGATCGCCGCTTCCTTGGGGCTGAAGCCGAAGAACTCGGCATCGAATTCGTCAAACCCCTGCAGCCGGGCGGTGGCGGGCACATAGTTCGGGTCGGCCAGGACAGAGGCGCGTTCGCCATTTGCCAGCAGCGCCTCGCGGTCCAGAACCTCGATGGATTCGATGCCTGCGCGCAGGTTCTGCCAGAACGCTTCGGCAGAAGCAGCGCCCGGAACCGTTACCGACAGCCCGACAATTGCAATGTCGCCGGCTGATTTGCTCGCGGCAGCGCCCCCCGCTGCGGATGTCCGATCCTGCATCGTCAATATCTGACCCCACTGGCCTTTCGCAAACAGCCCGGCACGCCGCAGCCAGTCCGCTTAGCGAAATTGGCAGGGCCTGCCGGACAGGTGTATTTTCGGCTGCCAGGGTTCTCCCCGGCGGTTGGCCCGGCCTGGCGGCATGGATCCCCATCTGTTCCGCGGGGCCGGGTGAACTCAAATTTACTTTCGTCAATCCATGCGGCTGTCCTAAGGACGCATTGTGTCAATTTCGGCCGGAAAAGCGGAAAGATTGCGGCATCACAAGATGCTGCGCCGCTCTGGCCCGGCAGTGTCAGGCATCAGCGCCTGCGTCCCGCCAAATAGTGCCGGTTTTGCGCGGAACAAGTCCGGATAAAGCAGCCGTTCGGCGTAGCCCAGCACCGATCCGGCGCACATCCAGGTGATTGGAATCAGAGTGGCATTCAGCAGCATGTCCATCATGGTGGCGGCCAGGATCAGCGCAATCGGAGCGGCATAGGGCGACAGGCTGCCGCGCGGCGCGCGGCCGGCGGCATAGGCCAGCAGCACCAGCGGCGCCGCCAGAAGGCCCATCTCGGCGATATAGCCCAGCCAGCCGAAGGTGCCGAAGACGATGATCCAGCGGCCGTCCGGGATCGACAGGATCTGCCCGGTTTCCGCGTGCCGCACCAGGTTGCGGCCCCAGCCGCCCCATCCGAACCAGGGCTTTTCAGCAGCGCGGGCCAACAGCTGCGCCTCGTTCTCAAAGCGGTAGTTCAGCGAATGCGCCCGCTCGGCGCTGATGGTGCTTGCCTGAGCCACCAGCTCCTCTGTCGGCACCAGCCCGGTGTTGCGCAGCATCGGGTAGACCACTGCGATCAGTGCCAGCAGCAGGGCCGTTCGCAGCTGCCAGCGCAAGGGTGCCAGCGCCACCACCGGCACAAAGGCCAGCGCATAAGCTAGCGAGGCGAGGCTCTTGCACAGCACCAGAACCGCAAACAGGTAGGCCGCGGCCAGCGCCAGCCGGATGCGCGCCCCGCCTGCGGCGGTGCGGGCCAGCGCGGTGGCCGCCAGCAGCGCCGACATCATGAAAAAGGCCAGCCACAGCGCATGCGGCAGGAACACGATGGGGCGGAAGCCGCCCTGGCGGATCATCTGGCTGAAATCATGCTGGAAAAAGCCGTAGATCCAGACATTGATCTGCGGGCTGAAGCGGATCTCGATCAGCGACGGAACGGTATAGGCCAGCGCGCCGATCATCAGCGCCAGCAGCAACTCGCGCTGGGCCTCCGGCGTGGACAGATACCGGCGCGCCAGCAGGAAGGGGATCAGCACGATCACCTGGTTGATGATCACCGAGCCCAGGTCGCGCCAGCGCAGCCCCGGCAGCTGATCGGTCAGAAAGATGATCGGGTCGGAATTGGCGATCTGGCGGAACAGGATCGGCTCGCCATTGGTCAGCACGGTGGGGATGACCCCGAACACGAACAACAGCACCAGCACCCGCACTGCGGGATGGCGCGGCAGCAGCGGCACCGGCCTGCGCAGCAGGAAGGCACACAGCACAAAGGCCATCACCGAGGGGATCGCGAACTTGTCCATGTCCGGCACCAGCGGCAGGTCGAACTCGGCCAGCGGCGGCAGCAGCAGGTAGCCCGCAATGATGCACCACAGGATCGCCCGCTCCAGCGGCAGGCGCCGGAACAGGATCAGGCTGGCCAGCGGCCAGGCCAGCAGCATCAGATAGGCCAAAGCGTTGGGCAAAGCCCCGTGCTCCCTCAGTTCCCCGGTATTTGCGTCAAACTTTACCTGTTGCGCGCGGCGCTGTCGCGCGGATTTGCAACAACGGGTTAACGGTGTGCAGCTTTGCCACGCCAGCAGGGGCGCCGCGTCCGGCGGGCTGGCCTGGCGGCACCGGCGGCGGTATCACGGGGCGGAACGCAACCGGGGAGCCACATGTATTTCGAATGCCAAGGCCGCCGGATTGCGGTGAACACACCCGCCCGCGCCCGGCTGGAGGCTGAAATCAGCGCCCGCTTCAGCGCGGGGCAGGGCTTTGCGCTGGCGACGCTGAACCTGGATCACCTGGTCAAGATGGAAGCGTCGGCGGCGTTCCTGTCTGCCTATCAGGCGCAGGACCTGGTGGTGGCGGACGGGCGCCCTATTGTTTGGCTGTCACGCCTTGCCCGCCGCCCGGTGGAGCTGATGCCGGGCTCCGACATGGTGCTGCCGCTGTCCCGCCTGGCGGCTGAGGCCGGGGTGCCGGTGGTGCTGGCGGGCAGCACAGAGGAAGCGCTTAACGATGCTGAAGCCGCTCTGACAGCGACGGTGCCGGGTTTGGAGATCGCCTGGATCCATGCCCCCTCGGGCCGCTTTGACCCCGACGGCGACGAGGCAGACCAGATCCTGCACCGGCTGGACGAAACCGGCCCCTGCCTGTGCTTCCTGGCGCTGGGCGCCCCCAAGCAGGAGCAATTTGCCCAGCGCGGGCGCAAGCAGGCGCCTGCGGCCGGCTTTGCCTCTGTCGGGGCCGGGCTGGATTTTCTCGGCGGCCACCAGAAGCGCGCCCCGTCCTGGGTCCGGGCCATTGCGATGGAATGGCTGTGGCGGGCGCTGTCCAGCCCCGGCCGTCTGCTGCCGCGCTACGCGAAATGCCTGGCCATCCTGCCCGGGCTTGCCCTCGCAGCCTGGCGTATCCGGGACCGCTGATGGCGGGCTACTTGTACTCCAATATGCCGCGCGCGCTGCCGCGCCAGCGGTGCCAGTAAAACTCCAGCGCGCCCGCGGCCTCGGCAAATTTCCCAAGCACCGAAAACAGCGCCCGTTCAAATCCCATGCGGCGGGACAGCCGCAGTACCTGGGCCGGGTAGATGAGCGACGCGAGCATCAGCAAGGGATGTGCCAGGGCTGCCAGCGCAATGGCGACAGGCAGGGCGGCACCCCACAGCAGGGCGCGGCGGGTCTCCGCTACCCAGTGGCGCTCCACCCCCGCCCCATGCAGTGCCGCGCCTTCGGCAAAGGCATGGCCTGCGCGGCGGCTGCGGTTCCACCATTGGCCGAAACGCAGCATCTGCGCGTCATGCAGGGTCATCTCTGCCTCCAGCCGCCAGATCTGCCAGCCCGCTCGGCGCAGGCGCAGGCACAGTTCCGGCTCCTCACCGGCGATCAGCCCCTCGCGGTAGCCGCCCGCGGTATAGACCGCCGCCACCCGCATCAGCGCGTCACCGCCGCAGGCCTTGGCCTCGCCAACGGGCGTGTCCCATTCCGCATCGCACAGCCGGTTGTAGACTGACACCTCAGGAAACCGCTCCCGCCGCCGCCCGCAGGCCACCGCGGCCTTGGGATGTGCCTGCATGAAATCCGCGGCGGTGGCGATCCAGTCCGGGTCCACCTCGCAGTCGCCATCCACGAATTGCACAAACTCGATCCCGCTCTCCAGCACAGCCAGCCCGGCGTTGCGGGCGCGGGCGGCGGTGAACCGCTGGCTGAGGTCCAAATTCACCACCGCGGCGCCCAGATCCCGCGCCGCCGCTGCCGATCCGTCACTTGACCCGCTGTCGACATAGACCAGCTGCTGCACCTGGCCTTGCAAGGAGCGCAGGCAGCGGATCAGCCGCTCCCCTTCGTTGCGGCCGATGACCACGGCGGCGATGGGTGCGGCACTCATGCGGCGTCCCCGGCAAGATAGGCACGGTACTGCGGCGACGGGCGCAGAAAACCCCGGCGCTGCAGCTCTGCCATACCTGCATCTTCAACAGCGTCCTCGGACCACAGGCTGAGGTCCGGCCGCGCCCGCATCGCGTTGCTGCGGCGGCGGTCCTCGCCGTGCTCCGATACCGCTTCCGCCTGGATCTGCAGATCCCGCGCCAGGCTGTCGCCGGCGAATTTGTAATGGCGGATCAGCCCTTCCATGTCCGCGACCCGCACCCCGGCTGAGGCATGCGGATGCACCGCCGCCTGCACCCCCGGACCGTTGAACACCACCGGGTGCTTGCTGAGGCAGCAGTTTTCGCCAAAGACCTTGCCGCGCACGCCGCCGAACAGCATCTGCGCGCCGCCGGGCGGCAGGCAGTTCTGGCGCAGGTAATAGGCAAAGCCGGTGTCCTCAGACGTGTAATCGGCCGCCCGCACCGCGCTGATGTCGGAAAAGCGGAAGCTGCGCACCGCTTCGGCATAGGAAAGCCCGGTGGCCGCGGACAGCGGCTCCTTGGGGAACATTTCCAGCATCTCGGCTTGCAAGGCAGTATAGCCCTGCTGCGTCAGGTAGCGGGTCAGCCCGGCCAGGCCGGCGGTTTCGCTGCCTTCGAAATCAAACAGCTCATCCATGTCGGCAAACAGGCACCAGCGGTCCTGTCCGTAACGGTCTGCGGCATAAGCGCGGAAGGTGTTCTCAAACTCCAGCCAGGGCAGGGGAGACTGCAGCACCGCAGTGCCCGGCTCCTGCCGGATGCGCTCGATTGTGCCGTCGGCAGAGCCGTTGTCGAAGAACACGAAGGCCGAGACGCCAAGCCGCCGGTAGTGGTCGAAAAACACGTCGAGGTAATAGGCGCCGTCACGCACCAGGGCAATCAGCACCACCTGGTCCGGCACGGCAAAGCGGCGCGCAGGCCCGTGCAGATGGCGCAGCGAGGTGCGGAACCTGGCGCGGTGTGCTGCGCGGCTGGCGCGGTCCGCCAGCCTTCGGGTGATTGATCTGCCCACCGTTCCCCTGATCTGTGGTTGCCCGGATTTCTGCAGGCAGCTTGGCGGCTTATTGCGCCAGCCGCAAGTCCTGCCTGCACAAGCTGGGCCCGTCAGTAATCGCGCTTGAAGAACAGGCCCAGCCCGGTTTCCCCCTCGCTGTCCACCGTGCCCTGAACCGTCAGGCTCTTGGTGATATCCAAGTTGATGCTCAGTTCGCTGTCGCCCTGGGTGTTGACGTTGAAATCGGTGTAGACGTTTTCCGCCACATAACCGCCCAGCCCCAGCTGCCCGGTGCCCAGGTTGTCGGTGCCGATATCGACGGTATCGGCGCCGGTGGCCTGGCGCACCTTGCTTTGGGCGCCGCCGCCGCGGCCGCTGAGGGTCAGGGCCGAGCCTGCAAGCCGGGCCAGCGCCAGCGGCGACAGGTCGCCGATGTTGTCGCCGAACAGCAGCAGCGCCAGGGCTTCCTCGCTGGGCCGCGGCGGGTCCGAGGTCACCTTGATCTCCGGCGCATCGACCCGGCCGGAAATTTCCAGCGTCGCCGTGCCCTGGCCGGTAGCGGCAGTGGATTTGAATTCCAGATAGGGTTTCAGGTCGCCCAAAAGTGTGATCCGTCCCTCATCCAGCTCCAGCCGCCGGCCCAGGATGTCGAAGGTGCCGCGGATCAGGCTGATCTGGCCGGAGGGCGAGGGGCGCGCTGTTGACCCGCGCACGCGGATCTGGCCGCCCAGCTCAGCGCGCAGGCCGCGGCCGCGGGCAAAGATCCTGGACGGCGCGTCGATCAGGACGTCCAGCGCCGTCCTGCCTGAGCCGCCGCCGCCGCCGTTGTTGCCGGTCAGCCCGGCACGGGCCAGGGTCTGGCGCACATCGCGCGGCGCGCCGGCGTGGCGGACCGGCGGGATCGGTGCGGAAGAGACCGAGCCGCCCGCTGTGTTCAGGTTGATATTCGTCTCACCGACATTGATCCGGCCGGCCAGCTTGTTGTCGCCGGCCATGGCGCCGGACATTGCCAGGCTGCCGTTCAGCAGGGTTTCATAGGACAAGTGGTCGGTGACCACCACATCGCCGATGGCAATCTGCAGGTTGCCGTTGAAGGGCGGCAGCAGCCCCACCGGGCCGCTGATCCGCACCGTGCCGCCGTCGCGCGGGCGGGCGGAAAGCTGCAGCTGGGCGCTGGAGCTGGCGATGGAAACCGTGGCGTTGATGTCATCCACCCGCTGGGCGGCCGCCGGAATCGCCAGCGAGGCGCCGGGGACCGAGATGGTGCCGCTGACCCCGTCCAGCGCCGGAACCCCGCGCAAGGCCATGTCGAAATTCGCGGGCCCCTGCATCAGGTTGGGCGAGAGAAAGGGATTGAGTCCCTCCAGCCGCAGGGTGCCCCTGGCGGTCACGTCGGCGGTGCCCTCGGCTTCGTTCCAGCTGCCCTCGATGCGGCTGTCGATGCCCGCCGGGCCGCTGGCGGTGCTGTCCACCGTCCAGGTCCCGTCGCGCCGGGCGGCAGTGCCGGTGGCGGCCAGCCGTCCGGGCAGGTCGGGCACCAGCTGCTGCAGTTCTGCTATCACCGCATCAAAGCGCAAATCGGTGCTGCCGTTGCTTTCGGTAAAGCGGGCCTCGGTCTCGACCGCAATCCCGGCAGGGCCGGCGGCCGTGCCGGCAACCTGCCACTCGCCGTTGCGCCGCTCTGCCGTGCCTTCGGCGCTCAGCCTGCCTGCCAGCTGCGGCACGAAGCGTTCCAGCTCATTCCAGGCGGCGGCAAAGGTGAAGTCGGCGTCCCCTGCCAGCGTGACAGACCCGTCCAGCTTTGCACTAGAGGTGTGCGGCCCCTTCAGTTCCGCGACGCCGCTGAAGGTGTCGCCGGCCCGGCCAAGGGTGGTGGCCAGCTCCAGCGTGCCGGGCGCCTGCGGCAGCAGCACCTCCAGCCGGGTGAGCCGGGCAGTGATGTCCATCTGCCCGGACTGGTTGCTGAGCGTGCCTGCCGCCTCGGCCTCCAGCGCACTGCCCGCCAGCGCAAACCGGTCGATGGCAATGCCGTTTTCATCCCGCGCGGCCTTGAGGTCCAGCGTGGTTGTGCCCGCCAAAAGCTCATCCGCCTGGGCAATGCCCGCCGACAGATCCTGCGCCTGCAGCGAAAGATCAGTGTCAAACCCGCCGGTCAGCGGGGTGAAGGATCCCTTGACCGCGGCCTGCACCGCACCGCCCAGCGGACGGCCCGCCAGATCGGAAAACCGGCCCAGATCCGCAGCGCCCGCCGTCAGGTCTGCGGTGACTTTCAGCCCCTCTTCCAGCCCGTCGAAGGCCACATCGCCAGCGGCCTGATAATCACTGCCGCGCAGCTCCATGTCCGTGATGTGCAGCGCGCCGGGCCCATCGGTGCTGAGGGTCCCTTCAAAGCGGATTTCGTTGCCAGTGGCCTTGGCCAGCGCCGGATCGCGGGGCTGGAAACCGCTGAGGCCTGCTGTAACCCGCCCTTCCAGCTTAAAGCCGCTGGTCTGGTCCAATGTGCCGCGGCCGGAGATCCCGGCAGTATCCACCAGCGCGCCGGGATGGCTCAGCTGGTTCACAACCCCGTCCAGCACCCAGCGGCCTTCAAGGGTTTTCTGCAGCTGCAGGTCCGCCTTGGCCAGGGTGGTCTGCCCGCCGCCAAAGGGCAGCGCGGCAGCGGCCTGGCCTGCGGGCGGGGTGATTGCGGTTTTCAGGTTGGCGGTAGCCAGCTTGCCGCCCGCATCTAGCGCCGCGGCGCCGGTGATCCGCAGGGCGTTGGTGTGCAGCACCAGCGTGTCCAGTGTCATTGCGCCGCTGCCTTCCCGCACCCCTTTCACGTTGAGCCGCAGGCCGGGGCCGAAGAACGGCCGGTGCACCGGCGGCAGCAGCACGTCGATATTGCCGCCGAGGTCGGCGGAAAACCCGATGTCGCGCGGCGCCTCGGGGGCGGCGTCCTGGGGCAGGGGCCGGGCCGCCAGCACCACCTGGCCGCCCAGCCGCTCGGTGCCATTGGTGCTGAAGGTGATATCGGCGGTGAAATCCGTCACCGGGCCGCTGCCCTTGGCGGTCAGCTGCAGGTCGGGGTTGCCGGGCAGGTCCAGGCCGCGGGAGATCAGCCCGCCTGGCGCTTCGTCTGCCGACAGGTCGAGGGTGATCTGCTGGGTTTCATTGGCATAGCCCGCCTCCAGCCGCAGGTGGTCGCCGGGCTTGTCCAGCCGCGCGGCTTCCAGCTTTGTGTCCAGCGCACCGTCCGCCAGTTTCAGCGAACCCTCGACCCGCAGGCTTGCCGCGGTGCCGGCCAGCGCCTCGCCCAGCTCGATCCGGGCTGCCTTGATCTGGCCGAGTTCGATGGCCACCGGCAGTTCAGGCAGGGCAAAGGGTGTGGTCTCCGCCTCCGGCAGCTCCGGGTCCGGCGGCAGCGGCTCCGGCGCGCGTGCCACCTCGATGCGTTCCGCCGACAGCTCATTGACGGAGAACCGCCCGCGCAACAGCTCCAGCCGGTTCCAGTCCAGCACCGCGCCCTCGACGGTCAGCCAGATGCCTTCCTCGTCGGCCACGGTGATCTTCTTGATCTTGGCTTGCGAGGAAAACGCCCCCTCCAGCCCCGACACGCTGATATAGCGGCTGTCGCCGGACAGGGTGTCCTCCAGGAAATCGACCAGCAGCCCGCCGGCGCCCTCCGTGGCGGTCTCTTGCGCCGCGGCCGGAAGTGCCGTCAGGCCAGCGGCCAGGAAAAAGGCAAGATGCTGTCTCAAAACGCCTGTCCTATCCCGATATAGAATTGCAGCCCGTCCTCGCTGCCGCCGTCCACCGGATAGGCGAGGTCGAGCCGGATCGGGCCGATGCCTGCCACGTCATAGCGCAGGCCGATGCCGGCACCGGCATGGCGCGACGAGGAGCCGGAGACGAAACTGTCCGCGTCGACAAAGCCAAGGTCATAAAAGCCCACCAGCGAGATCTTGTCGGTGACCTTGCCCCGCACCTCGGCGGACAGGGCCGCAAAGCTGCGCCCGCCCGCGGTGCCGCCGCCCGCCGGCACACCCAGCGACTGGTATTCATGCCCGCGCACGGTGCCCGCGCCGCCGGAGAAGAACAGCAGAGTCGGGGAGATTTCGCTGAGCGATGGCCCGACCACGGAGCCGAGCTGCAGCCGCCCGGCCAGCACGATCCGGTCATCCGCGCCCAGCCCGTAATAGGTGCGCCCGTCGCCCTTCAGCTGCAGGCCGGATTCGCTGCCGTCAAAGCCGATGAAGGGCGATGCGCTGCCTTGCAGGAAATAACCGCTGGCGGGGTTCACGCGGCTGTTGCGGGCGTCGTACTCGGCGCGGAACCTGCCAGCCACGTATTTGAAGCGGCGCTTGCCGAACACGTCCTCTGCCAGGGTCGAGGATACCCCCAGCGCGGCCTCCACAAAGAAGGTGTCCGAAAACGTCCGCCGCGCGCCGATGGCGCCAAAGACCCTGGTGGCGGTGTAATGCTCTTCGTCCAGCCGCTCCGCCTCTGCCAGATAGAAGATGCTGTCATCCGGCCCCAGCTTGGCGGGCCGGTCCAGCCGCACCGCGATGCGGCCGTCGATGTCATTGCTGCTGCCGATGCCGCTGAGCCGGGCCTCGATCCGCAGTTTTTCGGCGTTGCCGAACAGGTTGCGGTGCATCCAGCTGCCCGACAGCTCCAGCCCGTCGGAGGAGCTGACTTCGGCGCCGAAGGTCAGGCGGCGCGGCGGCAGGTCCTCGAACTGGGCCACGAAATCGAGGGTGCCGTCCGGGTTCGGCTGCTCCGCCTCGCGCAGTACCACAGAGGAAAAGGTGCCGGTGCGCCGCAGCCGGGTGGCGGATTTGGAAACCAGGTCGGGGTGGAATTCCTCGCCTTCCGGAAAGCCGGCAATGCGGCGGATGGCCCCTTTGCGCACCTTGGTGTCGCCGGTGATCCGCATCTGCCCGAACCGCAGCTTCGGTCCCGGAGCCAGCCGCAGTTCCGCGTCCAGCCGCGCCTGCAGGTGATTGGCAGTGATGTTCTGATCCACCACCTCGGCCTTGGCATGGCCGCTGCGGCGCCAGGCCCGCACGCCGGCAATGGCCGCATCTCGGATCACACCGGTGCCAGCCGGTTTGCCGGTGGCAAAGCCTTCAGGAATCTCCACATCGCTGTTTTGCGGATACGGCGCCAGCTCTGCCTTGCCAAAGGCGAACCGCGGGCCGGGTTTTACGGTGATCTCCACCTTGCGGACGCTTTTCGGCGGGTTCAGCGGCTGGATCTGCGCCGCTTCCTGCCCGTCCAGGCGGATGTTCACCACCGGCGAGAAATGCCCCGCGTCATAAAGCACCTGCACCAGGGTGCGGTAGTCCGACAGCGCCGCGGCCAGCAACTCTTGCACATTGGTCTCGCCGCTGGCGGCAACCGAGGCAGAGGCGCCGCGCAGCCGCTCTGCAAGGGTGCCGTCCGCCCCGGGGGCCTGCAGCGTCGCTTCGGCAGCGGATACCGCAGGCGGCAGCAGCGCCATCAGGCTGAAGGCCATGGCACAAGCCAAGCCGTTTGGACGGATGGAAAAATTCATGTCTGCTCCCGGCAGCGGGCTTAAAATATCGGGCCCGGAACCACGGCAGGCATCCGGCGCTTGATGCAAGCCTAGCACGGGAAATTTGCAGGATGGAACCAGCAAAGCGGCGGCATTCCGCCGGTGCCGCGCGGCGGCGGATTGCCGCGCATCGGCCAGCCGGGAAAATCCGGCGGGCAATGGCTATTGGAAAGGCTGGCAAAGTATGTACTAGTTTAAATCAGCTCCGGCGAATTCATCCGCCGGAGCTGTCACTGTTTAACCAAAGCACATAAGTAACGTCAGGCGCAGCCACCACTCACAAAGCAGCCAGCCTGACCGGAATGATACCACGCATGATTTTACTGTCCATATAATTGTCAGTTTGATAAAGTTGCGTGGTATCATTTCGCCCTGGCCCCGCCGGGGCAGAAGATTTGATGATCCTGGAGAGCGGTATTGGACCGGTTGAAACCAATTTTTGAACTTCGCGATATGCTTCACCAGATGGAGCGCGACATGGGGCTGGACCGGCTGAGCCGGGCAGAGCGGGACGTGCTGCTGGCCGCCAATGCGCTGACCGAAGCGCCGGGTGAAGCGGTAAAATCAGAGCAGATCCGCAGCCATCGTCTGGTCAAGGGGATCGCCCAGGCCACTTTTCACCGCACCCTGAAATCCCTGTTGGACCTGGGGTTGATCAAGCGGGCCGGCGGCAGCAAGGCCAAGCATTACGTGGTCTGTTTCGATCCTGCGGCAAAGTGACTGCGCCGCTTTTACAATACATTCCAATGATTGCAGGTTTCGCAGCTCCCGTTTAAACGGGACTGTATGATGCGAGTTTTTCAGCAGTTGGCTGGCCTTCAAAGTTTTGCGGTGATTACCGCGGTTTACGTGATCTGCCACGGGCTGACCGCCTGGGTGGTCACACCTGTGCAGGGCCTGTTCCTGCCAGAAGTGACGGTCTTTGCCAGCCTGGTCTACCTGCCGCACGGGGTGCGGGTGCTAGCGGTCTGGCTGTTCGGCTGGCGGGCTGTTCTGCCGCTGGCCGCAGGCGCCTTCCTGTCGGAGCTGATGTTCACCGACGCGGGTGTGCGCCAGCTGATGGAACCGGTGCTGCTGGAGTCCATTGCGGTTGGCGCGGCCGCGGCCTTTGCCGCCTTCGAGATTGCCTGGCTGTTCGGCTGGAACCTCTATGCGGGCCAGTCGCGCCGGGTGTCCTGGACCGGGCTGCTGGCCGTTGGCGCCCTGGCTTCGGTCATTAATTCCGCCGGGCAGTCGCTGGTGTTCTCCGGCCTGATCTTTCCCGGCGACCAGCTGCCCGTGATGGCAGTCTATGCCGCAGGTGACCTGATCGGCCTGGCGGTCTGCATGCTGTTGCTGACGCTGATCTTCCGCTGGCTGCGCCTGGCTGGCAACGGGCGCCGCCCGCAGGAATAGCCAAGCCCGCCGGCGGCGGGCTTGCAGACAGGGCAGCGGTCAGGGTCAGGCGCAGGGCCTATCCGGCCATCATCCGGGCCACATCCAACATCCGGGCCGAAAAGCCCCATTCGTTGTCGTACCAGCCGAACACCCGCACCTGCTGCTCTCCGGCCATGCGGGTTTCCGGCCCCGCAATCACCAGCGACTCGGGCCGCGCCCGCAGGTCAGAGGAGACCAGCGGCATATCGGTCCAGCCCAGTACCTGCGAGGCCGCAACCCCTTCGCGCAGGGCGGCGGTGAACCCGGCTTCGCTCATCGGCGTTTTCAGCTGCGCCACCATGTCGATGGCAGAGACGCTGGCCGTCGGCACCCGCACCGCGGCACCGCTCACGCGCCCTTTCAGATGCGGCAGCACCTCGTCGATCAGATGCATCGCCGAAGTGGTGGTCGGCACCATCGACTGCGCGCCGCCGCGCGAGCGGGCGAAATCGCCGCGCGGCGCGTCCACCATCGGCTGCGAATTGGTGTAGCAGTGAATGGTGGTCATATGGGCGCTGTCGATGCCGGCGATGCCGTCCAGCAGCTTGACCAGCGGCGTCAGCGCGTTGGTGGTGCAGGAGGCATTGGAGACAATCCGCGCATCGCCCAGCGTTTCCTCGTTTGCACCCAGCACAACGGTCAGCTCAGCGGCGGGGGAGGGGCCGGAGATCAGCACCTTTGCAGCGCCCGCCTTCAGCCCGCGCTCTGCCACGTCAGAGGTGCGGGCGATGCCGGTGCATTCCAGCACCAGGTCAACGCCGGACAGGTCCACCTTGGTCAGATCGGGCTCATGGCTGACCGGAATGGACCGGCCCATCACCTGCAGCGCATCACCGCCATGCTCTACCGGATGGGCAAAGGGGCCAAAGGTGCTGTCGTACTGGAACAGATAGGCGCACATGTCCAAAGGCGCGATATCATTGATCCGCACCACGTCGATGCCGTCTCCGCGCGGGGTGGTCAGAATCTGGCGCAGGATGGCGCGGCCGATGCGGCCGAATCCGTTGATAGCAAGTTTCATGCGCAATCTATGGCAGGCGCGCCGGCGCCGCTCAATCCGTCGCTCCCGGGAAAATGATCACATTTCCCAAGAGGATGTTTCAGAAAAACGCTGCAAAACCGCGCATGCGTCAGGCGCGTTCCTATTTGCGGCAGATCACCTGCGCGTAGTAGGTGCCGGTGATGCTGCGCACCATCGTGTCCAGGTTGACGCTGCAGCCGGTGGCCGTGCGCAGGGCCCGCACCGCCTGGCGCGCAGTCAGCACCGCGGGCGGGCGGAACGCCAGATGCTCCAGGTTCAGCCGGGTAGCGCTGTAGCGGCCCGGGGCGTCCTCGACCGGGGCCACCACCCAGTCGCGGCCCAGCACAGTGACCTGCTTGCCTTCCACGCCCTTCGCTCCTGCAGCCGGGGTCAGCGCGACGCAGAGGGCCGCGGCCAATGCAGTCTGTTTCATCATCAAAATGCTCCTGCGGAAATCACTGGCTTCAGCCTAGCGCAGGCCCGGTGCAAAGCAAGATGCAGCTTACAAGTGGTCCACCGCTTCCGCCTGGCGCAGCTCCGCGGCGCACAGTTGCAGGCCGCGCAGCAGCCGCTCGGCATCCGCCTCCGGCTGCGATCCCCGCGGGGCAGAGCACCCCGCCACGATCGGCGTCTGGCCGGGCCGCGACACCGGTACCGCATAGCCGGTGATTCCGGCCTCGAACTCGCTGTCCGTCAGGCAGTAACCCTGCTGCCGCGCTTGTGCGACGCGTTCCAGGATGGAGCCGGGCTCCGTCAGGGATTGGCCGGTATGGCGCGGGATCTCCACCTCTGCCAGCACCGCTGCGGCCTCTTCCTCCGGCAGCCCGGCCAGCAGCATCCGCCCCAGGCTGGTATGCGCCAGCGGAATGTGCGAGCCGGCGGTGAAGCCATAGGTGATATGGCCGTGGTCCACCGTGGATTGCGCCAGCAGCAGAACCCGGCCCTGGTCCAGCATCGCCAGCGTCACCTCGATCTGCATCTGCCGGGCATGGCGGTTCAGGACCGGCTGCACCCGGCGGCCGAACTGGTTGGCCTGCAGAAACCCGCCTGCCAGCGCCAGCACCCGCGGGGTCAGGGACAGCATCCGCCCGTCCTGGCGCAGGTACCCCGCCTGCACCAGCGTCAGCGCCCCGCGCCGGGCGGTGGCGCGGTCCTGGCCGCTGCGCCGGGCGATCTCGGCGAGGGTCATGCTGGGGGTCTCTGCATCGAATACCGCCAGAACCGCCAGCCCCTTGGCAAAGCTCGACGAAATATTCCTGTCCTGTTCTGCTGCCGTCATCCCGATGCCGCCCTGTCCTGATCCCGAAAACACCGCTGGCTGCAGCGGTTTGTGCGAATGCTCGCATGAATGTTCGCTTTGCGAACGCTGTCAAGGCGCAAACCCTCCGCAATATCCAGATTGCGCAACGGGTTGCAGCAATTCCCGCCGCCGACTGGACGTGCGGACATTTCCGGTGCAATTTCAATTAGCTCGCTAGCCAAGAGGCCGCCCATGGCACAAGATTTCACATCCGGCAAATTGGCCCGCCTGGGGCTGCTGACCCCAGAGGACTGCCGCAAGGCGGCCGAGATCACCGCCCGGGCGCAGTTTGACGGGATCGAGACGGTGCGGGTGCTGTTCCCCGATCAGCATGGGCTGCTGCGCGGCAAGACGGTGATGGCAGAGGGTTTTGCCGGTGTTTTCGACCGCGGCCTGAACGTGCCCGCAACCCTGCTGCTCAAGGACACCTCCCACCGCACCGCCTTTCCGGTTTGGGAGGACGGCACCGGGCTGGATGGCCCGATGCAGGGCGCGGGCGACGTGCTCCTGGTGCCGCGCCCGGAGACCTGGCGCGCGCTGCCCTGGTCCGGCCATTCCGCCTGGATCTTCTGCACCCCGGTCTATCCGGACGGCCGGCCCATCCCCTTTGCCTCTTGCGCGGTATTGCGGCAGCAGGTGGAGGCCCTGGCGGAGCAGGGGATGGCGGCCACCTTCGGGCTGGAGGTGGAGTTCCACCTGTTTGAGCTGGCGGACAAATCCGCGGCCCACACCCAGGCCACCCGCCCTGGCGCCCCGGTGCAGACCCGCAACCTGACGCAGGGGTATCAGTACCTCACCGAAACCCGCTATGGCGAGGCGGAAGGCATCCTCGACCTGCTGCGCCGCAACGCCCAGAAGCTCGGCCTGCCGGTGCGGTCGGTGGAAATCGAAATGGGCCCCAGCCAGGTTGAGTTCACCTTTGCCCCCGACGGCGCCATGGCCCAGGCCGACGCGATGGTGATGTTCCGCACCATGGTCAAGGAGGTCTGCGCCCGGAACGGCCTGCACGCCAGCTTCATGGCCAAGCCGCGGCTGGACAACGCCATGGCCAACGGATGGCACGTCCACCAGTCGCTGCAGGACCTGGCCACAAGCCGCAACCTGTTCATGCCGGAAACCGCCGGAATGCTCAGCCCGCCCGCCAGCGCCTGGATGGCCGGCCTCTTGAAATACGCGTCCGAAACCTCGCTGCTGATCGCGCCGACGGTGAACAGCTACAAGCGCTACCTGCCGTTTCAACTGGCCCCCAGCCGCATCGGCTGGGGCGAGGACAACCGCGGCGCCATGCTGCGGGCGCTGATGCAGCCCCATGACCCCGCCAGCCGGATCGAGAACCGCGCGCCGGACAGTTCCGCCAACCCCTATTACGCGCTGGCCGCCCAGATCATCGCAGGCGCCGCCGGCATCAGGGAAGGGCTGGAGGCCCCGAAACCCACCCTGTCGCCCTACAGCGAAGACGCCGAACGCCTGCCGCGTTCGCTGGGGCAGGCGCTGGAAGGCTTCGCAGGCTCGGCGCTCTGCCGCGATGCGCTGGGCGCCGGCACGGTGGACTATCTGCTGCAGCTCAAGACGTTTGAGTGGGAACGCTATCTGGATACCGTCAGCGAATGGGAGCAGGCGGAATATTTCAACCTGTTCTGAGCCGCCGAGGAACAGCTGAGCAACGGGCAAAAAACTCAGCCGCCCCGGAATTTGCCGTCTTGATCGCCAGCCCCGCCCGTTGATACCGTATGCCCGCGTATGCAGGGGTTGTTCCCTGCCATCTGCGGCGCCATTTCCGGCGGCCTGAGACATTTGAAAATCCACGCCTCTTCGAAGGATAACACCCCCATGAAATACACCGAGGAACACGAGTGGCTGCTGCCCGAGGGCGACCTGATCACCGTCGGCATCACCGCCCACGCCGCCGAACAGCTGGGCGAGGTGGTCTATGTCGAGCTGCCCGAGCCGGGCACCGAGGTCTCCAAGGACGACGAGATCGTGGTGATTGAATCGGTCAAGGCGGCGTCCGACATCCTCGCGCCGCTGGATGGCGAGATCGTCGAGGTGAACGAGGCGCTGGCCGACGACCCCGGCAAGGTGAACGAGGACGCCGAGGGCGACGCCTGGTTCTTCAAGATCAAGCCGTCGGATCTGTCGCCGATGGACGATTATATGGATGAGGCCGGCTACAAGGACTTCATCGGCTGATCCGGCTGCGGCCCCGCTCGGGGCCGCCACGCAATTTCCAGCTGCAGACAGCACCTGTGCCTCCGGCCGGTTTGAGCCAGCAGAGGGCAGTGGCGCTGATGCTGCAGAACCGGTAAAGTGCCAGTCTCGGCATGTTTTGGCGCGATGCGCCTGCCATGCTAAACTGCGTCCGTCAGACATTCTGAAGGAGGACGCAAAATGCCGCTGCGCTTCTTCCGGCCAACCCGCTTACTGTTCCTGCTTTTTGTTCTTCCCAGCGCGGCTGCGCCGCAGGCACTGGCTCCCTTGGCTGCCTCGGGCGATATGCCGGCCTTGAAGGCGGCTTTGCCCGAAGGCTCCAGCCCTGACCCGGAAACGCTGGCCAAGCCCCTCTACTTCGCGGCCCAGCGCGGGCAGGAGGAGGCGGTGCGCTACCTGCTGTCTGCTGGAGCGTTTCCTGACTCCGCGACAGACTTCGGCACGGCACTTGGCATTGCCGCCCGCAACAACCACACCGGCATCGTCTCTATCCTGCTGGAGGCTGGTGCTGATCCGAACCTGCCTGGCGGTGAAGACTTGCTGATGCCGTTGCATCAGGCAGCGGAGCGCGGCGCTGTCGAGGCGGCCCGCCTGCTGCTCGGCCACGGTGCCGATGTGAATGCGGGTGCAGTTCGCTACGGGTGGCCCGCGGTTCACTTTGCCGAGCGGAAAGGCCAGACGGAAATGGCCGCATTCCTGCGGGAAATGGGCGCCGGCCTCGCACCGGTTGAGCCTCTGCAGCCAGCGGAGCTGGAAGCCGCCGACCCCGAGGAAGGGCGCGTGCTGGCGTTTGAGTGCGCCGGATGCCACGGCATGGCGCCCGGAGAAACTGGTACGGGACAGCATCCCGGCCCCAGCCTCGCCGGCATTGTGGGCCGGGCCAAGGCGTCGGTCGAAGGGTTCCCTTATTCCGAGGCGATGCTGGCGCAGACAGGCGACTGGACCGCCGAGGAGCTTAACATCTTTCTCGCCGATCCGTTCAATGCCGTTCCCGGAACGGAAATGGGCCGCGGCAACCAGCCAGACCGCGCCGCGCGGGTTGCCATAATCGCCTATCTTTCGAGTCTTGCGCTCTAGCAGGTAAATTGCGCGGGGCAGGGGCTCAGTACCCCCGCTGCCGGTCCACTTCGTGCAGCAGCTCTTCCCCGGCCTCCAGTCGCCGCAGGTTTTCCACCACGTCTTTCAGCGCGTCGCCCAGATGCCAGCCGGACACATGCGGGGTGATCGTGACCTGCGGATGCGCCCACAGCGGGTTGTCCGCGGGCAAGGGCTCCTTGCTCACCACATCCAGCACCGCATGGCCGGGCGTGCCCTTGTCCAGCGCCGCCAGCAGGGCCGGTTCATCCACCAGGTCGCCGCGGCCTGCATTGATCAGCATCGCACCCGGCTTCATCGCCGCCAGTGTTTCAATGTTCATCAGCCCGCGGGTGGCGGGGGTGGAGGGCAGGATCGAACAGACATAATCGCATTCCCCCAGCATCTGCGGCAGCGCCGCCGCGCCGTGGCGGCAGTCCACGCCCTCGATCTCCTTGGGCGAGCGGCTCCAGCCCAGCACCCGGAACCGCATGTCGCGCATCAGGCGTGCTGTCATGCCGCCGATATGGCCGAGGCCCAGAATGCCGACGGTGGTCTCCTGCGGACGCCTTGGCGCCAGCGGTTCCCAGGCACTGCTGGCCTGCGAGGCTGCGTGCGCCCGCATGTTGCGCTGATCGCGCAGCACATAGGCCAGGCAGAACTCGGCGATCTCATGCGCAGGTTCCAGCGGTCTCAGCCGGGCCACGCGCACATGCGGTGCCAGGCTGGGGTGCGCCACGATGGTATCCACCCCGGCGCCCAGTTTTTGCACCAGTTTCAGGTTCGGCAGCTGCGCGGGCAGATCGCCCTTCAGCGCAGAAACCGCCAGCACCGTGATATCGTCCAGATTGCCGGGAGCGGAGATCGGGCGGATATCGGCGCCGGGCGCCATCGCCTGCAGCTGTTCCGCCATCTGTTCCTCGGTATACCAGCCGTCGTGACCGATGCTGATCAGCATTGCCATGCGCGTTCCTCCCTTTGACGCGTCCCGTTTGCGGGACTAAGCCACGGTTCGCGCGCAAGCGAAAGGCTGTTTCCGCCGCTCAGTCCAGCCGCCGCACCAGGATCTGGTTGCCCTCGCCGCGCTTGGTCTCGAACAGTTTCAACGAGGCGATCAGGTCGCTCAGCTTGCGCTTGCCATAGCTGCGGGTGTCGAAATCCGGGAAGGCGGCGGTGATATACTGGCCGATCTGGCCCAGCGTGAACCATTCGTCCTCCTGGCCGATCGCATCCATTGCCCGCACCACCAGCTTGGCCGGGTCCGGCAGTTCTGAGGGCGCATTGCCGTCGACGTCATCCTTCTTGGGCTTTGTCTTGGCCTTGGCCGGCTCTTCCAGGAGGTTCTCCACGTAGATGAACCGCTTGCAGGCTTTCACAAAGGCGGCGGGTGTCTTGCGCATCCCCATGCCAAAAACGTCCACCCCCTGTTCGCGGATGCGGCTGGCCAGCCGGGTGAAATCGCTGTCCGAGGAAATCAGCACAAAACCGTCAAAGCGCCCGGAATGCAGGATGTCCATCGCGTCGATCACCAACGCGATATCCGAGGCATTCTTGCCGGTGGTATTGGCAAACTGCTGGTGCGGCACAATTGCCAGCGCTGCCAGTTTCTCCTTGTTCCAGCCTTGCGGCCCGCCGCCGGCAAAATCGCCATAGATGCGCCGGATGCTGGCCTCGCCGAAGGAGGCGATCTCCTCGAACATCGCCTCGGCGTATTTGGCGGAGATATTGTCGGCGTCGATCAGGACGGCCAAAAGCGGCGGTTTGGTGGTGGCTGCCATTGCGGGTCTCTTCTTCTTGTTATTGCTCAGGGCAGCGGCGCGGGGCGGGCGCCGCGGGGGAAACGGCCGGTGTGATCCGGAATGCTGCGGTTGAGTATGGACAGCCGCCGCCGTGATGCAAGGGCGGGGCGGTGCACAGAGGGTGCACAGGAGGTGTACGGGTGTCACCCCCGTTTATCGGCTCAGGCGAAGGGATCGTCCGGGTAGCCCACTCGCGCCAGATACAGGCCGTGGCCCGGGCAGACCGGCCCGCAGGCCGCCCGGTCGCAGGCCTCCAGCGCGGCTTTCACGTCCGCAGGCTCCCAGGCGCCGGCGCCGACCCGCTCCAGCGTGCCGACAAAGCTGCGGACCTGGTTGTGCAGGAAGCTGCGGGCGCGGACATGGAAATGGATTTCCGGCCCGGAGAAGCCCTGCACCCGCTCCACCCGCAGCTCATCCAGTGTCTTGACCGGGCTGGCCGACTGGCAGATGGATGACCGGAAGGTGGTGAAATCATGGTTTCCGATCAGGTGGTTGGCTGCTTCCTGCATGGCGTCCGCATCCAGATCATGGCTCAGCTGCCAGACCTGGCCCGCGTCATGGGTGGCAGGCGCGCGGCGGATCAGGATGCGGAACAGATACTGTCGCTCCACCGCGGAAAAGCGCGCATGCCAGTCACTCTCCACCCGGGCGCAGTCCACAATGGCGACCGGATCGGGCTTCAGGTGGTAATTCAGCGCTTCCGACAGGCGGAACGGGTCCCAATCCTTGGCCATATCGCAATGCGCGACCTGTCCCAGCGCATGCACGCCGGTGTCGGTGCGCCCGGCGGCGGCGATGGTGTGCTCCCCCGGCTCCAGCCGCGCCAGCGCAGCCTCGATCGCGCCCTGCACGGACGGCAGGTCCTTCTGCCTTTGCCAGCCGGCAAAAGGCTTCCCGTGGTATTCGACTTTCAAAGCAAAACGCGGCATGGCCGGGCAACTAGCAACAGGGCCGGGCCGGGGCAAGCCCTGCGTGCGCTCTGGTATCCCGGCGGGATGCTGCCTATCTTGTCAGCAGCAAGAACAGAGCAGGATCAGGGCCTTGGTGATAACCTCCCTTGCAGACGGGGTGATGAGCGGGGTGGAGAGCGTGACCAGCGGCCTCTCCGCGGCGCTGTTCGACCGGCCCATCCGGCTGGGGGTCACCGGGCTGGCGCGCTCCGGCAAGACGGTGTTCATCACCTCGCTGGTCGCCAACCTGATGGACCGGGGCCGGATGCTGCAGCTGAGCGCCGCGCGCGAAGGCCGGATCGAGGCCGCCTTCCTGCAGCCTCAGCCGGACGACACCGTACCGCGGTTCGATTATGAAAACCACCTTGCGGCGCTGACCGGGCCGTCACCCCATTGGCCGGACAGCACAAGGGCGGTGTCTGAGCTGCGCCTCAGCCTGAAAGTGCGGCCCGCGGGGCTCTTGGCAGGCCTGCAGGGCGCGCGCACGCTGCATCTGGATATCGTCGACTACCCGGGCGAATGGCTGCTGGACCTGGCGTTGCTGGACAAAACCTACGCCGAGTGGTCCGCGGATGTTCTGTCCCGCATTGCCTCCCGTCCGCAGGCGGAACATTTTTTGACAGAACAATCCAAGGCGGTTCCAGCAGGGGCACACGATGAGCCGCAGATCCAGGCCCTCGCCGCGGCTTTCACGGAATACTTGGCCGCCGCCCGCGCCGCCGGTTTCTACGACTGCACCCCGGGGCGCTTCCTGCTGCCCGGCGACCTGGAAGGTTCGCCGGTGCTGACCTTTGCGCCGCTGCCGCAGGTCGGCAGCCCGCCGCGCGGCAGCCTATGGCGGGAGATGGAGCGGCGGTATGAGGCCTATAAATCCAAGGTCGTGAAACCGTTTTTCCGTGACCACTTTGCCCGCATCGACCGGCAGGTGGTGCTGGTGGATGCGCTCTCGGCGATCCACTCCGGGCCGCAGGCGGTGGAGGATCTGCGCCATGCGATGGCCGATATCCTCAGCGCCTTCAAACCGGGGCGCAACCATTTCCTGACCCGGCTTCTAGGCGGCAAGCGGGTGGAGAAAATCCTGTTCGCCGCCACCAAGGCCGACCATTTGCACCACGCCCAGCACCCGCAGATGACCGCCATTATCGAGGCGCTCACCCGCGAGGCGCAGGACCGCGCCCGCTTTGCCGGGGCGGATACTGCGGCGCTGGCGCTGGCCTCCCTGCGCACCACCACGGAGGAGATGCGCCCGCACAACGGCGCTGAGCTGCCCTGCGTGCGCGGCACGCTATTGGACAGCGGCAAACAGGCGGCCTTCTACCCCGGTGCTTTGCCGCAGGACCCGGCCCAGCTGCTGACCCCGGCGCGTCAGGGCGCGGAGCGCTGGCTGGAAGGCGATTATCAGTCGATGGCCTTTGCCCCTGCGCCGCTTACCCTGAAACACGGCAGCGGCCCGCCGCATATCCGCCTCGACCGCGCCGCCGAATTCCTGATCGGAGATGCCCTGTGACCCTGTTCCTGCGCCCCGCCGCGCCTTTGGATGCCGGCACGGTTGGCGATATCCTCTACCATTTCCAGCAGGAGACGGATTGGATGCCCAAGCTCTACACCTCGGCTGAGGTGATTTCCTTTTGCGGCACTATGATCGACCGCGGCTGGGTCACGGTGGCGGAAAGGGGCGGGTGCGTTGAAGGTTTCCTGGCCCGCGACGGCGAGGAAGTCTGCGCGCTCTATCTCGCGCCAGAGGCGTGCGGACTGGGCACAGGCAAGATGCTTCTGGATGCGGCCAAAGCCGCCGCGCTGCGTCTGACTCTGCGCACCTTTGCCGCCAACGCAGGGGCGCAAAAGTTTTACCGGCGCGAGGGCTTTTCTGAAACCAGCCGCGGGGATGGCTCCGGCAATGAGGAAGGCCTACCCGACATTGCTTTTGAATGGCGCGCAGCACAGGGGGCGGCCGCATGACCAAGAAGCCGGTTCTGTTTGACCTGGAGGATGAAGAGAAGGCGCCGCCAGTGGCGGAAGCGCCGCCGGTTCCCGACCCGGCCCCGCCGGCGGTGCAGCCCCCGGCGATGGAGCAGGCTGCCCGGATCGCCGCCCGCCGCCCGTCGCGGCTGGCGCGCTGGTTCTGGGCGCTGCTGGCGGCGGTCATCGGCGCCATGGCCTCTGTCGCGGCCTGGGACTTCGCCGCCAGGCTGATTGACCGGGTGCCGCTGCTGGGCTGGGCCGTCACGGCCGGGCTGGCGCTGCTGCTGTTGCTGGCGCTTGCCATGGCCCTGCGCGAACTGGCGGCGCTGTCGCGGCTGCGGCGTGTCGATGCGTTGCGCCATCAGGCCGGAGAGGCCGCGGATCTGGCTGCGGCCCGCGCCTTCACCACCCGGCTGGAGGCCTTCTATAGCGGGCGCGAGGAACTCAGCTGGCATCAGGCCCGGCTGGCGGAGCGCCAGGACGAGGTGATGGACGGCGATGCACTCCTGCTGCTGGCAGAGGAAGAGCTGCTGGTGCCGCTGGACGCGCTGGCCCTGCGCGAGGTGGAGGCCGCGGCCCGGCAGGTCGCGACGGTAACGGCGCTGGTGCCGATGGCGCTGGCGGATATTCTGACGGCGCTGGTCTCTTCGCTCAGGATGATACGACGGGTGGCAGGGATTTATGGCGGCCGGCCCGGGTTCTTCAGTTCCTGGCGGCTGACCCGTGCGGTGCTGGCGCATCTGGCTGCCACCGGCGCGGTGGCTGCGGGCGATGACCTCTTGGAACCGGTGCTGGGCGGATCGGTGCTGTCCAAGCTCTCCCGCCGCTTCGGCGAAGGGCTGGTCAACGGCGCCTTGTCGGCGCGTGTCGGCGTTGCCGCGATGGAGGTCTGCCGCCCGATGCCGTTCTCTGCGCAGCACAAGCCCAGCACCCGCAAGGTGGTCCAGCGGGCGCTGACGGGATTGTTTTCCAAGGAGAAGTAACGCGCGCCTCAGGCTCATGCGCAGCATGAGCCGTGCCCAAGGCCGCCAAGGCAGCCTGGCGCAGCCAGAGTGCCTGCGGGAGCGGGAGAGCACCTGTCCGGGGGCTCAGAACAGTTTGGGCGGCTGGTCCTTGGGCTGGCGCATGGCCACGATGCCGGTGCGGAAGCCCTCGCCGATGCGGTCGGCCAGGGCGCCCCATTGCAGCGCGGTGCGCTCCGGCAGCTCGGCGCGCAGCACCTGGTGGAACAGGCCCAGCCACAGCGGGAAATGCTCTGCCTTCACATCGGAGCGCGAGACATGCACCCGCATCGGATTGCCGCTGTAGCTGCGCTCGCGCAGGATCGCATTGCGCCAGAAGCCTGCGATCTTCTCCTCATGCTCCGGCCAGTCAGAGACATGGGCGGCAAAGACCGGTCCCAGCACATCGTCCGCACGCACCTGCATATAGAACAAGGCAACCACGCGGGATATTTCCTCTGCGGTGATGTCGAACCGCGCCAGCGGGTTCTGCGTTTCGGTCTCAATCATAATCTGCTCCGGCCTGCTTTCGCCTGTAGATAAGTCGAAGCCACAGCCAGCGGAAGAGGGAAGGCGCATCTGCTGCAGTGCCGGACCGCGGCAGCGCTGGCGCCTGACGCCGCTGCCGCTATGGTGAGCGGGAGATTTGTCAAAAAGGCATTCATTGATGGCGGAGAACACAAGGCGGGTGCTGGTTCTGGGCGCCTACGGGTTTATCGGGGCTGAGGTGGTGCGCGCCCTTCGGACCGCCGGATACGAGGCAGCGGGGCTGGGCCGCAGTGCGGCGCAGGCGGCGCGGGTGCTGCCGGGCGTGCCGTTTGTGCAGGGCGACCTGCTGCAGCTGCTGCGGCCTGAGGACTGGACGCCGCTGCTGCAGGGTGCGGACGCCGTGGTGAACTGCGCGGGGGTTCTGCAGGATATGGCGCCAGGGGAGCTGGAGGCGGTGCACCACACAGCCATTGCAGTCTTGGGGGCGGCCTGTGCAGAGCGGGGCATCGCGGTTGTGCAGATTTCAGCTGCCGGGGCAGGACCAGACGCCGGGACGGAGTTCATGCGCAGCAAGGGACGGGGCGACGCGGCCTTGCGGGCCTCTGGCGCTGCGGCCTGGATCCTGAAGCCGGGGCTGGTGATCGGGCAGGGCGCCTATGGCGGCACCCGGCTCTTGCGGATGCTGGCGGCGGTGCCGCTGGTGCAGCCTGTGGCGCTGGCAGATGCGCCGGTGCAGTGCATCGGCATGGCAGATCTGGCAGAGGCGGTTGCTGCCGCGCTGCAGGGCGGCCTGCCACAGGGGACCTATGATCTGGTCGAAGAGCAAGTGCACACGCTGGAAGAAGTTCTGGCGGAGACACGTAAATGGCTGGGGTTTGCACCGCCCCGCATAGTTCTGCGGTTCCCGGGCTGGCTGCCGCCGCCGCTGGCGGCCTGCGCCGATGCGCTGGGGCGGCTGGGCTGGCGCTCGCCGCTGCGCTCGACGGCGATTGCCGAAATCCAGAGCGGCGTGTGCGGCGATCCCGCCCCGTACCGGGCAGCCACGGGGCGGGAGGTGGCGCCCCTGAACACTGTCTATCAATCGCTGCCTTCAGGGCGTGCGCAGCGGCTGGACGCCCGGATGGCGCTGCTGATGCCGGTTGCGGTCGCCGTGCTGAGCTTGTTCTGGCTGGCTTCGGGACTGATCGGCCTGTGGCAGATGGATGCGGCGGCGAAGGTGCTGACGGATGAGGGGTGGAGCGGCCTGCTTGCACAAGCCAGCGTTGGGTTCTGGTCATTTGCCGATATCGCCCTGGGGCTGGCAATCCTGTGGCGGCCCTGGGCGGTGCGCGCCTGTCTGGGGATGGCGGCGGTCTCGCTGATTTACCTGGCCGCGGCCACTGCGGTTACGCCGCAGATGTGGGCTGATCCGCTCGGGCCGCTGGTCAAGGTGCTGCCGGGTCTGCTGCTGGCGCTGATCACTCATCAACTGCTGCAGGAGCGCTGAGATGGAGGTGGACCTGATCCTGCGCTGGCTGCATGTGATCGGCGCCTGCGTGCTTTTGGGCACCGGAGCGGGCATCGCCTTTTTCATGCTGATGGCGCACCGGACGCGGGATGCGGCGCTGATTGCCCACACCGCCAATATCGTGGTGCTGGCGGACCTGCTGTTTACTGCCACAGCCGTGATTGCCCAGCCGGTCACCGGCGGGTTGCTGGCCTGGCGGCTGGGCTGGCCGCTGAACGCAGGCTGGCTGGCGCTGTCGCTGGGGCTATATGTGCTGACCGGACTGTTCTGGCTGCCAGTGGTCTGGATCCAGCTGCGGCTGCGCGACTTGGCGCGGGCAGCGGCGGAGGCGGGGCAGGCGCTGCCTGCGCGCTATCACCGCCTGTTTGCCATCTGGTTTGCCTGCGGCGTCCCCGCCTTTGCTGCGGTGCTGATGATCATCTGGCTGATGCTGGCGCGGCCGGATCTGGGTATCTGGCTGGTGCGCTGACAGAGAATAATTGGTCGGCGGCACCGCCGGGCAGCGCCCGACCCTCCCCACGGGAGGGCGCTTTGCGCCCGCCCGGGGCCGGTCTCTGCCCTTCGCGTGATGCGCACATCTGCCGCTTTACCCTGCCGCACGCCCGCCCTATAAGGCCTTTCATGTCCCTATTCGCGGCCATCATTATTCGAATTATATCCCCGGCGCTCTGAAACCATTGAGCCGCCGGGCAAAGGCGCTTGAGCCATCGCGCCGAACCGAATATCCCAATTTCCGACCTTGATCATCCAAAGGACGCCCCCGATGTGCGCCGACACGCCTCAGACGCCTGACTATAAAGACACCCTGAATCTGCCGAAAACCGATTTCCCGATGCGCGCGGGCCTGCCCAAGCGCGAGCCCGCCTGGCTGGAGCGCTGGGCCCAGATCGGCGTCTACGACCGCTTGCGCGACAAGGCCGCCGCGGCCAAGGGCACGGGTGCGGAGCGCAAGCCCTTCACCCTGCATGACGGCCCTCCTTATGCAAACGGTCACCTGCACATCGGCCACGCGCTGAACAAGACCATCAAGGACATGATCGTGCGCTCGCACCAGATGATGGGCTTTGACGCGCGCTATGTGCCGGGCTGGGACTGCCACGGCCTGCCGATCGAATGGAAAATCGAGGAGCAGTACCGCAAGAAGGGCAAGAACAAGGATGCGGTGCCGGTTGTCGAATTCCGCCAGGAATGCCGCGCCTTTGCCGACAGCTGGGTCGACATCCAGCGCGAGGAGTTCAAGCGCCTGGGCATCACCGGCAACTGGGATGACCCGTATCTGACCATGAACTACCACGCCGAGGCGGTCATTGCAGACGAGTTCATGACCTTCCTGATGAACGGCACCCTCTACCAGGGCTCCAAGCCGGTGATGTGGTCGCCGGTCGAGAAGACCGCGCTGGCCGAGGCCGAGGTCGAATACCACGACAAGGAAAGCTTCACCATCTGGGTAAAGTTCAAAGTGGCTGAGGCCGGCGGGTTCGTGGCTGCAGACGGCGAGGATGCGGATTTCGCTGGCGCTGACTCTGCGATCGTGGCGCAGGATCTGGAAGGCGCCCATGTGGTGATCTGGACCACCACACCCTGGACCATCCCGTCGAACAAGGCGGTGGTTTACGGCGCGGACATTGCCTATGGCCTCTATGAGGTGACCGGCACCCCGGACGAATGCTGGGCCAATACCGGCGACCGCTTCCTGCTGGCCGACAACCTGGCGGCAGAGGTGTTCAAGCGCGCCCGTCTGGCTGAGGACCAGTACAAGCGCCTGCGCGGCGTATCGGTTGACGAACTGTCCAGCCTGTCGCTGCACCACCCGCTGCACGGCGCTGAAGGCTCGAACGGCGAATGGGACGGTATCCGCGACTTCCGCGCTGCCCCCTTTGTCACCGACACCGAAGGCACCGGCTTCGTCCACTGCGCGCCGAGCCACGGTATGGAGGAGTTCGAGCTCTACCGCGATCTGAACATGCTGGAGCAGATGATCACTTATAACGTGATGGACGACGGCGGCTTCCGCGCCGATCTGCCCTTTTTCGGCGGCACCTATATCCTCAACCGCAAGGGTGGCGAGGGCGATGCCAACAAGAAGATCATCGACAAGCTGGTGGAAGTCGGCGGTCTGCTGGCGCGCGGCAAGATCAAGCACAGCTATCCGCATTCCTGGCGCTCCAAGGCGCCGATCATCTACCGCAACACGCCGCAGTGGTTTGCCTCCGTCGACCGCAAGCTGGACGACGGCATGGGCGAAATGGGCAACAGCATCCGCGAACGGGCGCTGCGCTCGATCGACGAGCTGGTGAAATGGTGGCCGCAGACCGGCCGCAACCGCCTGCATTCGATGATCGAAAGCCGCCCAGACTGGGTGCTGTCGCGCCAGCGCGCCTGGGGCGTGCCGCTGACCTGCTTCACCAAGAAGGGCGCGTTGCCGACCGATGCGGACTTCCTGCTGCGCAATGAAGAGGTCAACAAGCGCATTGTCGCCGAGTTCGAGGCGCATGGCGCCGATGTCTGGTACGAAGACGGCTTCAAGGCCAAGGTGCTGGACGGCATCGTCGACGCGGATGCCTATGACCAGGTGTTCGACGTGCTGGACGTGTGGTTCGACTCCGGCTCGACCCATGCCTTTGTGCTGCGCGACCGCGAAGACGGGACCGAGGACGGCATCGCCGACGTCTACATGGAAGGCACCGACCAGCACCGCGGCTGGTTCCACTCCTCGCTCTTGCAGGCCTGCGGCACCAAGGGCCGCGCGCCCTACCGCAATGTTGTGACCCACGGCTTCACGCTGGACGAGAAGGGCATGAAGATGTCCAAGTCGCTCGGCAATACCATCGTGCCGGAGGAGGTCGTCAAGCAGTACGGCGCTGACATCCTGCGCCTGTGGGTGGCGCAGACCGATTACACCGCCGACCAACGGATCGGTCCGGAGATCCTGAAAGGCACCGCCGACAGCTACCGCCGTCTGCGCAACACCATGCGGTTCATGCTGGGGTCCCTGGGCGACTTCAGCGAGGATCAGCGGGTTGACCCGGCGGATATGCCGGAGCTGGAACGGTGGGTACTGCACCGCCTGGCCGAACTCGACCAGAAGGTGCGCAGTGGCTACCAGTCTTTTGACTTCCAGGGCGTGTTCTCGGCGGTGTTCAACTTTGCCACCGTGGACCTGTCGGCCTTCTACTTCGACATTCGCAAGGATGCGCTTTATTGCGACGGCGACACCTTGAACGCCCGCGCCGCGCGCACCGTGTTGGACATCCTGTTCCACCGCCTGACCACCTGGCTGGCGCCGATCCTGGTCTTCACCATGGAAGAGGTCTGGCTGGAGAAATACCCGGGCGAGGGAAGCTCCGTGCACCTGCAGGATATCCCGAACACGCCTGCAGACTGGCTGAACGAGCCGCTGGCCGCCAAGTGGTCCAAGATCCGCCAGGCCCGCCGGGTGGTGACCGCAGCGCTGGAGGTGCAGCGCACCGACAAGGTGATTGGCGCCTCGCTGGAGGCAGCACCTGTGGTGCATGTGCGCGACAGAGATGCGCTGGCGGCGCTGAAGTCGGTGAATTTCGCCGATATCTGCATCACCTCGGACATCCTGCTGACCAACGACCCGGCCCCCGCCGAAGCCTTCCGCATGCCGGAAGTCGATGGCGTGTCGGTGGTGTTTGAAAAGGCCGACGGCGGCAAGTGCCAGCGCTGCTGGAAGATCCTGCCGGATGTCGGCAGCCACAGCCACGAGGGCGTCTGCGGCCGTTGCGACAGCGCGCTGGGCTAAGCCAGACCTCACCTCTGAATTGTGCGCAGCGCCCGGTCTTAAGGCCGGGCGTTGTCATTTTTACGCTGCTATTGCGGCATTTTCCACACTTTTTCCGGGAAATGCATTGTGTGCCGTCTGATTGGATTCCCCCAAATGTTGACCGGTTTCCCTCAATTGGTTAAGAAAACGTTAATTCCATGTAGATTTTAAACCGTCATTTCAAAATATGGCATGGGGCAGGGGGGCAGTATTCTGTGCTGAAGTTGAAAACGGACGTGCAACCGGCGGGTGCGCCGGGCAGGGCGCGCAGCGCGCAAATCCGGATTGACGGGGTGTCAGCCCCGAAGAACATGAAGATCGACCTGGTGGCGGGCGGCCCCGCAACCAGCCGGAGGCAGCCGGAAACTGCTGCCGGAACGGCTGGCAAGCCTGCCAAAACCGCAGTGCCCTCCATGGTCGAACGGCCGCAAGCCCAAAGCGAACAATCTCCGGAGCCGCAGCCCTTTGCACCGGTTCAAGCGGACAAAGGCGGTGCCCTGGCCAAGCTGGGGCTGGCGGCTGCCGGTCTGGCTGTGGCCTCAGCCATGCTGCTCTATTTCCAGTTCGGCGGCAGCGTGACTGCTGAGGATGCGCAAACGGCAGCGCTTCTGCCGGACTCCTTCGCCGCAGAGGTGCCGGCCGGGGCTGCAGCAGCAGCAGGTTTGGAAGGCTCGCCTGCCAGCGGTGAAGAGGCCCTGGTCGCACGCATTACCGAAGGCACGCTGGCAGCGCTGCGCAGCAAACAGGCTGCCGGGTCTGCCGCGCCTGCCACTGTTGATGGGTCCGCGCTCTACAAGATGGTGCGCAGCGCCGCTGCGCAGGGCCAGTCCGAGGCCTATATCGATCAGCTGGTGAACAGCGCTTACGAGCGCGGTGAAATCACCGTGCCTGCGGGCCTGATCGGCGCTGGCGGGCGGGTTGATACGGCAACGCTTCTGGCGCTGTTCACCGGCAACTGACAACCGGGCTGCGCGCGCATGTGCAGCACCGATTTCCGGAACTGGTCTGTGCCGCCGATGGAGCAGGGCTGGAACAATTGCAAAAACAATAATGTGAAAAGGCACCGGCGGCCGGCTCCGGCTCCGGTGCCAGCCATTTCCCGGGGGGACCATGAAAAACTATATCGCTGCTGCTGCCATGGGGCTGTTTGCCTTGGCGGCCACTTCCGCTGCTGCCGAAACCTGCGGTGGCATCTATACCGTGCAGTCCGGCGACAGCCTGTCGGTGATTGCTGACAAGCTATACAAGGACGCGGGCAAGTGGAGCGCCATCCACAACCGCAACATTGACCAGATCGGCCCCAAGCCGGGGGCGATCCGGGTCGGCATGAAACTCTCGCTGGCCTGCCTCGAAGGGCTGCCGCTGGGCCTGCCGGGCGGCAAGGAAATCAGAGCTGCCGCCCCCGCCGCCGCGGTGCCCGTCAAGGTGGCGCCGGGCAACGCGGCGGTGCGCAAGAAGATCAACCTGCTGACCGGCGACGATTACGCGCCATTCACCTCCAAGGCGTCGCACAACGGCGGTCTGATCACCGAGGTGGTGAATGCAGCAATGACCCAGGCCGCCCCGGCCGAAGGCTATGCCATCCACTGGGTGAACGACTGGTCGTCGCATTTCGACCCACTGCTGTCGAACGCGCTGCTGGATCTGGGCTTTCCCTGGTACAAGCCTGACTGCGAGACGATGCCGGGCAGTTACCGCTGCCAGAACTTCCACTTCTCCGAGCCGATGTTCGAGACCCTGATGCTGTTGTTTGCGCATAAGGACCGGCCGTTTGCGTTCACCAGCGACAGCGACATAGAAGGAAAGACCCTGTGCCGCCCTTCCGGTTACCTGACTTTTGACCTGGACGAGCGCGGCCGCAACTGGATCGCGGAAAAGAAGATTACCCTGAAGCAGCCGCACAAGGTGAAGGACTGTTTTGACATGGTGGCCGCGGGCGAGGCGGATGCGGTGGCAATCAACGAATTCACCGGCCGCAGCGTGATGAAGGAAGCCGGCATCGCCGACCAGTTCACAGTGCTGCCGCAGCCCCTGTCGGTGCTGGGCATCTATGTGGTGGTGCACAAGACCCACCCGCGCGCCGATGAAATGCTGGCGATGATCAACAAGGGCCTGCGATCGATCCAGGAAGACGGCAGCTACCAGGCCATCGTCGAGGACCACATGGCCCGGATCTGGGCCGGGTTCTGAGGGAGGAGGCAGCATGAAACGGCTTTTCTCGCGCCTCTTCCAGCTGGCGGCTCTGTTCACCATGGCGCCGGCCGCGGCCTGGGCGATCTGCGATGTGGACTATGTGGCCCAGCCGGGAGACACGCTGTTCTCCATCGCGGAAACCCACTACGGCGACCGCAACCGCTGGACCATGGTCTATTACCGCAACCAGAAACTGCTGGCGGGCGCCACCGTATTGCCGGGCCGCAAGCTGTTCATCCCTTGCATCACCGGCGCCACTGCACCGGATGCCACCCCACTGCGCCAGGAGAAGGCGGAGCTGACATTGCTCACCGGCAGCGGCTATGCGCCGTTTACCGACCGCACCCTGCCGGGGCAGGGCATGGTGACGGAGCTGATCAACGCCGCGCTTGAGCTTGCGCCGGCGCCGGTCAGCTATTCTGTCAGTTGGGAGGATGACTGGTCCAAGCACCTGTTCCCGATGCTGGACAAAAAGGAATTCGACATGGGGTTCCCCTGGCTCAAGCCCGACTGCGCGGCCGAGCCGGGTAACGAGCGCTGCGCCAATTTCCACTTCTCCGAGCCGGTGATGACCATGCCCATCATGCTGTTCGTGCGGGCAGGCGGCGGCTTTGACTACAGCTCCGACGCCGACATCGAGGGCAAGACCCTGTGCCGCCCGGCGGGCTATTTCACCCACGATCTGAACCGCGCGGACCGGCGCTGGCTGGACGATGGCAAGATCACCCTGGTGCAGCCCGCCACCCCGGCGGACTGTTTCCGCATGGTGGCAGAGGGGCAGGTGGACGCGGCGGCAGTGAACCTGTTCCTGGGCGCCAACACCATCGTGGCAGGAAACCTGCGCGACACCGTGGTGCCGCTGGAAAAACCGCTGTCGGAAGAAGGCCTGCATGTGGTGATCTCCAAGCGCCATTGGCGGGGCACCACGCATCTGTACCGGATCAACGCGGGGCTGCAGAAGCTGCGGGACAGCGGCCGGTTCGAGGAGATCATGTCGCGCCATTTGGAATTGTTCTGGGCGCAGCTGCAGTAAGGGATAGGGCGGCGGTTCAGGCTGACAGGGTTCTGGCCGCCTCGTACCCGTGAAAGGCTGTTCCTGCCGCCAGCACCGCGCCGGTGTTGCGCTGGCAGGCGCATTGCAGCAGCAGGTGCTGCGCCAGCACTGCATTTTCGTTCAGCAGTTCGCCGTCATCTGCGGCAGCGGCGGTGTCCGAAGCATGCGAGAGGGAGCCGGCACCGGGCAGCTGGTGGCCGTCCCGCGGGTTTCCGTCCCGCTCACGCGGCGTGTTATCGGCGGATTCGCTCTGGTCCGGGTCATCTGAGCGGATAACAGGCCGCGCGGTCAGATGACCGCGGTTCGGCTTGATAGGATCTACACGTCCTGCAACTGGTATAAACATAACAGAGGGTCCTTCGCGGTGGCATTGAACCGTTCTTAAGGGAGGATTAACACAACAGGCTTAACAGGTGGTTAACATGCCGCGCGGCCGAGCGAAGTGCCTTTTCCCTGCTGCGCTCAGCCAAGGATGCCGCGGGCCTTGGCATAGTTCGCTTCTGCGGCCAGAACGCTGACCGGCTTGGGCCCTGCCTGGCAGCCGTTCATCAGATCCTGGTAGAAGGCAGTCATGTCGACGCGCTTGACCGGGCGGGTGTCCAGCGCCTCGGCACGGGCGGCGGCGCGGGCGGGGCCGACATACTGGGCGTTCGCGGCCAGGGTTTGATTTGCGGGCAGCGTCTCGCCGCGTGCTGGGCCATGCGGGATACCCTGGCTGGCGCCATGGATCAGAAGTGCGCCGTCCGGCTGGGTGCCGAGGGCCGGGTCCTGCCGGTTTGCGGCCCGCAGGTGCATCTGGCTGCGGTAAAGGCTGGCGGTGCTGGAAACAGAACTGATCATTTTGCTGGCCCTTTAAAACACTGTTGAGACTCCTTTTAATACAATTTGACCCAATCCGGCGGTGAAACCTTAACGGTGGTTAACAGAGTGTTAACAGCAGCCTGCCAAGGCGCGCGCCCGGAGAAACCGCAGCTTGCCATTTGGCGGCATCAGTCCGAGGATGCTGCCGGCAGCAAGCCGGGGAGAGATGATGATTTCAGCAAGTCTTGAAACCCCTGTCGGACCGCTCAGCGTGGCTGAGCGCGACGGGGCCATCGTGCGCCTGGGCTGGACGTCTGAGGGCGGCGGCAACTCGGCGCTGCTCGCGCGGGCGCTGGACCAGCTGCGCGCCTATTTCGCGGGGGAGCTGACTGAGTTCGACCTGCCGCTGCAGGTGGAGGGGTCGGATTTCCAGCGGGCGGTTTGCGACGCGATGCTGGCAATCCCCTTTGGCGAAACCCGCACCTACGGCAGCTTCGCCAAGGAACTGGGTGCACCGCCGCAGCCGGTGGGCAACGCCTGCGGTGCCAATCCGATCCCGGTGATTATCCCCTGCCACCGGGTGCTGGGCGCCACCGGCCTGGGTGGCTTTTCGGGGCAGGGCGGGGTGGAGACCAAGGTGGCGCTGCTGAAACACGAAGGCGCCGCCAGCCTGCTGATCTGATCAGCCTGGCCGCGGGCGCCATCCGGTGCCAGCGGGGGCAGCACTCAGGCGAACAGCGCCTTCACCTGGTCGTACAGCGGCGTGGTGTCCGCGCCGGAGGTTTCGGAGAAATCGCTGATCATCGCCAGGATCACCGATTCCATGTCGGCTTCCGAAGGGGCTTCCGGCGGCACCGGTGCACCTGCTGTCTCCTCGACGGCTTCCGGGCTGACTGCCGCATCTGTCGCGCCGGCTTGCGAGACGGTGTCAGTTGCATCTGCCGGCGGTTGGGCTGCCGCCGCGGCCTCGGCTTGTTTGGCGCGCCAGCCCCAGGCCTTGGCATGGTCGGGCGGCCCGGGCTGCTTGTTGCCGGTCACGGCGTTCAGGGCATTGGTCAGCCCGCCAGAAGCGGCGCCGGGGGTGGAAACGGAATGCATGGCTTTCTCCTGTATTCAACTGCCGCTAGGGCAAATCCAGGGCCAGTGTTGCTCCGCGGGCTGTTAAAACCGGCTTTCCCGCTATGCTGCATTCTGCTGCAAAATCCATTCAAACTTGCCGCGAATTGCCAAAGCCGGTTGGGCAAACGTGAAAAAACGCCGCCGGTTTCGGGCAGCGTTTGCAGTTTTCCGCAGGATCAGGGGTGCTCAGCGCCGTTCAGGCACGATCTGCTGGGCAATGCCGACAAACAGCAGGTAGACGGAGGTTACCACCAGCCCCCAATGCGCCCAGCTTTGCGGATGGAAATCAACCCAGGCGGCCCAGCCGGCAAAGAAAGTCCAGGCCAGAGCCATCGGCAGAGACACCTTGCGCCAGCGCACCGTGCGGACCGGATGAATGAACTTCAGCGGCAGGAACATGGCGATGGACAAGAGCGTCACCAGCACCAGGCTGGTCCAATGGCTGGGCTCCAGCGCAAAGATCACCAGCACCGGCATGTTCCAGACCCCGGGATAGCCGGAAAAGGAGTTGTCCTTGGTCTTCATCCGCGTGTCGGCGTAATACATCGCGCTGCCAAAGGTGATCACGATGATCGCAAACCAGCCGGTCCAGCCCGCCATCAGCCCCGACTGAAACAGGGCAAAGGCGGGAATGAAGACATAGGTCAGGTAGTCGATGATCAGGTCCAGCAGCACCCCGTCGAACTCCGGCGAGTAGCGCTTGACGTGGTAATGCCGCGCCAGCGGGCCGTCGATGCCATCCACCGCAAAGGCCACCACCAGCCACAGGAACATCAGGCTCCACTTGCCGTCCGCTGCTGCCAGCATGGCCAGCATGGCGAAAACGGCGCCGGTTGCGGTAAGCAAGTGAACGGAAAGGGCGCGCAGTTGAGGTGTCATCCGTCCCTGATGGCGAATTTGCCCTTTGGCCGCAAGCGCTCAGTGCAGCTTTGAGCAGAATTCCGTGCCTGCAGGCAACTGAATGCGGGTCACACGGCTGCGGCGGCCCTGGGGGCCTGGGCAGGTGGCGTCAGGAAAGGAAAAGGGCAGCCCCAGAGGCATGTCGCGCTCCCGCTGCTGGATGCCGGGCGGCGGTGCAGGGGCGGCAGGGGCGCCATCGGCAATGAGATCGGCAAAGCCGGCGAAGGTCATGGCAGAATCCTTTCTGGATCGGTTTTTGCCATCAAGCCTGCACCGCCTTAACGGCAGCTTTCCTCCGGCCGCAAAAATAGCGCGCATTTTAATCAACCCGCCCGCGGCGCGGGGTCAGCCGCAGCAGCAATCGCCCTGTTGCACAGGCGGGCAGGGGACAGTTCCGTAAGAGCAGAAAACGCAGCAATCGCCCGGCTTCGGCCGCAGAAGCGTGCGGCAGGACGGGCATTCATGGAACCATTGGCAGGCGTCCTGCGGCATCTCCTCCTCAGCCTCGTGCCCGCAGGCGGGACAGGTCAGAACGCTGGTCAGGATCACTTGCGCAGGGGATGTTTCGGTCATCGGCGGGCCTCCTGCTGACAGCAAAGGCCAGACCGGGCACCCTGGTCAAGTCACGCCTTCGGGTGGGCCTTGTTGTAGACCTCCAGCAGGTGGCTGGTGTCCACTGCCGTATAGGCTTGGGTGGTCGACAGCGAGGCGTGGCCCAAGAGCTCCTGGATGGCCCGCAGGTCGCCGCCGGCCTCCAGCAGGTGGGTGGCAAAGCTGTGGCGCAGCGCGTGCGGCGTGGCGGTCGCAGGCAGGCCCAGCTGGGCGCGGGTCTTGGCCATCACCCCCTGGATCTGGCGCGGGTTCAGCGCGCCGCCGCGAACGCCCCGGAACAGCGGCGCCTCCGGTTCCTGCGGATGCGGGCAGAGGATCAGGTAGCGTTCCACCGCATCGCGGGCGGCAGGCAGCACCGGCACCACCCGTTCTTTCCGGCCCTTGCCGAGAATGCGCAGCACCGGCGGCAGCGGCGCGTCGGCGCCCTTCAGCCCCAGCGCCTCGGAAATCCGCAGTCCGCAGCCGTAAAGCAGCGTCACCACCGCAACATCCCGTGCCGCAACCCAGTCCTGCTGCGATTGCAGCTCCACGGTTTCCAGCACCGCCTTGGCAGCCTCCGGCGCCAGCGGCCGCGGCAGCTTCTTCTGGAACTTGGGGGAGCGCGCCAGCAGCACCGCGGCTGGCTCAAACCCTTCGCGTTCCGCCAGCCAGCGGTAGAAATTCTTGACCGCTGACAGTTTGCGCGCCAGCGACCGCGCACCGGTGCCGGAGGTGCGCTCCGACGCCATCCAGGCCCGCATGTCGGCGGTGGTGATCCGCGCCAGCGCCCCCAGACCCTGCGGCCCGCCGCTGTGCTGGGTCATGAAGGACAGGAAGGCGGTTACATCGCCGCGGTAGGCTGTCAGCGTGTTGGCCGAGGCATCCTCCAGCCCGCCCAGCCGCTCCAGCCAAAGCTGCAGTGCGTCGCGGCAGGCGGGGGAGATCAGGGTCATGACAGCCAGTAGCGCATCGAACGTTCGAAAACGCCGCCGAAGAAGGCCAGAAGATCACTGCCCTGCATCGGCGAGAACTGATGCGGGTCTTCCGATCCCATCACCAGCATGCCGGGCAGGCGGCCTTCACCCAAGTCCAGCATCAGGCAGACCTCGGAGCGGATCCATTCGGCCTTCGGCCCGTAAACCCGCGGGCTGCCGCCCTGTGTCTGACGCAGGGTGACGGCCCGTTCGTGGCCGGCCTGGCCGGCATAGCTTTCGGTGAAGCCGGGGCCAGCCAGCTTCAGCACGCCGGATTTGCGCTCCACCGCTGCACCGCCGGGCTGGGCGGTCTCCAGCACCAAGGCCAGCGCGTGAACGCGCAGGATCTCCGGCATCTCCTGCTCCAGGCAGGCGAGGAAGGCGGTGAAATCCTGCGGTTCCAGCAGCCGCAGCACGGCGCGGTGGATCAGGTTGGTGCCGGCCAGGTTGTCGTAAGCCGCGGCAATCACCGAGCGGTGGGTGTCCTCCAGCCGGTCCAGCCGGGCCGCCATCCGCTCCATCGCAATGCCGCGCAGATCAACGACGTTGGAGCCCATCGCCCGCTCATTGGCGGCGACCAGGGCATTCATCAGGTGTTGATCCTCCAGCACCGCGTCAGGTTTGGCGAGGATCGCCTCGCGCAGCTGATTTTCCAGGCTGGCTGAATTGCTTGAACTGCTCATGGGTGAACTCTTGCGGCTCCGGACCTCTGGCGGGTTTGGTGACGTGTATAACACGGGAAATTTGCAATGCTGAGGAAAAATGCGGCTGCAGCGGAAATTGCCGCCGGGGTGTGCTCCCGCCTGTTGCCGGTGCATATGCATGCCCCGCACCTGCACCGGGCCGCAACAGAAAAAGGCGCCCGGACCGGGCGCCTTTCGTGGTCTTCCGTCTGGCGGGCGGATCAGAGGATCTTGATCTCTGCCGCCTTGATGTCGGCCAGGAAAGCATCCAGGCCCTTGTCGGTCAGCGGGTGGTTCACCATCGCCTTGATCACGGCCGGCGGCGCGGTGATCACGTCGGCGCCGATGCGGGCCGAATCCAGCACATGGTTCACAGAGCGGATCGAGGCGGCCAGGATCTGGGTCTCGAACCCGTAGTTGTCATAGATGGTGCGGATGTCCTCGATCAGCTCCATGCCATCCAGGTTGATGTCGTCCAGACGCCCGATGAACGGAGAGATGAAGGTCGCGCCCGCCTTGGCCGCCAGCAGCGCCTGGTTGGCGGAGAAGCACAGGGTCACGTTGACCATGTGGCCGTCGTCGGTCAGGGTTTTACAGGCTTTCAGGCCGTCCCAGGTCAGCGGCACCTTCACCGCGATGTTCTCGGCGATCTCCACCAGCTTGCGGCCTTCGGCGATCATGGTCTCGGCATCGGTTGCGGTGACCTCAGCAGAGACCGGCCCGTCGACCAGATCACAGATCTCCTTGGTGACCTCGATGATGTCGCGGCCGGATTTCTTGATCAGCGACGGGTTGGTGGTGACACCGTCCACCATGCCCAAATCATTGAGCTCGGCAATCGCGTCGATCTCGGCGGTATCTACGAAGAATTTCATGGGGCAGTCCTTTGGATGGGTTGGCCTCGGTCGCCACAGCCTTTACCTCATGCATATGCAGGCGGCAACAAGGCGGATGGCGTGAGCGGGCAGGAGTTCTTTCAGGCAGGTGAAAGGGTCGGGGTTCTGACCACGCAGCCCCTTGACCGGCTGCTGGATTACCGCGCGCCGGAAGGCGGCTGCTACCTGGGTGCCTATGTCGAGGTGCCGCTGGGGCCGCGCAAGGTTCTAGGCGTGGTCTGGGGGGCGGGTGCCGGAGATTTCGATTCGGCCAAGCTGCGTTCGGTGATCCGGGTGCTGGACGTGGCGCCGATGCGCAGCGAGATGCGCCAGTTCCTGGGAAAGGCCGCCGACTATACACTGACCCCGATGCCCGCGATGCTGCGGCTGGCAACCCGCGCGCCGGGGCTTTCCGATCCGCCCTCAATGCGCAAGATCCTGCGCCGGGGCGACGGTGTGCCGGACCGGATGACCGACGCCCGCACCCGTGTGCTGGAGGTGCTGGAGGAGTATGGCGGCCTCGCCTTCACGCCCAAGGAGCTCGCCGATATGGCCGGTGTGACACCCTCGGTGGTGAAGGGGCTGGTCAAGCAGGGCGCCCTGCGCGAGGAGGAAGCCCCCCGCGATCTGCCCTATCCGCATCTCGACCCGGAACTGCCCTCCAAGCAGTTGACCGAGGATCAGGCGAAGGCCGCCGCTGTGCTGGCCGAGGCCGTCCACAGCGGCCGCTACGGCACCACGCTGCTGAAAGGCGTCACCGGTTCCGGCAAGACAGAGGTGTACCTCGAGGCCGTCGCCGCCGCCTTGCGCGCCGGGCGGCAGGCGCTGGTGCTGCTGCCTGAAATTGCCCTGACCGCCGAATTCCTCACCCGCGTTGAGGCCCGGTTCGGTGCCAAACCCGCCGAGTGGCACTCCGGTGCCACCATGACTGAACGCCGCCGGGTCTGGAAAATGGTCGGGCAGGGGGCGGCGCAGCTGGTGATCGGCGCCCGCTCGGCGCTGTTCCTGCCGTTCCGCGACCTCGGCTTGATCATCGTCGATGAGGAGCACGACACCTCCTACAAGCAGGAGGACGGGGTCCTGTACAACGCCCGCGACATGGCGGTGCTGCGCGCAGCCATGTGCTCGGCGCAGGTGGTGCTGGCTTCGGCCACGCCGTCCCTTGAGACTTGGGCCAATGCCGAGGCCGGCAAGTACAACCGGCTGGACCTCACCTCCCGCTTCGGCGCTTCGGTTCTGCCGGAGATGCGCGCGGTGGATATGCGGTCAGAAGACCTGCTGCCCTCGACCTGGATTTCGCCCACCTTGAAGCAGGCAATGAACCTCAGGATGGAACGCGGCGAGCAATCGCTCCTGTTCCTCAACCGCCGCGGCTTTGCCCCGGTCACCATCTGCCGCGCCTGCGGCGCGCAGGTGGCTTGCGATCATTGCGACGCGCGGATGGTCGAGCACCGTTTCATGAAGCGGCTGATGTGCCACCAGTGCGGCGAGACCAAACCGGTGCCGGAGGTCTGCCCCTCCTGCGAGGTGGAGGGCAAGATGGCCCCGGTCGGCCCAGGCATCGAGCGGCTGGCGGAAGAAGCCACCGGCCTGTTCCCGGAGGCCCGCATCGCGGTTCTCAGCTCCGACCTGTTCGGCTCTGCCCGCGCGCTGAAGCAGCGGATCGAGGAGATTGCCGCAGGCGAGGCGGACATCATCCTTGGCACCCAGCTGGTCGCCAAGGGCCACAACTTCCCGCTGCTGACGCTGGTGGGGGTGATTGACGCCGACCTTGGCCTGCAAGGCTCCGACCTGCGCGCGGCGGAGCGGACCTTTCAGCTGATGCGCCAGGTGGCGGGCCGGGCAGGGCGCGCCGAACGCCCGGGCGAGGCGCTAATGCAGACCTTCCAGCCCGAGCACCCGGTGATCCGGGCGATCCTGTCGGGGGATGAGGAAAGTTTCTGGAAAGCAGAAGCCGCCGAGCGCCAGGCCGCAGGCGTGCCGCCCTACGGGCGGATGGCCGGGATCATCCTGTCGGGACCGGATCTGGCGGCGGTCTTTGATCTTGGCAACGCCATGGCCCGCAACGACGGTCCGCTGCGCCAAATCGGCGCCCAGCTATTTGGTCCGGCGCCTGCGCCCATTGCCCGGGTCCGCGGCCGCCACCGGGTGCGGCTGCTGGTCAAGGCGCCGAAAGGCGTGCCTTTGCAGGAAGCGCTGGCCCGCTGGACCGCGCCGCTGCGGCTGAAGGGCGACTTGCGCCTCAGCATCGACATCGATCCGCAGAGCTTTTTCTGAAAACAGCCAGGGGGCTTTGCACCCTCGCGCCCTCGGCGCTCACCCCCAGGATACTTTTAGCCAGATGAAGAACGGATCCTTTGTTCATCTGGCCGCAAATATCCCGGAGCGTGCGGCAGAGCCTCGCATTTCCAGTCTCTGCGCGCTGGTGCGGAGCTTAATGTGCAGGCGGGTTTTCCCCCTCGCCAGACCGGCGCAACAGGCGTAAACCCTTGCTCATGTTCAAACCGATGCCCCTTTCCGAAGCCCAGGGCCTCCCGTTCTGGCGCCGCCCGGTGACGCTTCTGTTCCTGATGGCGCTGGCGATGCCGATTGCCTTCAACACCTGGAGCGCGCTGCTCAACAACTTCGTGATCGAGGCGGCCAATTTCGACGGCGCCGACATCGGCCTGTTGCACACGGTGCGAGAAATTCCGGGCTTTCTGGCCGTCGGTGTGATCGCGGTGATCCTGTTCGTGCGCGAGCAGGTGCTGGGGCTGATCTCGCTGGTGCTCTTGGGCGTGGCCACCGCCGTCACCGCCTGGTTCCCTTCGCTTGGCGGCCTCTTGATAGTGACTCTGCTCAGCTCCATCGGTTTCCACTACTACGAGACGGTGAACCAGTCGCTGCAGCTGCAATGGCTGCCCAAGGACCGGGCGCCGCAGACGCTGGGCTGGCTGGTTGCGGCCGGATCGGCGGCAACGCTGGTGGTTTACGGATTGATCGTGCTGACCTGGGAAAGCCTGGGCCTCAGCTACAATACTGTGTTCCTGGCCGCAGGCGGGCTGACTGCCGCCATCGCGCTGTTTGCGCTCTTGGCCTATCCGCAGTTCGATGCGCCGCACCCGCAGACCAAGAAGCTGGTCCTGCGCAAGCGGTACTGGCTCTATTACGCGCTGCAGTTCATGGCCGGAGCACGGCGGCAGATCTTCGTGGTCTTCGCAGGCTTCATGATGGTTGAGAAATTCGGCTTCGAGGTGCATGAACTGACCGGGCTTTATCTCGTCAACCTGGTGATCAACATGACCGTGGCGCCGCTGCTGGGCAAGGCCGTGGCCGCCTTTGGCGAGCGCCGCACGCTGATCTTCGAATACGCAGGCTTGGCCATCGTCTTTGCGGCCTATGGCGGCATCTACTGGTTCGGCTGGGGCGTGGTGATTGCGGCTGTGCTCTATGTGGTCGACCATGTGCTGTTTGCCCTGGCCCTGGCGCTCAAGACCTATTTCCAGAAGATCGCCGACCCGGGTGACATTGCCCCCACCGCCGCCGTGGCCTTTACCATCAATCACATCGCCGCGGTGTTCCTGCCGGTGCTGCTGGGCCTTCTCTGGGTCTATGAACCAGGCCTGGTCTTTGCCCTGGCGGCTGCCATGGCGCTGGTGTCGCTGTCTCTGTCGCTGCTGATCCCGCGCCACCCGGAACCGGGCAACGAGACCATCTTCAGCAAATACGCACGGCCTGCGCCGGCCGAATGACCCTTCCGCCCAGCCAAGGGGCGGAGCGCCCGCGCACAGGGTGAGCGCGGGCGCTGTCTGGCTTGCAGCCAGGCGGATGCTTGACGCGGGGCGCGCGGCGGCCTAGGCGCTTGGCAACAGTTTCAGGAGCAACGCCATGCCCACATACACCGCCCTCACCACGCTCACCGCAAAAGCTCAGGCCGAAGCGCTCGGCGAAGCCATGGAGCGGCTCATCCCGGAACCCACCGGCATTGGCGTCTTCGAAATGGAGGACGGCTCCGGCCTGTGGGAGGTTGGCGGTTATTTCACTGAAGCGCCCGACGAGGCAGGCCTCGCACTGCTGGCCGCGATGCATGACGCCAAGCCCTTTGTTGTCTCCGAGGTGCCGGAAACCGACTGGGTCGCCCATGTGCGCCGCGAGCTGGCGCCGGTCGAGGCGGGCCGGTTCTTTGTCTACGGGTCGCATGACGCGGACAAGGTGCCGGCGGACAAGATCCCGCTGCTGATCGAGGCGGCGATGGCCTTTGGCACCGGCCACCACGGCACCACGCTCGGCTGCCTCAAGGCGCTGGACCACCTGCTGGATCAGGGCTTCCGCGGCGAAAGGGTGGCCGACATCGGCTGCGGCACCGCGGTGCTGGCAATGGCTGCCGCCCGGGTCTGGGACGGCGCCATCCTGGCCAGCGACATCGACGAGGTTGCGGTCGAGGTGGCCGAGGCCAACCTCAAGGCCAATGGCATGGAAGGCCAGGTCGCCTGCCTGGAGGCGGCTGGCTTTGACAACCCAAAGCTGCAGGCGCAGGCGCCTTATGACCTGATTTTTGCCAACATCCTGAAAGGGCCGCTGGTTGCCCTGGCTCCTGACCTGACCGCGAATCTGCGTCCCGGCGGCTATGCGATTCTCTCCGGAATCCTGAATGAGCAGGCCGACGACGTGGTTAGTGTTTATGCACAGAACGGCGCCAATCTTGCGCGCCGGGAGGAAATTGGTGAATGGACAACGTTACTTCTCCGTAAAGCGGGCTGATTGAATCAAGTTTGCGGCAAATTTGAGGGGCTTGCCGCAATTTCGCCCCATTTTTAGCCAATGATGGGCTACCCGCTGGTGGGGGCCAGTTCGGAGGCTCGTAATGGGCGAACATCGTGATCAGTTCCAGTCGCGCTTGCAGCAGATCAACCGCAAGCATATGGCCATGTCCGGAGGCTATTCCGCAAAGATGCGGCCGGACGGGCTTTTGGTAATCAAGCCGCACCGGGTGCAATCCCGGATTTCGGCGCGCACGCTGGTGTTCCTGGCGGCATTCTTTCTGCTGTTCAAAGGGTTCCTGATGGCTGCGCTTGGCTTTGACAGCTATGACGAGCGCGTCAGGACGCTCGCCGTCGGCAGCGTGGTTGAGCGTGCCGGCGCCTACATCATGCAGGCGGATCCCGTTTCCGTCTTTATCGCCCAGAACATCGGGCCGGTTCTGCGCTGAGCAAAGGGCGGTTACCGGGGCTGGAAAAGGCCGCTGCGGGGGGGGCAGCGGCCTTTTTCGTGCCCGCGCCAAACCGGCGGCGGCCAGGCAATAAAAAACGCCGCGGCCCTGCAGGGTCCGCGGCGTTTCCCTATGCGCCCCGAGGGAGGAGGCAGGGCGGTAAAGGGGAGAAGCTCAGAGGACGGTTTTGCCGGTGGCAACGTTCTCGATGTCACCGCGGCACATGCCGATGTCGGCCAGCTCGCGGTCGGACAGGCCGGACAGGGCGTTGCGGGTTGCGCGCGCGTCGTTCCAGGCGGCGAATGCGCCTGCAGCAGCGGCAAACAGGTCGCCGAAACGGCCAAACAGGCCGGTGGAACCATAGGTGGTGCGGGTGGTATCAAATGCGGCCATATCCGTGTCCTCTGATTAGCTGTTAGCATCCGTCGCGGTGTTGCGATGGGCGGCATCTAGTGGCGAAATTTTTGTGCGGCAAGGCATGAAATTGCATGTGTCATATGCGCTGTGCGCATAGCTATTTTCTATGTAAACAAGGGCTTTGCGGCGGCTGCCGGAACTGACGCGAAAATGTCGCTCCTGCCTCTGCAATGGGTCGTTTCCAGGCCGGAATTGCGGCCTGTGCGGTATCGGACCAGCGGCGAAAGCAATTGGACATGTTCGCGTTTTGTGCTAATCGTGGAAAAAATAATTCTGAACCAGCGGGCAGGGACCGGGCACATCATGCGGATTTTGGGAATTGATCCGGGGTTGCGGAACCTCGGATGGGGCGTGATCGAATCGCGCGGCACCCGGCTCAGCCATATTGCTAATGGCGTCTGCACCTCCGACGGCGATGATCTGGGCGAGCGTCTGCTGTCGCTGCACAATCAGGTATCCGAGATCATCGAAGAGTTCGCTCCGGATCAGGCGGCGATCGAACAGACCTTCGTGAACAAGGACGGAGCCGGCACGCTGAAGCTGGGCCAGGCGCGCGGCGTGGCGCTGCTGACGCTGGCCAAGGCCGGCCTGCCGGTGGGGGAATACGCCCCGAACCGGGTCAAGAAGACGGTCGTGGGTGTCGGCCATGCCGAGAAGGAGCAGATCATTCACATGGTCAAGCTGCAGCTGCCGGGCTGCCTGCCGAAAAACGCCGATGCGGCGGATGCGCTGGCGATTGCGATCTGCCACGCCTATTACGGAGGCACCCAGCAGCGCCAATTGAGGGAGAAACGCGCATGATCGGCAAACTGACGGGCCGCCTCGACTACCGGGCGCAGGATCACGTGCTGATCGACGTGCGCGGCGTCGGCTATATCGTCTATTGCTCCGACCGCACGATGGCCGCGCTGCCCGGGATGGGGGAGGCCATCGCGCTTTACACCGACATGGTGGTGCGCGAGGACCTGATGCAGCTATACGGCTTCACCTCGCTGGTGGAGAAGGAATGGCACCGCCTGCTGACCTCGGTGCAAGGCGTGGGTGCCAAGGTGTCGCTGGCCATCCTCGGCGCGCTGGGGCCGGACGGGGTGAGCCGCGCAATTGCGCTGGGCGACTGGGCCTCGGTCAAGGCGGCCAAGGGCGTCGGTCCCAAGACCGCGCAGCGCATCGTGCTGGACCTCAAGGACAAGGCGCCCGGCGTGATGGCAATGGGCGGCACGGTTGTGGATGCGATGGACGGCCCGGGGCTGGAGGTGGTTGATGACGCCGATCCCGGACCCGCCGCCAAACCGGCCCGCAAGGCGCCGCCGAAGAAGCCCTCAGGGGCAGCCGCTGCCTCTGCCGGGGCGCTGTCGGCTTTGGGCAATCTGGGCTACGGGCCGTCGGATGCCGCTGCCGCAGTGGCCGAAGCCGCCGCGACCTATCCGGATGCGGATGAGCCGGAACTGATCCGTGCCTCGCTGCGCCTGCTCGCGCCGAAGGGGTGACTAAGTTGTTGCGGATATCGGATGTCACGCCCGACCGAGAGACCGGGCAGCGCCCTTCCCGCCCCCCGTCAAACCGAAGGTTTGCCTCCGGCAAAACGGGCGGGCGCATCGCTTCCTGCCCCGCCGGGACGGGCGCTGCCCTTACCGCGTTCCCTCTAGTTGCGGAAACACTGACATGATTGACGCCGACCCCGCCCTGCGCCCCGAGCCGCTGCCGGAAGACAACGACCGCGCCCTGCGCCCGCAGGGCCTCAGCGAATTCATCGGCCAGGCCGAAGCCCGCGCCAACCTGCGCGTCTTCATTGAGTCCGCCCGGCGCCGCGGCGAGGCGATGGACCACACGCTGTTCCACGGGCCCCCGGGCCTCGGCAAGACCACCTTAGCGCAGATCGTGGCGCGCGAGCTGGGGGTGAACTTCCGCATGACCTCCGGTCCGGTGCTGGCCAAGGCGGGCGATCTGGCGGCGATCCTCACCAATCTTGAGGCCCGCGACGTGCTGTTCATCGACGAGATCCACCGGCTGAACCCGGCGGTGGAGGAAGTGCTTTATCCGGCGATGGAGGATTTCGAGCTGGACCTGGTGATTGGCGAAGGCCCGGCGGCCCGCACCGTCCGGATTGAGCTGCAGCCCTTCACCTTGGTCGGCGCCACCACCCGCATGGGTCTGCTGACCACACCGCTGCGCGACCGCTTCGGCATCCCGACCCGGCTGCAGTTCTACACCATTGATGAACTCTTTGAGATCGTCAGCCGCAACGCCCGCAAGCTGGGCGCGCCGGCAGATGACGCCGGCGCCCGCGAGATCGCGCGGCGCGCCCGCGGCACCCCCAGGATCGCTGGGCGGCTCCTGCGCCGCGTGGTGGATTTTGCAGTGGTCGAGGGCGATGGAACCATCACCCGGGAGCTGGCCGATGGCGCCCTGACGCGGCTGGGGGTGGATCAGCTGGGGCTCGATGGCGCCGACCGCCGTTACCTGCGGCTCATTGCCGAAAACTACGGCGGCGGCCCGGTGGGGATCGAGACGATCTCAGCGGCCCTCAGCGAAAGCCGCGACGCGCTGGAGGAGGTGATCGAACCCTACCTGTTGCAGCAGGGGTTGATCCAGCGCACCCCGCGCGGGCGGATGCTGGCGCAAAAAGCCTGGACCCACCTGGGAATGGCGCCGCCGCGCAGCCAGAACGACTTGTTCGGGTAACACCGGCGGGCACTGCAATAAGTGGTGGTGCCCTATACGTGTAGGTGCCGCGCCGCTGTGCGGCGCGGCACCCGGCGGGGATATTTTGGGCAAGAGGAAGTGGGCCGCGCCGCGCCAGCGGCGCCGGGCCCAAGGCTGGTTCCGGCGGCCTGGCACAGCCAGGAGGCCGGACACGCGCGGGAGCCGACCTCTTGCCGCCGCGCGGCGCAGGCGGCATAGACGGGGCAGGATCAAGGAGACCCATATGACCGCCCAGCTGCCAGACCTGACGCCGGAGCAGATCGAAGCCCTGTTCACCCGCAATGACGGCTCTTACGCCTTTGCCCGCTGGGGGCGGCCGGTGGCGCCGATCGTGTTCGGGGTGCAGGACGAGACCCTCAAGACCATCAAGGGCGCTCTGGAGGCGGTTATGACGCTGGCAGGCCACCAGATGGCCGAGACCGATCCGGAGCTTGGCTCGAACCTGATGTTCTTCTTCTTCCGCGACTGGGACGAGCTGCTGGAGGTGCCGGATCTGGACCGGCTGATCCCTGGGCTTGAGCCGCTGGTCGCCCGGCTGAAGGAGGCGGACGCCAGCCAGTACCGCGCCTTCCGCTTTGACGAACAAGGCGGCATCAAGGCGGCGTTTGTATTCCTGCGGATGAAGGGCACGATGGCGCAGATGCCGGCCGAGACGCTGGCACTGACCCAGGCAGTTCAGGTGGCGCTGATGTGGGGCGATGCCGCCTTTGCCGAGGCCTCGCCCTTGGCGGTGCTGCCAGAAACCGGCGCCACCATCCTGCGCCCTGAGATCGCCGGCGTGATCGCGGCGGCTTACGACCGAATGATGCCGGTGGCGGCACAGGACAAATCCCACGCCCTGCGCCTGTTTGCGCGCCTGCAGGCGCCGGCGGCGGAGCAGCCGCAGTCCTGATGCGGGCCTTCGTTGGCCTGCCCCTGCCTGATGCAGCCCTGGACGCGCTGGAACGTGTGCAAGAAGGGTTGACCGCCGGGCGGCATGTGCCGGCAGAGAACATGCACCTGACGCTGGCCTTCCTGGATGACCAGCCGGAGGCAGCGCTGCAGGCTCTGCATCAGATGCTGGCGGAGATCAGCGTGCCGCCTTTGACGCTGACCTTCCGCGGGCTTGACACCTTTGGCGGCAAGCTGCCGCGGGTGCTGGCGGCTGAGGTGCAGAAGACGCCTGAGCTGACCGGGCTGCGCGGCCAGATCCGCGGCGCCTGCCGGCAGGCCGGGGTTGAGCTGCCCCGCGAACGGTTCCGTCCGCATGTGACGCTGGCACGCTTTCCCCGGCATCTGGAGGCGGGGCAGGTGGAAAAGATCGCACGGTATCTGGCAGAGGCGGCGGATTTCCGGCTGGAGTGCGCAGCAGAGGCATTTGCCCTGTTCCAGTCCACGCTGGCGCCAAGCGGTGCACGCTATGATGTGCTGGCGGAGTATGCGCTGAGGGGCTGATTGCGCGACAAGGGCCGCATAGTCCCGCGGGGGGCAATCGCGCCGCCCCATAGAGGCGGGCCATGCCGGAGGTATGCTTGGAGCATGACGCGGCCCGGCCTGCAGCCGGGCGGTTGCTGGCGCACAAACCGCTGTTGGTTTTCTGCCAGTTGCATTAAGTTTCCGCCGGAAAACAGGAGCAGGCAATGAACCACCAATTCCCCGTCCGGGTCTACTACGAGGACACTGACATGGGCGGGATCGTCTATCACGCCAATTACCTGCGCTTCATTGAACGGGCCCGCAGCGACTGGGTGCGCGGTATCGGAGTGGATCAGAACGCCATGCGCGAGGCTGGCCTGATCTATGTTGTGCGCCGGATCGAGGCGGATTACCTGGCGCCTGCCAAGTTCGACGAGGAGCTGCTGGTCACCACCACAATGCACAACGTCACACCGGCCCGGATGATCCTGAATCAGGAAGTCACGCGCGACGGCCAGCCGTTGTTCCGCGCCCAGGTCACCATCGTATGTATCACCTCGGGCGGCAAACCGGCCCGGCTTCCGGCAGAGATTCGCGCATTGCGGTAACAATTGGCGCCCGCCCGCCTGTTTTGTTGGCCTTTGCCATTGAACTGCGCTAGCGTCTTGCCAAATAAGGCCGGATAAACGGCCGGGAAAACCGTAGAGCAGGCGAATGGAAGCAGAAACTCTGGCGCTGGCGCAGGAGATTGATTTCTCCATGTGGGGCCTTTTCGCGCGGGCCACCGTAACCGTGAAACTGGTGATGCTGATGCTGGTGGGGGCCTCAATCTGGTCCTGGGCGATCATCATCCAGAAAACCATCAACTACCGCCTCGCCCGCAGGGAAGCGGATGCCTTTGACCGGGCGTTCTGGTCCGGCAATCCTCTGGATGAGCTGTTTGAGCGGCTGGGGGCCGAACCCTCGGGCCAGGCGGCGCGGATCTTCTCGGCCGGCATGAGCGAGTGGCGCCGCAGCCACCGCAGCGACGGCGGGCTGATCCCCGGCGCGCAGGCGCGCATCGACCGGTCGATGGATGTCGCCATCGCCAAGGAAACCGAGGGCCTGCAGGGCGGGCTGTCGGTGCTGGCCACCGTGGGCTCCACCGCGCCGTTTGTGGGCCTGTTCGGCACCGTCTGGGGCATCATGACCGCCTTCATCGAGATCGCGGAGCAACAGAACACCAACCTCGCCGTTGTGGCGCCGGGCATTGCCGAGGCGCTGATGGCAACCGGCCTGGGGCTGCTGGCGGCAATCCCGGCGGTGGTCTTCTACAACAAGCTGAGCGCGGACAGCGACCGCATCATCGGCGGCTATGAGGCCTTTGCCGATGAGTTCGCCACCATCCTCAGCCGCCAGCTGGACTCCTGACGCCATGGGTGCCGCTGTCCAGCAGCCTTCAGGCGGTGGCAATCGCCGCCGGGGCCGCCGCCGCGGGCGCGGCCGGCCGATGTCCGAGATTAACGTGACGCCCTTTGTGGACGTCATGCTGGTGCTTCTGATCATCTTCATGGTGGCCGCACCGCTGATGACCGTTGGCGTGCCGGTGGAGCTGCCCAAGACCGCAGCCGGAGCCTTGCCCGGGGATGAGGAAGAGCCGCTGACCGTGACCATGACCGCCGGGGGCGGGGTGGAAATCCAGACCACGCCGGTGGCGCGCGACGAATTGGTGCCCAAGCTGCGGGCGATTGCGGCAGAGCGGACCTCGGACCGGGTGTTCCTGCGCGCTGACGGTCGGATTGCCTATGCCGACGTGATGCAGGTGATGGGCGCGCTGAACGCGGGCGGTTTTTCCAACGTCGGGCTGGTCACTGATACCGGCGGCCCGGCCTTGGACGGGCGGCAAGCTGACAGCACGGGGCAGTAGGCGGGGACGCGGACGGTGCAGACCGGAACCAAGATCTCTCTTGCCGGGCACGGATTGCTGATGGGATGGGTTGTCTTCGGCGCCTGGTTCCCGTCCGAACCCCTGCCGTCCAACGTGCAGCAGGTGGCGCTGATTTCCGCCGAGCAGTTCGAGAAGCTGAGCCAGCAGCGCCAGGCGCCGCAAGTGGCGCCGGAGCCTGCGCAGCTAAATGAGCCCGCCGCGGTGCAGCCCGCGCCGGATCCGGAGCCGCAGGCCGATCCGGAACCGGAGATTGCCCGGCCCGAACCGGTTGTCCCGGCGGCGCCGGACCCGCAGGTGACGGATCGCCCGGAGCCGCAGCCGGAGCCGGACGTGCCTGTTGAACTGCCTTCTGCCGCGGAAGAGCCGGAAGTGGCCTCGCTGGTGCCGCAGTTGCGCCCCGAAATGGCGCCGCGCCCGGTTGACCGTGTGGCGCCGGAGCCGGTGGCGCCGCCGGAGCCGGACACGAAGATCGACGATATTGTCCAGCCTGAGGTCGCGCCGGAGGAAGGTGCCGAGACCGAGCAGGACGTACAGGAAGCCACCGCGCGGGAAGCGGCCAATGACCGGATCGTGACCGAGGAGAACGAGGGCGAGGATGTCGCGACCTCTGCTGCGCCGGCCGTGTCCAAGCGCCCCAAGACCCGGCCCGCCCGGCCCAAGCCGGAGCCGGAGCCGCAGGTGACCGAAGCGGCGCAGTCCGCGGAACCAGAGCAGCCCGCAAAGACGCAGCAGTCTGACACCTCTTCTGCGGTGGCGGATGCGCTCGCCGAAGCGCTGGCCGGCGGCGCCGATGTTGTGGCGCCGGAACCCTCGGGCCCGCCGCTGACCCTGGGCGAGAAGGATGCGCTGCGGGTCGAAGTCTCGCGCTGCTGGAACGTGGGATCGCTGTCGACGGACGCGCTGAAGACCACGGTTGTCGTCAGCGTGTCGCTGGCGCAGGACGGCAAGCCTGACACCGGCTCCATCCGGATGCTGTCGAGCACCGGCGGATCTTCCTCGGCGGCGAAACAGGCTTATGAGGCCGCCCGGCGGGCGATTATCCGCTGCGGGGCGAGGGGGTTTCAGCTTCCCCCTGAAAAATACGCGCAATGGCGTGATATTGAGATGACATTCAATCCTGAAAGGATGCGGATCAAATGAGGAAAATACTGGCAGCTCTTCTGATCGGTGCCGCGGCGGCGGCAGGGGCAGGCGCGGCCATGGCTCAGGATGGCCCGCTTCGAATCGAGATCGACCAGGGCGTGATCGAGCCGTTGCCCTATGCGGTGCCGGATTTCGTGCCCGAAACCCCGGCGGCGTCGGAATATGCCGCCCAGATCGCGCGGGTGATCGCGGCGGACCTGAGCGGCACCGGCCTGTTCCGGGAAGTGCCGGCCAGCGCCCATATCTCCAAGGTCACAGGGTTCGACAGCCCGGCGAAGTATGCCGACTGGAAGGCGGTGAACGCGCAGGCGCTGATCACCGGCGCGGTCAGCGTGAACGGCAACCAGCTGACAGTGCGCTTCCGCGGCCACGACGTATTTGCCGAAAAGGAGCTGGGCACCGGCCTGCAGTTCACCGGCACCACCGATGGCTGGCGGCGGATGGCGCATAAGGTGGCGGATGCGATCTACAGCCGGATCACCGGCGAAAGCGGCTATTTCGACAGCCGCGTGGTCTATGTCTCCGAAAGCGGCCCCAAGAACGACCGCCGCAAGCGGCTGGCGGTGATGGATTACGACGGCGCCAATGTGCAGTACCTGACCAACAGCGCTTCGATCGTGCTGGCGCCGCGGTTCTCGCCCACCGGCGACCGGGTGCTCTACACAAGCTATGAGAGCGGGTTTCCGCAGATCCATGTGCTGGATGTGGGCCAAGTGCAGCGCAAGGTGCTGTCCAGCGGCGATGGCACCATGAGCTTTGCGCCGCGGTTTGCACCGGACGGTCGCACCATTGTCTACTCGCAGACCCAGGGCGGCAACACCGACCTGTTTTCGATGGATATCCACACCGGCGCCAAGACCCGGCTGACCTCTGCACCCTCGATCGAGACGGCGCCGTCGTTTTCGCCGGATGGCAGCCAGATCGTGTTCGAAAGCGACCGTTCCGGCAGCCAGCAGCTCTATGTGATGCCTGCAGGCGGCGGCGAGGCGCGGCGGATCAGTTTCGGCCAGGGGCGCTACGGCACGCCGGTGTGGTCGCCGCGCGGCGACATGATCGCCTTTACCAAGCAGAACAAGGGCCGGTTCCACATTGGCGTCATGCGCACCGACGGCAGCGAGGAACGGCTGCTGACCGCTTCCTTCCTGGACGAGGGGCCGACCTGGGCGCCGAACGGCCGGGTGATCATGTTCACCCGTGAAAGCCAGGGCAGCGCCGGGCGGGCGCTGCTGTATTCGGTGGACATCACCGGGCGCAACCTGAAACCGGTGAAAACGCCGGACGGGGCGTCGGATCCGGCCTGGTCGCCGCTGCAGAATTGAAAGTATTAATTTGGCGGGGATACCCGCATAGAACCTGACCCGGGCATGTGTTAATTTCCGGGCAAGAAACGCAAAAGGAATAGGCAGACGATATGAGCGGTTTGAAATTGGCAGTAGCGGCTGTTGCCGTTCTGGGCCTGGCGGCCTGCAGCAACAATCGGTGGGACGACACGGCAAATGGCGGTGCCGGCGCAGGCGCCGGACTGGGGGCGGGGGCGCTGGACCCGGCAAGCCCGGCCTATTTCCAGCAGACCATTGGCGACCGCGTGCTGTTTGCAGTGGACCAGTCGACCCTGTCGCCCGCGGCGCAGGGCATTCTGCAGGGCCAGGCGCGCTGGCTGACCCAGAACGCCGACTATGTGGTCACCATCGAAGGCCACGCGGATGAGCAGGGCACCCGCGAGTACAACCTGGCACTGGGTGCCCGGCGCGCCAATGCCGCGCGGGAATACCTGATTTCGCAAGGGGTTGCAGGGCACCGGATGAAGGTGGTCAGCTACGGCAAGGAGCGCCCGCTGGAAATTTGCTCGGAAGAGGCCTGCTATGCCAAGAACCGCCGTGCGGTCACCGTGCTGGCCGGCGGCCTGACGGGGTAAAGCCATGAGACGCCTGCGCACTGTTCTTTTGACCTCCGTGATGCTGCTGCCGCTGCCGCTGGCGGCGCAGGACCAGCAGACGCTGGCAGACGTCCGCCAGGAGCTGACCGTTCTGCATGTCGAGATCCAGCGGCTGAAGCGGGAGATGTCGACGACTGCTGCGCCATCGGTGGATGTGTCCGGTGATACGGTTCTGGACCGGGTTGCCGCAATTGAGAGTGAATTGCAGCGCCTCACCCTGCAGACCGAGGAGCTGGGACACCGGATCGACCGGATCGTGACCGATGGCACCAACCGGATCGGCGATCTGGAGTTCCGCCTGGTCGAGCTGGAAGGCGGCGATGTCGGCGCGCTGAAGGAAACCACCACTTTGGGCGGCGGTGAGCTGCCCTCGATTGGCGGACCGGCCGCCCTGGACGGTGCGGGCGTGCCTGGCACGGGCGCCGTTGGCGGCGGGGCGGCAGGCGGTGAACTGGCGGTTGGTGAGCAAGCGGACTTTGACGCTGCTGAAAAGCTGCTGGCCGAAGGTTTGTATCAGGACGCTGCAGAGAAATTCGCGGCCTTCAACCAGGCCTATCCAGGGAGCCCGCTGGCGCCCGCAGCTGAGTTCAGCCGCGGCAAGGCGCTGGACGGGCTGGGCGACACCCGCGAAGCGGCACGGGCCTATCTGGCGGCCTTCACCGGCAATTCTGCCGGCCCGGTGGCCCCCAGGGCCTTGTTCGAACTGGGCGCCGCCCTGGGCCGCCTTGGCCAGACCGATCAGGCCTGTGTCACGCTGTCTGAAGTCGGCGTGCGTTTCCCAGGTGTTGCGGAGGAAGCTGACGCCACTGCAGAAATGGCCAAGCTGGGCTGTTCTTGACAGGCGTGCGGCGCGATATCCTGGGATTGCTTCGCAGCCAGTTCCAATCGGCGCAGACCGGAAGGCTGGGCATTGCGCTGTCCGGCGGCAGCGATTCGATGGCGCTGATGCATCTGATGCATGAGGCCTTCAAGGATGAGCCGGTTGAGCTTTTTGCCGCCACCATCGACCACGGGCTGCGGCCGGAAGCGGCGGCTGAAGCCCGCTGGGCAGGCGAGGCGGCTGAAGCGCTGGGGATTGCCCATGAGGTGATCCGCTGGGAGGACGGCCCCGGCAAGGGCAACCTGCAAAGCCAGGCCCGCGAGGCGCGCTATGAACTGCTGTGCAGCTGGGCCAAGCGCAACAGCATTCCCATCCTCTGTGTCGCCCATACTGCGGATGATCAGGCGGAAACCCTGCTGATGCGGATGGCGCGGGCGGCGGGTGTTGCGGGCCTGTCCGGCATGGCGCCGCGCCGTGTCCACAAGGGCGTCACCCTGCTGCGGCCGCTGCTGGAAGTGACCCGCAGCGAATTGCGCCAGTACCTGCAGGAGCGCGGCATCGAATGGTGCGATGACCCCAGCAACAGCGATATCCGGTATGAGCGGGTGAGGGCGCGCCGCGCACTGGCGGAGCTGGCGCCGTTGGGGCTGACGCCGACGGTTCTGTCCCGGGTTGCGGAAAACATGAGCAAGGCGCGCGAGGCGCTGGACTGGTATGTGTTCCTGGCCGCCCGCGACATGGCGCATGTGCAGGCCGGCGCAGTGGTTCTGTGCCAGCGCAAGTTCCGCACCCTGCCCAGCGAGACCGGCTACCGACTGCTGGTCAAGGCGATTCAATGGGTGGCGGGCACCCCCTATCCGCCGCGCCGGGTGCCGATGGAGATCGCGGTCCTGGCGGCGCGCGGCGGCGGCGCGGCCACCGTTTCGGGCTGCCATCTGCTGACAACCACCAAGCAGATCTGGATCTGCCGGGAGGCCAAGGCGGTCGAGCGCATCACGGCGCTGCCCGGCCAGGTCTGGGATGACCGGTGGAAGGTTTTCGGAGGCGATGCAAAGGGTTGCGAAGTGCGCGCCCTGGGGCGCGACGGGCTGTTCAACTGCCCTTCCTGGCGCGCAACCGGCGTGCCAGGCACCGTTCTGGAGACCAGCCCGGCGGTGTGGCGCGGGCCCGAGCTGATCGCTGCGCCGGTTGCCGGAATGGCCAACGGCTGGGCGGCGGAACCGGCGGCAAACGAAGAAGAGTTCTTTGCGTCCCTTTTATCGCATTGAACCTGCTCGAATGATCCTTATTTTAAGCACAACGCAGGCGGCCTGAGAGGTGCGCCTTACTGATAGGGAGAACTTTCCTTGGGCAACGCTCGCAATATCGCCTTTTGGGTTGTTCTGTTTCTGCTGATTCTGGCGCTGTTCAATCTGTTCAGCGGTTCCGGCAGCACGATGCAGAGCCGTGAACGCACATTCTCGGACTTCGTCAGTTCGGTAGAGACCGGCAAGGTCAGCACCGTTACGCTGGACGGCGAACAGGTCCGTTACACCACGACCGACGGGCAGAACTACGTCACCATCAAGCCGGGCGATGCCGAAGTCACTTCGCTGCTGATCGACAAGAACATCCCGGTGCGGGCAGAAAAGCAGCAGCAGTCGGGCTTCCAGTCCTTCCTGATCACGCTGCTGCCGTTCCTGCTGCTGATCGGTGTCTGGATCTACTTCATGAACCGGATGCAGGGCGGCGGCAAAGGCGGCGCCATGGGATTCGGAAAATCCAAGGCCAAGATGCTGACCGAGAAGCACGGCCGCGTCACCTTTGACGACGTGGCGGGCATCGACGAAGCCAAGGAAGAGCTGGAAGAGATCGTCGAATTCCTGCGCAACCCGCAGAAGTTCTCGCGCCTGGGCGGCAAAATCCCCAAGGGCGCGCTGCTGGTCGGCCCTCCGGGCACCGGTAAGACGCTGCTGGCGCGTGCCATTGCGGGCGAGGCCGGGGTTCCGTTCTTCACCATCTCCGGGTCCGATTTCGTCGAGATGTTCGTCGGCGTCGGCGCCTCTCGCGTACGCGACATGTTCGAGCAGGCCAAGAAGAACGCGCCCTGCATCGTCTTCATTGACGAGATCGATGCGGTGGGCCGCCATCGCGGCGCCGGCTATGGCGGCGGCAATGACGAGCGCGAGCAGACCCTGAACCAGTTGCTGGTCGAAATGGACGGCTTTGAGGCCAACGAGGGTGTCATCATCCTGGCGGCCACCAACCGCAAGGACGTGCTGGACCCGGCACTGCTGCGCCCGGGCCGCTTTGACCGCCAGGTCACCGTCGGCAACCCCGATATCAAGGGCCGCGAGAAGATCCTGGCGGTGCATGCCCGCAAGACCCCGCTGGGCCCGGATGTGGACCTGCGCATCATCGCCCGCGGCACCCCCGGTTTCTCCGGCGCCGATCTGGCCAACCTGGTCAATGAAGCAGCGCTGATGGCCGCCCGCGTCGGCCGCCGCTTTGTCACCATGGAGGATTTCGAATCCGCCAAGGACAAGGTGATGATGGGCGCCGAGCGCCGCTCGATGGTGCTGACTCAGGACCAGAAGGAAAAGACCGCCTATCACGAGGCCGGCCATGCCGTCGTCGGCCTGGCGCTGCCGCTGTGCGACCCGGTCTACAAGGCCACCATCATCCCGCGCGGCGGTGCCCTGGGCATGGTGGTCAGCCTGCCGGAAATGGACCGGCTGAACTATCACCGCGATGAGTGCCAGCAGAAACTGGCGATGACCATGGCGGGCAAGGCGGCGGAAGTCATCAAGTATGGCGAGGATCATGTCTCCAACGGCCCGGCCGGCGACATCCAGCAGGCCAGCCAGCTGGCCCGCGCCATGGTGCTGCGCTGGGGCATGTCGGACAAGGTCGGCAACATCGACTATGCCGAAGCCCACGAAGGCTACTCCGGCAACACCGCAGGCTTCTCTGTGTCCGCCCACACCAAGGAGCTGATCGAGGAAGAGGTGAAACGCTTCATCCAGCAGGGCTATGAGAAGGCGCTGGAGATCCTCAAGGACAAGACCGAGGAGTGGGAGCGGTTGGCGCAGGGGCTTCTGGAGTACGAGACCCTGACCGGCGAAGAGATCAAGCGGGTGATGAACGGCGAGCCCCCGCAGGCCGGCGACGACGAGGATGACAGCGAGGATCAGGGCAATGCCTCGGTCACCGCGATCCCCAAGGCCAAGCCCAAGAAAACCCCGCCGGAAGGCGGTATGGAGCCAGAGCCCTCCGCCTGATCTCCCAAGAATTTGCCCCCGGAAGCCGCTGGCCTCCGGGGGTTATTATTTGCAGTCTTGCTGTCCTGGATCACAAAAAAGCATCGCAACCGGTCTGGCCCCGGCCTGCTCTGCCTGTATGCTCGCCCGTCACAACGACTTATTGGCGAGGGAGAGCTGACATGCCGGTGCTGCGGAAAACGGAATACACAGGGCAGATTACCTGGCTGGGCTATGTTCCCGCAGGCAGCGGCCTGCAGGCAGTGCCGTCGGACCGGCTGGATCTGGGCTTTGGCGGCATTGCCGGGGAACGCCACCAAGGCGATAACCGCGCCTCCTGCGTGCGGGTGCGCAATCTCTATCCCGAGGGCACCGAAATCCGCAATGTGCGCCAGTTGACCATCCTGTCGGAAGAGGAGCTGGCGCTGATTGCCGCGGACATGGGGATGGAGACCGTGAACCCTGCACATCTCGGCGCCACCATCGTGCTTCGCGGCATCCCGGACCTTACCTTTGTGCCGCCGTCCTCGCGCCTGCAGGGGCCGGACGGGGTGACGCTGACGGTGGACATGGAAAACCGCCCTTGCGTGCTGCCCGGGCGGGAAATCGAGAAGGACCGCGCAGGCTTTGGCGCCCGCTTCAAGCCTGCGGCACAGAATCGGCGGGGAATCACCGCCTGGGTGGAACGTCCCGGCAGCCTTGAGCTGGGCAGCGAGTTGGCTCTGTTTGTTCCGGATCAGCGCGCCTGGGTGCCGCAAGCGCCCCCTTTCCGGGAAATGGGTTTCCTTTAAGGAACCGAGGAGGGGCCTGCGAGAGACCTCACGCCGCTTCAAGGCGGGATAATGTCGGAAATCAAGCGCGTCATTTGCCGCATATTGGCTAAGTCTATCGCGAAACCGGCATCGCTGTGCCGGCGATTGTATGCAAACTCAGCAGGAACCTTGCCATGAGCTACAAGAGTGACATCGAGATTGCGCGTGAGGCGCAGAAGAAGCCGATCCAGGAGATTGGCGCGAAGATCGGGATTTCCAGCGACGACCTG
>NZ_JAJALF010000017.1:112500-115187 GCF_020514995.1 Leisingera sp. McT4-56 | reverse complement strand
TGGTTGCGGGAGCAGGATTTGAACCTGCGACCTTCAGGTTATGAGCCTGACGAGCTACCTGGCTGCTCCATCCCGCGTCAGGTGATTGTGTATCGTTTTTGAGAGATGTTATTGGATTTTACTAGGTTTGGCGGTGACCTACTCTCCCAGGGCTTGAGCCCAAGTACCATCGGCGCGACAGTGCTTAACTTCCGGGTTCGGGATGGGACCGGGTGTTTCACTTGTGCTGTAGCCACCAAACCGAGAAAAATCCAGATGCCTTCGGCAGGTGGATTTGGTTACGTCACGGGACGTTTCCACAAGCGGAAGGCAGTACAATCAACGTTGTCCGTGTCAGTTAGGGATGTTTGCTTTCTGATTTCGTAACACTGTCTGTTACTGGATCAAATCAAGCCTATCGGGCGATTAGTACCGGTCAGCTGAACGCATTGCTGCGCTTACACCTCCGGCCTATCGGCGTGGTGGTCTTCCACGGCCCTCAGGGATACCTTGTTTTGAGGGGGGCTTCCCGCTTAGATGCCTTCAGCGGTTATCCTGTCCGATCATAGCTACCCAGCACTGCTATTGGCATAACAACTGGTCCACCAGTGGATCGTTCACCCCGGTCCTCTCGTACTAGGGGCAACTCCTCTCAAGTATCCTACACCCACGGCAGATAGGGACCGAACTGTCTCACGACGTTCTAAACCCAGCTCACGTACCTCTTTAAACGGCGAACAGCCGTACCCTTGGGACCTGCTCCAGCCCCAGGATGAGATGAGCCGACATCGAGGTGCCAAACACTGCCGTCGATATGGACTCTTGGGCAGTATCAGCCTGTTATCCCCGGCGTACCTTTTATCCGTTGAGCGATGGCCCTTCCACGCGGGACCACCGGATCACTATGGCCGACTTTCGTCTCTGCTCGACTTGTCAGTCTTGCAGTCAGGCTGGCTTCTGCCATTGCACTCAACGAGCGATTTCCGACCGCTCTGAGCCAACCTTCGCGCGCCTCCGTTACTCTTTAGGAGGCGACCGCCCCAGTCAAACTACCCGCCACGCAGGGTCCCGGATCCGGATAACGGACCGCGGTTAGACATCAAGAGTGCGAAGGGTGGTATCTCAAGGGAGGCTCCACCGGGACTTGCGTCCCGGCTTCGATGCCTACCACCTATCCTGCACATCACAATCCTGATGCCAGTGCGAAGCTGTAGTAAAGGTGCACGGGGTCTTTCCGTCTAACCGCGGGAAGCCTGCATCTTGACAGGCAATTCAATTTCGCTGAGTCGATGTTGGAGACAGCGGGGAAGTCGTTACGCCATTCGTGCAGGTCGGAACTTACCCGACAAGGAATTTCGCTACCTTAGGACCGTTATAGTTACGGCCGCCGTTTACCTGGGCTTCAATTCGGAGCTCTCACCCCTCCTTTTAACCTTCAGGCACCGGGCAGGCGTCAGACCCTATACGTCGCCTTGCGGCTTCGCAGAGCCCTGTGTTTTTAATAAACAGTCGCCACCCCCTGGTTTGTGCCCCCGGATCCAAGTTGCCTTGAACCCGGGCCTCCTTCTCGCGAACTTACGGAGGTATTTTGCCGAGTTCCTTCAACATCGTTCTCTCAAGCGCCTTGGTATTCTCTACCAGTCCACCTGTGTCGGTTTAGGGTACGGTCTGATGGAGGGCTATTTCCAGGGACCAATCAGCGGCCCGCCCAATCCGATAAGGGCGAACAACCTTCATGATCCGTCACATCCTCCTGGCTCAGGAATATTAACCTGATTCCCATCGCCTACGCCTTTCGGCCTCGGCTTAGGGGCCGGCTTACCCTGCTCAGATTAGCTTTAAGCAGGAACCCTTGGACTTTCGGCGAGAGTGTCTCTCACACTCTTTGTCGCTACTCATGTCATCATTCTCGCTAGTGATCTCTCCACCGGATGGCTCACGCCCCGGCTTCATCGAAAGCCTCTCTCCTCCAATGCATCCGGAGATGCTAAGGAGGAATGAGACTATGTCACACTACGCTCTGCTACCATGCACTATGTGCATCCTCGGCTTCGGCTCATGGCTTGAGCCCCGTTACATCTTCGCCGCAAGACATCTTGATTAGACCAGTGAGCTGTTACGCTATCTTTAAAGGATGGCTGCTTCTAAGCCAACCTCCTGGTTGTTTTGGACGTCTCACCTGCTTTCCCACTTAGCCATGAATTGGGGGCCTTAGCCGGAGGTCAGGGTTGTTTCCCTCTCCACGACGGACGTTAGCATCCGCCGTGTGTCTGCCATCTAGTACTCCCGGGTATTCGGAGTTTGGTTAGGATCAGTAAGCCTGTGGGGCCCCATTACCCATCCAGTGCTCTACCCCCCGGGGTATTCGGATGACGCTCTACCTAAATAGATTTCGCAGAGAACCAGCTATCTCCGAGTTTGATTGGCCTTTCACCCCTAGGCACAGCTCATCCCGATCCTTTTCAACGGATGTGGGTTCGGTCCTCCAGTGCGTGTTACCGCACCTTCAACCTGGCCATGCCTAGATCACTCGGTTTCGGGTCTGATCCCACGAACTCATGCGCCCTATTAAGACTCGCTTTCGCTGCGCCTCCGCCTAACGGCTTAAGCTTGCTCGTGAGACCAAGTCGATGACCCATTATACAAAAGGTACGCTGTCAGCCCTCAAGGGGCCTCCAACTGATTGTAGGCGTTCGGTTTCAGGTACT
>NZ_JAJALF010000017.1:0-107500 GCF_020514995.1 Leisingera sp. McT4-56 | reverse complement strand
GTGCGAGGCATTCCAGGCCAGTGCTTCGCCATCCAGCGCCGCCGCCATCGGCGCGCCGGTCAGCGCAATGCGCACCGGCCCGGCAGCCTCGAACTCGCCGCCCATGCCGCCCATCTCAAGCGCCGCAAGGCCCGGGTCCTGGCGCAACAGCGCCGCGCCTTCGGCCAGCGCCAGCGTATCGGCGGCACCGCCCTGCGACACCCCCTGCCCCAGCAGCCCAGGACGGCCAAGGTCCTGAACCGACGCCGCGGGCCCGATGCGGAGGATCTTCAATCCGCTCATGCTTGGATCTCCTGAGCTGCCGCTCCGCCGCGCAGCGGATCGTCTTCGCAGAGCTTCAGGAAGTCCGGCTTGGAAACCGGTTCAAACTGCATCTCGTCACCGGGGCGCAAGGCAAAGGGCTGCTCCGCCTCTGCCCTGAACAGCGTCATCCCGGTCTGGCCGACATGGCGCCAGCCGGTCGGGGCCGGGTTGGAAAACAGCACAAACTGGCTGATGGCCTGCACCAGCGCGCCGCGCGGCACCATCGGTGTCAGCTCGGTTTGCCGCGGCAGGTTCCACTCCGGCCCCAGCGAGCCGAGGTAGGGCTGGCCAGGGGCGAAACCGATGGTCAGCACCCGCACCCGGGCCGCACCCAGGCTGTCGATGGCCTGCGCTTCGCTCATGCCCGCGGCATCGGCGGCCTCTGCCAGCTGGGGTGCCAGTTCGGTGCCGTAAACGGTGGGCACCCGCCAGAACCGGCGCCCGGCGGGCAACGGCGCCTGCAGCCAGTCCTGCGTGGCAAGCAGCTCCCGCAGCGCATCTTCCAGCCGGCCGTGCGGCAGCACCGAGGGTTCAAAACGGACAAACACCGAGGCCAGCGAGGCCATGGTCTCCACCACGCCCTCCAGTGCCAGTGCCTCCACCGCGGTGCGGAATGCCAGCGCCGCGCGGTTGGACGCCTCGCTCAGGCTGCCACCGAAACTGACCAGCATGCCGCTCAGCCCGGCCCGGCGCACCAGCGGATATGCAGCCGCATCCTGGCTTTCCATGTGTTCACCCCGTCATTTTTGCAGCCAGCGTTGCGGCACAGACGGGGAGTGTCAACACGTCAATTCCGGCAAGCACGCGGGGATGCCACCGGCGGCCGGAGTCAAAAATCTTCCCAGCCTTGCGCCGCGGGCAGTGTGTCCTGTGCAGAGTCCGCCGCCGGGCGCCGGAAGGCGATCACCTCCGCCCTCGGCGTTGCCGCGGGCGCCGCGCCGCCGCAGCCGCTGAACTTGGACACCTCGCGCGTCAGCTGGCCTGCGTCAGAGGACAGCTGCTGGCTGGCGGCTGAGGTCTCTTCCACCATCGCGGCGTTCTGCTGGGTCACCTGGTCCAGCTGCGATACGCCCTGGTTGATCTCGCTCAGCGAGGTGGCCTGTTCCTTGGCGCCGGTGGCAATACCGCTGATATGGGTGGAGATGGTGCCGACGCTTTCAATGATCTGCTTCAGCTCTTCACCGGTGCGGCCCACCAGATCGACGCCGCTGGCCACCTGCTGCTTGCTCTCGCTGATCAGCTGCTTGATCTCCCCCGCGGCCCCGGCTGAGCGCTGCGCCAAGGCCCGCACCTCTGAGGCCACTACCGCAAAGCCGCGGCCTGCATCGCCGGCGCGCGCCGCCTCAACCCCGGCATTCAGCGCCAGGAGGTTGGTCTGAAAGGCGATGTCGTCGATCATGCCGATGATCTTGGCGATTTCCTCGGAGGAGCTCTCGATCTGCGACATCGCCGCCACCGCGTCCTCGACAACCCGGCCGCTGCGCTCCGCCGCGGTCTTGGCCTCGCTGACGATGCCTTCCACCTTCCCGGCACCCTCTGCCGCGGAATGAACGGTGGAGGTCAACTCTTCGATGGCTGCCGCTGTTTCCTCCAGCGTGGCGGCCTGGCTTTCGGTGCGCTGCGACAGGTCGCCGGCAGCCTTTGAAATCTCATCCGCCGTGCGGCCTACCGCCCCGGACACCTGGGTGACGGCGCCAATTGCCGTCTGCAGCTGTTCGGCGGAGCGGTTGAAGGCCGCGCCCAGCGCCGCGATGTCCGGCTGTTCGGACAGTTTCACACGGACCGCCAGATCTCCCTGGCTCATTGCCTCCAGCCCCCTGGCGATCTCCTGCAGGCCAAGGCGGCGCACTGTCACATCGGTGGCCACTTTCACCACTTGCACTACAGTGCCGTCCGGCCCCTTGACCGGCGCATAAGTCGCCTGGATCCAGATCGTCGCCCCATCCTTGGTCACCCGCGGGAACTGACCAGTGTTGACCCGGCCTGCCGCCAGATCCGCCCAGAAGGTTTGGTATTCCGGGCTGGCAGCAATGTCAGGTGCCACAAACATCGCGTGATGCCGGCCCGTGATTTCCTCCTGGCTGTACCCCAAGGCTGTCAGGAAATTGCCGTTGGCCGCCAGGACCGTGCCATCCGGTTTGAAACGGATCACCGCCTGGGTGCTATCGACCACATCAGCAATGATTTTGGCGCTGTCATCCTGTGCACCGGCCGTGGCCGCCTTGGATCTGAAAAACAATGAACTTCTCCGCACGTTCCTGATTCTAAATGGCTCGCCGTCCGGATACCGTGAAAACAACAGAAAACTCTTAACTCCGGCGCGCAAAGACTGCGCCGGCCGCCGTCGGCTCCGGCCATCCCGGCAGGTGCCGTAACCGTGCAGCACCTCCCAGCAATCGGCAACTTTAGGTTGCATTTTCCTTGATGAAGAAAGCAAAGGGTGTACCCTGCCAGAACCGTCTGCGGCCGTTTGCGGAACGCGCCGCACCTTCAGCGCCGGGCTTATGTGCCGCCCGGCTCACAGACAGGGGAACTGACAGACATGACATTTGCCAGGCAAGCTGACACGCACCGGCGGCCCCTGCTGCCGGTCAGTTCCAGCCAGCGGGCGCAAGCGGCCGCCGCCCTGCTGATCTGCGCAGGCTTCCTGTTCGACTACCTGACACCGCTGGGGGTCGCGGCCGGCCTGATCTACACCTCGGTTGTCCTGTGCGCCGTATGGGCAGGCACGCCCAGCGCCGCTTATTCCTATGCTGCGGCAGGCACCGGGCTGACCATTCTCGGCTACATCCTGTTCCACCGCAGCGGGGTTAACGAATGGATCGTGCTGACCAACAGGGGCCTGACAGTATGCGCCTTGTGGGCCTTTGCCTTCATCGTCTGCCGCCAGAAATCCATCCAGATCTCCCTGGAGCATAAACAGAATGAGCTGACAGCCATTCGCGATAACAGCTTCGAGGGCATCATCACCATCGACAGCCAAGGCTTGATCCTGAGCTACAACCGCGCATGCCGGAAAATCTTCGGCTACACCAAGGAGGAAGCCATTGGCCGAAACGTCAGCATCCTGATGCCAGAGCCGCAGAAATCGCAGCACGACGGCTACCTCCGGGATTACTTCCAGACATGGCAGCGGAACTTCATAGGCGCCAGCCGCGAGGTCCAGGGGCAGCGCAAGGATGGCAGCATCTTCCCGCTTACCGCTTCAGTTAGCGAGATCCGGGTCGGCGGCCATATCCTGTTCAGCGGCATTGTCCGCGATATCTCGGAGCAAAAGCGCGCCGATGCCGAGCGGGAGCAGTTTGTCGAGGAACTGTCACGGTCGAACCGGGATCTGGATGAGTTCGCCTATATCGCCTCGCACGACCTGCGGGCTCCGCTGCGGGTGATCGACAATGCCTCCAGCTGGCTCGAGGAGGATCTGGCGGACACGCTGGATGAAGACAGCCTTGAAAACTTACAACTGCTGCGCTCAAGGGTGCTGCGTATGGACCGGCTGCTGGACGACTTGCTGGAGTATTCCCGCGCCGGGCGCAAGACCGACCACAGGTACCAGCAGCTGATGCCGGGCACCGAATTGCTGAAGGAGGCGCTGCTGCTGATCGACCAGCCTGAGGGTTTCACGATCCGCATCGATCCCGGCTTTGAGGGTATCCAGCTGGTGAATATGCCGCTGAAACAGATTTTCGCCAACCTGATCTCCAACGCGATCAAGCACAGCGAAACAGGCGCCGGCACTGTTGATGTGTCGCTGCGGGACGAAGGCGGGCACTGGCTGTTCTCAGTTGCTGATGACGGCCCCGGCATCGAACCGAAGTATCATGAGAAGATCTTCAAGATGTTCCAGACGCTGAAGTCCCGCGACCAGGTGGAGGGCAGCGGCATGGGGCTGTCCATCGTCCAGAAACACGTGCAACAGGCGGGCGGCAAGATCTTGGTGCACTCGGCGCCGGGCGAGGGCTGCGAATTCAGCTTCACCTGGCCCAAACCGCAGCCGGAGCTTGCCGCCGGCGCCAGCTGAGGTTTCAGGCCGCCGCGGCGGAACCTCCTGCCCGCCGGGCGGGTGTCACTCCAGCCCCTTGACCCAGCCGGACACCGCGGCGCAGGCCGTGTCCAGGTTATGCTCCTGGCCGAAGCCGGTCACTGTTTTCCGCGGCTGCAGATCGTGGTTGCCGTCCTCCAGCCAATGCAGACGCACCGCGGCAGACAGCGCATAGCCCTGCACCTCCTCTTGCGTGCCGAAGGGGTCGCGGGTGCCCTGGCAGATCAGAGTCGGCGTGTTCAGCGCCTCCAGATGCCCGGTCCGCAGACGCTCTGGCTTGCCTGGCGGATGAAACGGGTAGCCCAGGCACACCAGCCCGCAAATGCGCCCCGCGGAGAAAAGTTCGTCGGCAATCAGGCTTGCCACCCTGCCGCCCATGGACTTGCCGCCGATGATCAGCGGCCCGTCGCAAGCAAGCCGGTCAACCGCCGCCAGAAACTCCGCCTGCAGCTTCTCTGCCTTTGGCGGCGGCCTCTTCGGCCCGCCGCTGCGGCGCGCGGCCATATAGGCGAACTCGAACCGCGCCACCCGCAGGCCCCGCTCCGCAAGCCCTGCGGCGATTGCCGTCATGAACGGGGTGTCCATGGCCGCACCGGCGCCATGCGCCAGCAGCACTGTTGCGCGGCCTGCGCCGCTGCGGTCCACAAGAAAAGGATTGCCTGCCACTGCCCTGCCCCCGGAATACGCCTGCCTGCCGCATTTCTAGCAGCTTCCCCTGCACGCTGCAGCCCCTCCTGCATCCTCTCTCAGCGCACCGCAAACGGGCACGGGCCGCATTGTCCCGCACCGCCTGCACGCCGCCAGGGTCACGCGGAACGCTTTATGCTGCCTCCCGGCCCGCAGGCGATCCGCCGCATCTCCTCCTGAGTCATCGGCGTCCCGAAATAGAATCCTTGCACAGAAGCGCATTTCTCGGCCTGCAGGAAATTCAGCTCATCCAGCTCTTCCACCCCTTCCGCCAGGACCGGAATGTTCAGAGCCGACCCCAAGAGCAGCGTCGAGCGGACAATCGCCGCGCTTTGCGCGTTCCTGTGTACTCCCCGCACAAAGCTCTGGTCGATCTTGATCTTGTCAAAGGGGAAGGTCTGCAATGTGGCCAGCGACGAATAGCCGGTGCCAAAGTCATCCATTGCAATCCGCACCCCGTAGGCCTTCAGCTGGTGCATCACCTTCAGGGTATGGGCCTGATCGTCGATAATGCTGGATTCAGTGATCTCAAGCTCCAGCCGATCCGGCGCCAGGCCGGTTTCCAGAAGAATGTCCATCACATCCTCGACAAAGGAAGGCTGCACCAGCTGCTGCGGCGCCACATTGACCGCCACATGAAACGGCTGGTCCCAGCCGGACGCCTCCTTGCAGGCGGCGCGCAGAACCCAATGCCCGATTTCCCGGATCAGGCCGGTTTCCTCGGCAACCGGAATGAAGTCGTCCGGCCGCACCCGCCCGCGCTTCGGGTGGTTCCAGCGCAGCAGCACCTCAAAGCCGACCGGCTCCAGCGTGCTGAGGTCATTCTGCAGCTGATAGGCCAGCTCGAACTGGCCGGCGGCGCAGGCCTGGCGCAGGTCGTGTACCAGCTGCAGCCTTTCCCGGCTCTGGCGGTCCATTTCCTCGCTGAACTGGCAGATCGCGCCGCCGGGGTCGGATTTGGCCCGGTACATCGCCAGGTCGGACTTGTGCAGCAGCTCCAGCGGGTCCCGGCTTTCCTTCAGGCTGGTGGCCACCCCGATGGCGGCCCCCACCCGGACCGATAAATCCTCCATGTCGATCGGCTCAACGATCGCAGCGTGCAGCCGCTCCGCAAAGGCCAGCACCTGCTCAATCCGCCGGAACTCCTGCTTGACGGCCACGAATTCATCGCCGCCAGCCCGCGCAATGTGTTCATCCGGCCCCTGCTGGCGCATCAGCCGCCGGGCAACGGCTTGCAGCACCTTGTCGCCTGCCGCATGGCCATGCAGATCGTTCACTTCCTTGAAAAGGTTCAGGTCGATGGTCAGAATTGCCGCATGTCCGGTTTCATCCTGCTGCAGCCGCCGTTCCAGCGCCGTCAGGTACTGGGTCAGCCACATCCGGTTCGGCATCCCGGTAAGCGGGTCATGCAGCGCCGCGTGCGCCAGCTGATCACGCGCTTCGCTTTCGACATTGGTTTCAATGATGGCTGAGGCGAACCCGGTCAGCAGGATCAGCCCCATCATCCCCAGGTTCAGCAGCCCCATCGCCGTGTCCGAAATTGCCTGTTCGGGCACCTCAACCAGCGGGCTGAGACGGGCATTGATGGCCCCCATGCCGGTGAAATGCATGCCGCAGATGGCAGCCGTCAGCAGCGCCGAGGCCACCAACCAGTTGCGCAGGCCCAGCCCACGCCTGGCTGCAAAGGCGTACCCCCAGGCGCCGAAGCCGGCTGCAATCCCGATGGACAGGGCGCGATAGCCCGGTTCCCACTCCAGCAGCCCCGGGATCAGGTAGGCCTGCATGCCGGTATAATGCATTACGGAAACCGCCACCCCGAACATTGCCCCCGCCAGCACCGCCGGATGCCGGCCCGTGCCATAAGCAAGCACGGCATTGGACGCCAGCGCACCGGTTACCGCAACCAGCAGCGACAGGGCTGTTACCAGCGGCTCGAACCCATGCTCAAAGCCCGGCTCATAAGCCAGCATCGCGATGAAATGCGTCGACCAGATTGTCGAGCCCGCAATCATGCTGGACAGCCCGAGCTGAACCAGCCGCCGCCGCCCCTTGACCCCCGGCAGCCTGTTGATCAGCCGCACCGTCAGAATGATACCTGTGACACAAACGAAAGCGGCCACCGCCACGAGCCCGTAACTGTGCTGTTGGGTTAAGCAATCCACGATGCGGCTCATCGGACTCTCCGGGCTGTGAAACACTCCGGCACCCAGAGTCCGGCCGAATCCTTAACGAACGGCGAAATGCGCAAGCACTGCGCCTCCGGCAACAGTTTCAATTTTTGCAATATTTAGGAGGGCCCGCCGGACCTTGACGGCTCGGAGACGAGGCATACTGGCAAGCCTTTTACCCCCTCCCAGCCGGTCAGTGCCAAAGCAAACCGGCGTCAAAACGGGCGCAGCAGGCCTCAAAAACATGCAATTTCAATGTATTTTTTGAGGCCTTCCGATCGAAACCAAGTGCCATCGGCAATCCGGGCAGCACCCGCCGCGTGCGGATTGCGCTGGCCCGGCGCATGAAGGGACGCTGCATTTGCAGGAGCCCCCAATCCGATACCTGCCGCACAGAGCCTTGTACGGGTGCATGACCACGGAACCTGGTCTGGTTCAATTACTGCATAATTATTTCCCCTGATGATGGTGGAGCGCCTTTTCAGGCCTTCACCCGACTCATCGAAGGATCATAAAGAGGGCTGAGCTGCACCTTGCAGGGGACCCGCTTGGTGGCGACTTCCAGCTCGTAATCCCCGCTCAGCACGTAATCGGCATCGACGCCATCGGGATTGCGGATGTAGCCGTATCCGATGGACTGCCCGACAGTGTAGCCGTAGCCGCCGGAAGTCAGCCAGCCGACGCGCTCGCCGTTGCGGTAGATGGTTTCCCGGCCCAAGAGCACCACGCCGGGATCGGTGGTGAAACAGGCGAGCATTTTCCTGACGCCTTGCGCCTTCTGTTCTTCGGCGGCGGCGCGGCCCTTGAAGGGCATATCCTTCCTGAGCTTGACCGCCCAGCCGAGCCCGGCCTCGAACGGGGTGTGGTCGGGGCCGATGTCCGAGCCCCAGGCGCGGTAGCCTTTTTCCAGACGCAGGGTTTCAATCGCGCGATAGCCCGCATCGACCAGACCGTGCGGCTTCCCCGCGCCCATCAGCGCGGCATAGACTGTCTGGGCGTATTCCACCGGCAAGTGGAGCTCCCAGCCCAGTTCGCCCACGTAAGTGACGCGCAGCGCCTGCACCGGGCAGCCGGCGATGCCAATGGTGCGGATGGTGCCGAACTTGAAACCCTCGTTGGAGACATCGTCACGGGTGACAGCGGAGAGGATGTCGCGCGCCTTCGGCCCCATCAGCGACAGCACCGCGTTGGAGGAGGTGATGTCGAACAGCTGGCAGTTCATGCCGTCGGGAATGTTGCGGCGGATCCAGTCGAGGTCATGGGTGGCGTAGCCGGTGCCGGTGACGATGTAGAACTCGTCATGCGCCACGCGGCCTACGGTCAGGTCACACTCAATGCCGCCCTTGTCGTTCAGCATCTGGGTATAGACCAGCGATCCGACCGGCTTGTTCACGTCGTTGGCGCAGATCCAGTTCATCGCGGCCAGCGCATCGGGGCCTTTCAGCGCGAATTTGGCGAATGAGGTCTGATCGAACAGCACCGCCGCCTCGCGCGCGGCCTTGTGCTCGCGGCCCACTGCCTCGAACCAGTTCTGGCGGCCGAAGCTGTAGATGTCCTTGGGCGTCTCCCCCCTGGCCGCATCGGCAAACCAGTTCGGGCGCTCCCAGCCGAGTTTCTCGCCAAAGCACGCACCCTGGCTTTTCAGCGTGTCATAGAGCGGCGACTTGCGGCAGGGGCGGCCGCTGTCGTGCTCCTCATGCGGCCAGGCCATCGTGTAATGCTTGCCGTAAGCCTCCACCGTGCGGGTGCGGACCCAGTCGGTGTCGAAATGCGGCCGGCCGAAACGGCGGATGTCGGCAGACCAGAGATCAAAAGGCGGCTCGCCGTTCTTCACCCATTCGGCCAGCGCCATGCCGGCCCCGCCGCCTGCGGCAATGCCGAAGGCGTTGAAGCCCGCGCCGACGTAGAAGTTCCGCAGTTCCGGCGCCTCGCCGATGATGAAGTTGCCATCGGGCGTGAAACTTTCCGGCCCGTTGGTCAGGGTCTTGATGCCGGCGTGTTCCAGCGCTGGGACCCGGCCAAGCGCCTGTTCCATCAACTGCTCGAAGTGATCGAAGTTGCTGTCGAGCAGCGTGTAGTGGAAGCCCTGCGGGATGCCGTCCGTGGCCCAGGGGATCGGGTTAGGCTCATAGCCGCCCATCACCAGCCCGCCGACTTCCTCCTTGTAGTAGGTCAGCCGGTCCGGGTCGCGCAGGGTGGGCAGGCCCGAGGGGACGCCCTCGAACGGCTCGGTGACCATATACTGATGCTCCATCGGCACCAGCGGCACATTGACCCCGAACCGCTTGGCAAAGGTGCGGGTCCACTGGCCGGCGCAGCAGATCACCCTCTCGCATTCGATACGGCCATGTTCGGTGATCACGGCGCGGATCTTGCCGTTCTCGATCTCGATATCGGTGACCTTTGTGTCCTCAAAGATCCTGGCTCCGGCCATCCGCGCGCCCTTGGCCAGCGCCTGGGTGATGTCGGAGGGGTTGGCCTGGCCGTCGGTCGGCATGAAGGCAGCGCCGATGACGTCGGAGATATCCATCAGCGGCCACAGCTCCTGCGCCTCTTTCGGGGTCAGCAGCTCCATCTCCAGACCGAAGGAATGCGCGGTGGTGGCCTGGCGCTTGACCTCTGTCCAGCGTTCCTCGTTGCAGGCCAGCCGCAGGCCGCCGTTCATCTTCCAGCCGGTGCCAAGGCCGGTTTCCGCCTCGATCTTGTTATAAAGATCGACCGAATAGCCCAGCAGCTGGGTTATATTGGCGTTCGACCGCAGCTGCCCGACCAGCCCGGCAGCGTGGAAGGTGGTGCCCGAGGTCAGCTTTTTCCGCTCCAGCAGAACGGTGTCGGTCCAGCCCAGCTTGGCCAGGTGGTAAGCGGTTGAGCAGCCGATGATGCCGCCGCCGATGATGACTGCCTTGGCAGTTGAAGGAAGTTCAGTCATGTCAGTCCTCAGGTGTTTTGAAAGTCGTCAAGCGCCGCGCGGAAGCGCGCGAGGTTGCCGGCGGTGTAGGCCGCGTAGTCGAAGTCGATTTCGGAAGTGATCTCGGAGACCATGCTCCACATGGTCTCGCGCAGGAGCGACGCGCATTTCATGGCGCTGTAGCGGTGCAGCAAGCCATCACTCACCGGTGCCTCGAAGTAGGTTTCCAGCAGCCAGTTCTCCTGCTGCTGCGACAGCCCGTTGTTGGAGGCGAGCCCGCCGAGGTCGAACAGCGGCGAGTTGAAGCCGGCATAGTCGAAGTCGATCAGCCACAACCTGTGGCCATCGTCCAGGAAATTGCCGCACAAGAGGTCGTTGTGCCCGAAAACGATGTCGAACGGGCCTGCCGCCTTCTCCAGGCTGTTGCCGATGCCCGCCAGTTCCAAGGCCAGCGCCGCATGCGGGCCGTCCTTGTCCCGCAGGGTGGCCGCATAATCCCGGATCACATGGAACACCCAGAACACCAGCGCCGGGCCGCGCAGATGCCCGGGCACATCGCGGTGGCAGGATTTCACTAGCTCCAGCACCCGCGGCAGCAGTACCGGATCGCGCACGTCCTCTTCGGTCAGGGTACGGCTTTCGATGAACTCCAGCACCGTTAGGCCGCCTTCGGCATGCAGCACCGCAGGCGACAGGCCCGCAGCATGGGCGGCGCGGCTGGCGGCCAGTTCGTTGAAGCGCAGCACCTGATGCAGCGGGATATCGTCGCCCGCCCGCACCACGTATTTCCCGGCGCTGTCCTCAACCAGGTAGTTCTCGTTGGTGATGCCGCCCTTCAACGGGTCAACGGTGATATCCCCCTGCCAGATGGGCAGTGCGCGGATTTTGTGAAGCAGGTCGGATTGGCTCATGCTCTGCTCTCCAGTCCAAAGCGGATGCGGGCGCCGCGGGCTCCGGCATTGACCAGCCGGTCGGCGATGATGGCGATAAAGGCGATGGCAAGCCCGGCGACCAGCCCGCGCCCGGTGTCGGCCTTGGTCAGCGCAATATAGACCTCCTGGCCCAGGTCGCGGGTGCCGACCAGCGCGGTGATCACCAGCATCGACAGCGCCAGCATGATGGTCTGGTTGATGCCCAGCAGGATCTCCGGCAACGCCATCGGCAGCCGCACCAGGCGCAAGAGCTGCCATTTGGTGCAGCCGGACACCAGGCCGGCCTCGATCAGCTCACCGCTGACGCTGCGCATCCCGTGCGCCGCGTAACGGACGGCCGGCGCCAGCGCATAAAGGACAATGGCGATCATCGCGGTGAAGTCGCCAACCCGGAACAGCATCACCACCGGGATCAGGTAGACGAAACTGGGCAGGGTCTGCAGGGTGTCGATCAGCAGGTTGATGGCAATGCCCGCGCGGCGGTTCAGCGCCGCCAGAACACCCAGGGGCACCCCGATCAGCGTGGCGAGGATCACCGAAGCGCCGCAGAGATAGACGGTGACCATCGCCTTGGCCCACAGGCCGCTGACCGCAATCAGGGCAGACATCGCACCGCACATGGCTGCCAGCTTCCAGCCGCCCGCACGCCAGCCCAGCAGCGTCAGCATGGTAATGGCCCAGGGCCAGGGAATGCCCAGCAGGGTTTTCTTGATCGGCAGCAGGAACCAGTGGAGGAAGAACACCTTCACCGCCTCGAACGCATCGAAATAGTTCACGTTCAGGTATTTGACGGTGTCGTTCCAGAACGCGCCGGTGGTGATGGCCTGGCTTTGCGGATAGTCCAGCAGCAAGGACGAAAAGCGGCCCAGAACCCAGGTCACCGCCAGCAGCGAAAGCACCAGAACCGTGCGCTTGTTCCGCGCCGCCCACGAACCGGGCGTGGTGTGGTGGACCTGCCCGATGCGCTCGGCAAAGGCCTGGCTCAGCCGGTCCACCGCAATGGCCAGCACCACGATGGCGATGCCCGCCTCGAAACCTGCGCCGATATCGAGGCGGCGCAGCGCCGCCAGCACATCGAACCCAAGCCCGCCTGCGCCGATCATCGAGGCGATGATCACCATGTTGAGTGTCAGCATGATCACTTGGTTGACGCCGACCATCAGGCTTTGGCTGGCCGAGGGCACCAGCACCCGCCACATCAGCTGCCGCTGCGTGGTGCCTGCCATCCGCCCGAAGTCGAGGATTTCCGGGTCCACCGCCTTGAGCGCCAGGATGGTGATGCGGATCATCGGCGGGGTGGCATAGATGATGGTGGCAACCAGCGCCGAAACCGGGCCAAAGCCGAACATGAACAGGATCGGCACCAGATAGGCAAAGATCGGGATCGTCTGCATCAGGTCCAGAACGGGGGAGAGGATGCGCTCGCCCAGCGGGTGGCGGTAGGCCCAGATGCCGGCCAACAGCCCGCCGCCTGCGCCGATCGGCACCGCGATGAGCACCGAGGCCAGCGTGACCATGGCGCTGTCCCATTGGCCGAAAACCGCAAGATAGGCAAAACAGGCGCCGACAAGCGCGGCCAGCCCCCAGCTGCGGCAGTAATGCCCCAGCGCGATCACTGCGGCGGTGACGGCAATCCAGCTGGCGGCAGGCAGAAGAACCTGCGGCTCCGGGCCGGGATCGAACAGGAAACCACGTGCCAGCAAGTTCAATGCCAATTCATAGGGCTGCTCGATCAGCCAGGCGACGGTGCGGGTGGCATCGGTGAAAGAGACCGGGCCGATGGCCGCCTCCTCCACCAGCCAGGTCATGGCAGCAGAGATGTAGGTGTTGAACGCAAAATCCCAGGAGGACGGAACCTTGACCAGCCAGCGCGCATCCAGCGCCTTGGCCAGGTCGCGGCCGAACCAGCCCAGCAGGATGGTGGCCAGCACCAGCCCCCAGGCTGCCAGCCCGCTGTTGGTCAGCCGCGGTCTCATGCCGCCGTCTCCTTGCCGAACAGCACCCGGGCAACCGCCATACGGCCAATGCTGCCGACGATCCGGCCGGCCGCGTCGCACACCGGACGCGGCGCATCCGCGGCGATGATCTGCTCCGCGACCTCCGACACGCGGGCTGCCGCGGGAACCGGCTCCCCCTCGCCGCCGCTGCCGGCGGTCATGATGCCGCCAACAGTCAGCACCTTGGACCGCGGGATGTGGCGGGTGAACTCGGCGACATAGCCGGTGGCCGGGTTCAGCACCAGCTCCTCCGGCGTGGCGACCTGAATGATTTCGCCGTCCTTCATGATGGCGATGCGGTCGGCCAGGCGCACGGCCTCCTCGAAGTCATGGGTGATGAAGACGATGGTTTTTTGCAACCGCGCCTGCAGGCGCAGGAATTCGTCCTGCATCTCGCGGCGGATCAGCGGATCAAGTGCCGAGAAAGGCTCGTCCAGGAACCACAGGTCGGGTTCCGTCACCAGCGAGCGGGCGATACCGACGCGCTGCTGCTGGCCGCCCGACAGCTCGCGCGGGTAATAATCCTCGCGGCCTTTCAGCCCCACCAGTTCCACGACTTCCCGGGCCTTGGCTTCGGCTTCGGCCCTGGGGGCGGCCTGAACGGTCAGCGGGAACATCACGTTCTGCAGAACGGTCAGATGCGGCAGCAGGGCAAAATGCTGGAACACCATGCCCATCTTGTGGCGGCGGATCTCGATCAGCTCCTGCTCGCTGGCTGTCAGCAGATCAACGCCGTCGAACAGAACCTGGCCGCCGGTCGGCTCAATCAGCCGCGACAGGCAGCGCACCAGGGTGGACTTGCCGGAGCCGGACAGCCCCATGATGATGAAGATCTCGCCTTCGGCAATGTCGATGCGGGCATTGCGTACCGCTCCGATGATGCCTGCCCGGCGGATGTCCCCTCCGCTCGGCGACGGGTTGCGGCTCAGGAACCCTTCCGCGTTGGCGCCGTAAAGCTTCCAGACATTGCGGCAGGAAAGTTTGGTGTTGAGTGTCATGAAATTCGGCTCCGGCGGCGGTCCGCACAGGGCGGCCGGGCATGGTGGCAGGGCAGAAATGCTGCCAGGGCGGGTGAGAGCGGAACGCCGCCCTGGCGGTCTTGGATCAGTTGCCGATCCAGCCGGACCAGCGGTCCTTGTTTGCGGCCATCCAGTCAGAGACGACGGTGTCGATATCCACGCCTTCCAGATCCGCCTTGCCGACCATCGCGCTCATTTCCTCGTTGCTGAGGCTGTAGCCCTGGATGATCTCATAGGCACCCGGCCATTTCTCCGGCAGCCCGGCCCAGGCGGCTTTCCAGATCGGGCCGCGCGGCTTGCCGCAGTCATAGGCCTTGTCCGGGTTCACCCCCACCGACGGATCGGAATAGCATTCCGCCGAATAGGCCGGGAACTCGACGAACTCGCCGTCGTATTTGGCCGGCGCCCAGTGGGGCACATAGACCCACAGCATGATCGGATCCTGCCGCTGGTAGGCCGATTCAAGCTCGGCAAACAGCGCCGCGTCGGTGCCGGCGTGAACCACTTCAAACTCAAGCTCCAGCGCCTCGACCCGCTCTTCGTCAAAACCGCCCCAGGTCACCGGACCGCCGACATACCGGCCGTAGGGAGAGGTTTCCGCGGTGGCAAATTCCTCGGCGCAATCCTTCAGGGCCTGCCAGTCGGGCAGACCCGGGCAGCGGTCCTTCATATAAGCCGGGTACCACCATTCCTCGATCGCCATCAGACCGGTCTCGCCCGCATTTATCACCTTGCCGGACGCAGTGGCCTCGTCCAGCGCTTCGCGGCCCGTTGTCTCCCAGATCTCCATGGCCAGATGCAGGTCGCCGGTCTTCAGCCCGGCAAATTGCGCGATGTAATCCGCCTGGACGTATTCGACGTTGTATCCGGCCTCCTGCAGGATGCTGCCCATGATCTTGGTGTTGATCAGCTGGCCGGACCAGTCATGCAGCGTCAGTTTGATCGGATCAGCGGAGTCCGCCGACCAGGCGGATGATGCGGAAACGGCGGCTGTCAGAGCCGCGGCCCCCAAAACACTGAGGTTCTGTCGCATGTGGATTTCCCTGTTATGTGGCGTTATGTGCGATTCTTGGCGTCGCGTGGGAATATCGTGCAGACAGCAGGGCCTTTCGTCAAGAAAAACCACAAAAAGCAACATAAAATATTCAGAATCATCAATCATGACACCAAGATGCGTGGGCTAATGTTGCAATATGTGGCTTTTCTGAATACACCTGTGGTGAAACCCCAACAGCGCCCCGAATGCCCAAGATGAACCAGAAATCAACCAATCAGCGTGAAGAAGAGATCCTGCGCGAGCTTCACCGCGCTGGCGGCTCCTGCCGCGTCAGCGTGCTTGCTGAACGGCTGAACGTGTCCAACGAAACCATCCGGCGCAACGTCAAGACGCTGGAAGAGCGCAATATCGTGCGCAAGGTGCATGGCGGGGTGCATCTGAACGAAGATGTCATCGAACCGCCGTTTGAGAACCGTCTCGGCGCGCAGGCCGATGTGAAAACTGAATTGGCCCAGGCCGTGGCGCAGACGATCAGCGACGGGGATTCCGTGTTCCTGGATATCGGCTCGACAACCGCCTATGTCGCGCTGGCGCTCAGAAACCACAGCAACCTGTTTGTCGTCACCAACTCGGTTTTCGTGGCCCAGACGCTGGCCATGCGCAACAACAACCGGGTTTTCCTGGCGGGCGGCGAATTGCGCGCCCATGACGGTGGCGCTTTCGGCGCAGAGGCGCTGGACCTGGTGCGGCGCCTCAATGTTCAACTGGCGGTGTTCTCGGTCGGCGCGGTGAACAGCGAGCTGGGCTTCATGCTGCACGATCTCGAAGAAGCCAACATCGCGCGCATCGCCGCCGAAAATGCGCAGGTCTGCATCGTCGTGGCCGACAGCGGAAAGTTCAACAAGCGCGCACCGGTCTCGCTCGACAAGATGTCCGCGATCGACGTGTTTTTCACCGACAGCCCCCCGCCGGACGGCATCAGGGCCATGCTGGAGAAGCATGAGATCGAAACCGTGGTCGTCACAGGCGAAGACCGCCTGGCTGGCAAGGCAGAGACGCCGACAAGCAGCTAACGGCGCCCCTTTCCGGCGGCAGCCGGGAGTACTTCTGGCAGTATGCAGTTGACCAGGTTGAGCGCACCTCTAGTCCCGCGCAGAGCGGATCACCACTTTTCCGCAAAGGGGCGGATTGTGGTTTCGAATGACCAGGTGGTCCGGTGCTGGTGAGTGAGGTGATAGATCTCCTCGGCGATACCGTCCGGATGTGCAAAAAAGTCCTCCCGCGCATGCGGCCAGTCTGCGGGCGGCACCAGCCAGCTGGGGCGTTCAGCGTCGCTGGCGCCCAGCCAGGTCACGTCGATGGCGGCATCCACTGATAAGTAGCAGACATGAATGCCCTCCGGACCCAGGTCCCGCGCCAGTGCCTCGCACAGGTTGCGCTGCGCGGCCTTGGTCGGGGCAAACAGCGCGTAATTCGGCACCCCGCGGTGCGACGCCGTATTGCCGGTGGCGAGGATCGCGCCGCCGCCGCTGGCTGCCATCTTGTCTGCAAAAAAGCGGGCAAAGACCAGCAGGGCGGTGGTATTGACCCGGAAGTTCCGTTCGATCTCCAGCGGATCCAGCTCGCGGAACCGGCCAAAACTATGCGACACTGCATTATGTACCAGCACCCGCGGCACGCCCATTTCCGCCTCGATGCCGGCCAGGCAGCTTTCGAAGGCTTTCAGGTCAGAAAGGTCGCAGGCATAGGCCTGCGCACCGGGGTACTGGTCCGCCAGCGCCTGCAGACGGTCCGCGTTGCGGGCGATCATGGCCACACGGTAGCCCTGTGAGATGAACTTGCGCACCGTGGCGCTGCCGGTGGCATCGCCGACACCGGTGATGATGCAGAGAGGCCCGGCCATGGTCAGGCCCACTGCTTCTTGCGGATTTCGGTATAAGGCGCACCGTATTTACCGTTCTCTTCCCCGGCGGTGATGACGGTCATGATCGCGGGGTCGTACTCGTAGGTCCGGATCCACTGGCGGTCGCCCTTTTCCATCAGCATGTGAGAATGGGTCGAACGCGCACGGCGGGTGTATTCTACCTCCACCATCCGGCATGACTGGCCGCCAAAGCCATAAGAATATTCATCGGCGCCGGGCTGCACAAAGCGGGCATGATACAGTTTCCAGTACTGGCCATCGTGTTTGTAGATGGCGAAGGTCATCTCGTGGGTGTCGTACTGCCAGTGCCAGGTACTGTCCTGGTAGATCATTTCCCAATCTGCCAGCAGGCTGCCGTCCCGGAACGAATGGCCTTCGATTTTCCAGCCCAGAGTGTCGGTCATTTTCGTGTCTCCTTAGGTTTTCACATCGATCGTTATGAAATGGCGGCGGCAGGTCCTGCTTGCCGCAGCGGCTGCAGGAAGGCCGCCGTCTTTATCCGGTCTTTTGCGCGGGTGCGGAGTTCGTCCGGGGTGTTTCCCAGTTGAATAAGGTTGAAACCGCAGCAAGGTCCTGCACGCCCAGCCCGGTCAGGCTGCAAACGATGACTTGGTGCTCGTTGTTGCGCAGCCGGTCATTGCTGGCCCAGGCAGCGCCCAATTCCTGCATCCCAAGTTCTGCCTCCGCCAGGCCAGAAGACAGGGCGCGGGCTGCGTTGCCATAGGCGCGGGCCTGTCCGAGGCTGTCGGTAAAGACCTTGTCGGCCCGGGAGAAGAGCCCCGGGGGCAGCTCGCACTTGATTTCGTCATCGGCCCCGACGCTGATCACTGTCTGTCCGGGCTTTACATCTTCGGCATGGAACAATGGCGCTCTGGCGGCCGTGGCGGCCACTACAAGGCCGGCGCCCCGCATTGCCTCTGAAGGGGTGCCTTCAACGGAGACCCGGCTTGCCGGAAGCTCAGCCTGCAGGGCGGCTGCCAGCGATTTGGCTGCCTCAGGCCTGCGGGCCCAGATGCGGAGGCTGCGGATCTCCCGCAACTGTGCCAGTGCCTGGACCTGATGGCGTGCCTGCGTTCCGGCGCCCAGCAGCGCCGCATCCACTGCCCCGGCGGACAGGCAGCTGTGTCCGGCCAAAGCGCCGGCGGCGCCGGTCCTGTAGTCGGAAATCAAATGGCCGTCGCGAAGCAGCGCAAGCGGCTGGCAGGTCCTGGAATCGCAGACCAGGATCAGCCCGCTATGGCCGCTGCCTGTATCTGCCTTCAGGCGTTCCGACCAGCCCGCGAGCTTGACGGTGAAAATGGGGGCGCCAGGCAGAACCGCGCTTTTGATATGCACATCGGCGCCCGGCGCCGGGAACAGCACCTGAGCCGCCAGAGCGGCCTTTCCAGCGCTGTAGGCGATCATCGCCTGGCGCACCGGTGACAGCAGCACCGCGTGGGACAACCGGGCAGAGATTTCTTCGCGGGTGATATGGCGCAGGGTAAGGGTCATGGCAGCACCTCGAACCGGCCGAAGCCCAGGATCGAGACCTGGCCGCCGACATGGATGGCTGTGATCCCTTCCGGTCCGCTGTCCACCCGCACCGAAATCCGGCTAGGGCGGCCCGCATACTGCCCCTGCTTCAGTTCTAGCCCGCTTGCCGCGTTCAGCAGCCCGTGCTTGTGGGCGTAAGCGCCGATGACACCCGCGGCACTGCCTGTTGCGATGTCTTCGATCCGTCCGTCGTTTGTCCAGTGACGCCCCTCGTTCCGATGAACATCGAACAGGTAGGCAAACTGGGCGCCCACATCCGCCAGCCGCCGCTCCAGGTCCGTGACCCGGATGGCCGCCCTGTCCAGGCCCTGGTGAACCGGCACCACCAGATAGCGTAGCCCTGTGGAAATGACTTCCAGCGGCAGGCCCGGGGCAAGATCTTCAGGCGCCAGCGAGAAACAGCTGGCAAGCTCCCGGGCGGCGGGGCCGTCTAAATCTGCCAGATACAACGGCAGTCCCTGATCCATCTGCACGTCAAACCCGGCTTCGCGCCGGCCGGATCGCAGACTGACCCGCCTTTCTCCCAAGGCAAAGACAGCCTCAGCGGTCTCTGCGGGGCGCTCCAGATGATGCAGCACGGCCACGGCGCCCAGCAGCGGATGGCCGGCAAAGGGCAGCTCTTCCTCCAGGTCAAAAACCCGCAGCGGCCGGCTGCCGTCCGGCAGAGCAGGACCGGTCAGAAAGGCGGACTCGAAGTGCTTGAGCTCCCGGGTCAGCTGCAGCATCTGGCGGCCGTTCAGCGCCCTCGCATCAGGGAAAACCGCCAGGCTGTTGCCGGTGAACGGGCCATCCGAGAAGACATCGCAAAGGACATAGTGCATGCCGCACCCCCGCTGAACTGAGCATCTGCCTGCTGGCTAGCTCAGAAACAGGGAGCGGGGCGAACCATATGTACATGAGCCCACCTCATGAATATGGGGATCAGGCCGTGCTGAAGAGCTCCGTTTGCTGCACTCTCACTGCTGATATCTCCTCATGAACCCACTGCCGCAGCGCCTGATAGCCATCGGTGGCCGCGTTGGCCGGCGTGGTGACCAGCCAGTAGCGGGCGCGGGATTTCACCGGCTTGCCAACGGCTTCCAGGAACCCGGCCTCAAGATCGTTTTCCACCAGCAGGCTGCGCCCCAGCGCAATACCCATGCCGCCGATGGCGGCCTGAATGGCAAGATCGGCGCGGGCAAAGGCATTGACCGAGCGCTCGAACTCAATATCCCAGCTGCGGCCGGCGAAATACTCCTGCCAGCTGAAACCGGTGCCGTCACTTTCGCCGAAACGGTCCACCAGAAGCCGGGCGCCGGGCTGGCGGCAATAGTCCTGCAGCGGCACCGGCCCCAGGTATCCCGGGCGGCTGACGGGCAGCAGAACCGCCTGCAGCAGGGGTTCGGAATGCAGCCCGGGATAAGGGCCCAGCCCATAGCGGATTGCGGCTTTGGCCTCGCCTGCGTGCAGATCGACCAGCCGGTCATCCACGTCGACCAGAAGATCCAGCCCGCTGTCCTGCGCGCGCTGCAGGGCGGGCACAACCCATTTCATCGCCACCGAGGAAGACACCGACAGGCGCAGGCTGCGGCTGGTCTTCAGGTCATGCAGCCGGGTGAGGGCGGCGCGCCAGGCACTGCCGCTGTGCTGCGCGGCGTCACACAGAATTCGGCCGGCTTCGGTCGGCATGATCCGGCGGGTGGTGCGGTCAAACAGCGGCAGCCCGAGCGCTTCTTCCAGCGCCTTGATTCTGTGGCTGACTGCCGACTGTTCAATACCGAGGCGTTCCGCGGCGCGGGTAAAGTTCTGCTCTTCGGCAATTGCCTCCAACAGGGGTGAGCTCTGGATCAGCTTTGGCAGCGGGCTGTCGGTCTGTTTCATGAATTTGAATCATAGTTATATCAATGTATTCCTGGCAAGGGATGGATCATGCTGACGGCAATTCATGAAATGGAGCCGAAAGCATGACCCGCAACGCCACCACCGTCACCGCCCGTATCGTCAATGGATTTGTCACCCTTCAAGACAATGGCGACCCTGAGCTTTTGAAAGCTGGGCGCGATGGGTTGAGTGACGAGGATCTGGCGCGGCTTGGTACCGGCGCGGCCGGCCGTCCGCAGGCCATTGGTGGCAATCCTGCTGGCGTTGTGCTGGATGCGGACGGTCTGAGCGACGCGCAAATGCTTGAAATTGCGCAGATGGTCGGCCTGTCCGAAACCGCCTTTGTGTCCCGTTCTGAAACCGAAGGCTTCAAACTGGATTTCTTCACTCCGACACGCCGCATTGCCCATTGCGGCCATGCAACCATCGCCACCTTCAGCTATCTTGCCGAGCTTGGGCGGGTCGGCGAAGGCGGGACCTCGAAAGAGACCGTGGACGGCCCGCGCAAGATCATCATCCGCGACGGTGCCGCCTATATGGAACAGCTGGCGCCGCGCTACGAAGACCCGTCGGACTGGGCAGACCGGGGCGTGCAGGAGCAGGACGTGCTGGCTGCCCTCGGGCTGGCGCCGGAATATCTGGATCCGCGCTTTGCGCCGATGCTTGCAAACACCGGCAACAGCTTTGTTCTGGTTGCGGTCAAGGATGCTGCTGCGCTGAGAGCCGTCAAACCGGAACTGTCCCGGATCGACGCAATCAGCGAGGCGCTGGATCTGATCGGCTTCTATGTCTTCACGACGGATCCCGAAGCTACATCGGCCGATGCAACCGCCCGCATGTTCGCGCCGCGCTACGGCATCAGCGAGGAATCGGCCACCGGCATGGCGGCCGGACCGCTGGCCTGCGCGTTGTATGACCACCTCGGCGTGCGCAGGCCAAAGCTGCTGATCGAGCAGGGCCACTTCATGGAGCCCGCTTCGCCCAGCGAGATCACGGTTGAGCTGAATCTCGACGCAGGCCGGATCACCGGGCTGATGGCCGGCGGCTACGGCGCGGTTATGAAGGAGCTGCAGATCAGGCTGGATCACAGCCCGGCACCGGCTGCGGGAAAGAGCAATGATTGATCTCTACGGCTGGACCACCGGCAACACCTACAGGGTGCTGATCGCTCTGGAGGAGACCGGGCTGCCTTACCGGACCGTGCCTGTGAACCTGCGCGAGCGGGATCAGGACAGGCCGGGGTTCCTTGCCCTCAACCCGATGGGCCAGGTGCCGCTGATCATCGACAGCGAAGGCCCTTGCGGCGCCCAGATCACCCTGAGCCAGTCCATGGCGATCCTACTGTATCTGGCCGAAAAGTCCGGCCAGTTGCTGCCAGCCGCCCGGGCGGACCGCGCCCATGCGCTGGAAACCCTGAGCCTGGTGATGACCGACCTGGTGGCACCCGTCAATTTCGCACTCAGCCTGGAGCGCGAAGAGGGCAGCAGCTCTGCCCTGGCCTTTGGCGAGGCGCGGGCAATGCGCGCGCTTGCTGCCATCGAGCAGCGGCTTGGCACCAGCAGCTTCCTTGGCGGCGGCAGCTTCGGGGCGGCAGACTGTGCCGCCTTTCCCATGATCCATCTGCTTGGCACCGGCCGTCTGAAGGACTTGCCGGCCACCCGGCGCTGGCACCGCGAGGCGCAGGAGCGCGCAGCGGTGCAGCGCGCGCTTGCAGCCGTTTTCTGACCTGATGAAAGGAGATCAACATGTGTGGCAATCATCAGAACTTCGACGCCTATGCCTTTTCCAAGCAGCCCGGCTTTGACGAAGCGGAGGTGCGCAAGGAATTTGCCAAGGCGGTGCCCCTGAAAACCGTGGTCGTCTATTGCTATGACCCGCGCATCGCCCAGGTGCCGCGGCTGGTGGCCGAAGAATTCGGCCAGACCCACCCCGGGGACATCGTCACCGACGATAGCGGCAACAAGATCGCCTCAACGACAAATGTGTTCGAAGTTTGCGTGGCCGGCGGCCGGGCCTATGACGCCCTGCGCTCTGTCACGGTGGCGCAGCATCTGTTCGGGGTCGAGAACATCGTCATCGTTCACCACACCCATTGCGGCGCCACCTCATTCACAAAACAGGGGATCATTGACGCCTACAGGCAGGAGCACAATGCCGATATCGCACCGCTGTATCCCGCGGAGAGCATTTGCATCAGCGACTACACAGACTCACTCGAACATGACGTCCAGCTGATGCGCGGCTCCGCCGGAACCCCCAAGCACGCCAATATCTACGGCTATATGTACGACATCGACAAAGAAAAGCTGTTGAAGGTAACGCAGTCACTGGCCGCGTGACCAGTCGGGCCGGCGGCAATGCCGCCGGCCTGCTGTGGTGCGTTTAGGATCTACCTTCAGCCACTCGCCAAAATTGGAGGCCGGCATGAGAGAACAGGATGTTGAAGACTGGCTTAAGGCCTACGGAACCGCCTGGGCCGAAGGCGATCCGGACAAGGCGGCCGCCCTGTTCACGGTCGCAGCAGAATACCACGAGACCCCTTTCAGCAATCCGCTGACAGGCCGCGATCAGATCAGGCAGTACTGGCAAGAAGGTGCGGCAGACGCACAGGAAGACGTCCGGTTTTCAGCCCAGGTCTGGTCTGTTGCAGGGAACACTGCAATTGCAGGTTGGCAAGCCGCATTCAAGCGCAAAGCCTCTGGGAGTTTTGTGGAACTGGACGGGGTTTTCCGGCTGGTCTTTTTCAGATCTCGGAACGGCGTGATCTGCAGCCGCCTGGCCGAGTGGTGGCACCGGAGACAAGACGAGAATTGATAGGCCGTGCGCTGGACATTCAAGCAGCAGTGCCTGCCAGTATCCACAACGGCGTGCTGCGCCGCTGAGCCGCCCGACCAGCCCAAAATCCGCCAAAAGCTGTTTAAGCCAATGCCGGAGGATCGCAGTGCCAAGGATGTTGCAGGTTTAGGCACCTGGCAACAGCCCTTTGCGGACGGTCACCTAAACCCTTGCCGGTTCGATGCCGCCAGCACAAAAAAGGCCAGGTTCGCCTTTCTGATTGCGCTGGCCAGGCACCGGCGCCCGTTCCGCTCACCCAGCCGCTGGCACAGCGCGGCGGTATAAATGCCACGTAGAATGCCCCAGCACCGGCAACGCAATCAAAAGCCCGGCAAAGACCGGAAGCATCGACACGAACAGCGCCGCCGCGATCAGCGCCGCCCACGTCATCATCGTATTCCGGTTTCGGCGCACCACCTCAAGGCTGGCAATCATTGCCGTCACGAAATCCACGTCCCGGTCAAGCAACATCGGCAGGCTGACGACAGTGACTGAAAACAGCGCTAGTGCAATCATCGCGCCAACCAAAGTCCCGACCGCCAGCATCGCCGTCCCCTGCGCTGAAAGCAGCATACCGGCCGATTCCTGCCCGATCCCGGACTGTGCAAAGAAAACAGCGAAGATGCCGCGCGCAAGAACCATCCAGAAACCAAAGACAATCAGCACCGTCACGGCCATCGCCGAGAGCTGGCCATTGCCCCGCCCCCGCAGCGCCCCGAGCACTGCCGGCCAGCTTACGTCTAGACCTGCTTCACGGCGCCGGCTGACCTCGTAAATCCCGATGGCTGCAAATGGCGCGAACAACGGAAAGCCGGCAGCTGCGGCAATGAACCAGACAAGCTGCCCGCTGGAGATCATTCCGAAGTAGAGCGCTATCCCGCCCAGCATGTAGAAAAGGGCAAAGAACAGCCCGTAAAATGGCATAGTCTTGAAATCGGCCCAACCTGCCGCAATTGCCGCGCGCAGATCCTGCCACTTGAGGTCCGCGGCAACGTTAACCCCTGCGGGTCCTGTGGTTTCGGAATCGGTCATGACAAACCTCCTTTCACATCAGCATTCACTCCCTGAGGACTGGGTCTTGAGACGCCCGAAAAGAATATAGCACGATGCACGCGGTCGCTGAGAGAGGACGTCAGCCGATGGGGCCGTATTCCACCGGGCGGCAGCGATGGCCAAGGCAAGTGTCCGGTTTGAGCCGCCGTGCAAAAGGCGCTTGGCGGGCCGGCAATACCGCCTGCCGCTTGGCCGCAGCGAGATCACAGCCGCGGCTACCGGGCAGCAGCAATACTGCCGAAACAATCCGCCGCTCGCCGTCCTGAAACGGACATCTGCTCCTCGATCTGCATAGCGAAAGGAAACTTCTAACGAGCTAACGGGCGGATACCCCACCCTGGAGGCATCTGGCTCACTTCCGGCACCGGGTGCTGCAACCAAAGCTGCTCCAGCCGTTACTTGCAGCGCACTCACAGCAAAAGATCATTCACTCCGAAAACAGCCAAACCATCAAGGTCAATTGCCATCTCGGCATCCAAGTCACTGTCCAAATTGATTTCCAGAAGCGAGCGGGCCGTGTCGTACCTTACTTCTGCAGCGCCTGTGAATTCCTGGTCCCGGCCTATCCATGAAAGGGCTTGGACACCTGCCGTTTCCTGATCGCCGTCTATCCCGCTGAGATTGACCTTGTCGCCTTGCTGGCGGCTGAAATCGGTGATGGTGTCCCGCCTGTTTGCTCCCGGGTCGGAATCCCCGGTGTTGAAAACAAACTCATCCGCGCCGCCCCCGCCTGTCAGCATGTCCGCTGCCGGGCCGCCGATCAGGCTGTCTCCGCCCTTGCCGCCAAGCAGAACATCCTTTCCGCCGCGCCCCAGCAAAGTGTCGCCGCCCTTGCCGCCGGCCAGCCGGTCGCCGCCGCTGCCGCCGTCCAGCCGGTCAGCCCCGCCAAGGCCGCTGAGTGTGTCAGCACCGCCCAGCCCAAAGATGCCTTCCGGCCCGCCGGTGCCCCTGAGGTTGTCGTTCTGCCCCGTGCCCCTGATGTCATCGTCCAGGATCTGCGCCTTGGCTCTGAGCACGCTGCTGGCTGCATTCAGCTCGGCCGGGAAACTGCCTGGCCTCAGCAGCAGGGAGAACGCCTCGGTCCCTTCGGCACGGTAGTCCGGCAGCAGCCCGACATTGACCGCAGCTTTGGTTTGGCCCGGTGCAAAAGTCAGAACCCCCTTGGTTTCCACATAGTCCTGACCCGCCGTAGCGGAGTTGTCCCTGGTGGCGTAGCGGATTGTCTGTGTCTCGCTGAATGGGTCTGACAAGGCGATTTCAAATACCGCGAACCGGCCGCCGCCCGGGGGTTCTTCGGCCTGGGTTGCAGTCACCTGAATGGTGCGGTCAAGGTTAACGCCGTCGTCGTCAAGGATGAATGCCGAACTGCGCAGCACCTTGCCTCCGCCCGCAAATTCCGCACCGGAAAGGCCGGACAATTTGATACCGAAGCTCTCGTCGCTTTCGATGTCATTGTCATGCCGGACCCGCACCTCAACGGTTTTCGAGGTTTCGCCGGGGGCAAAGACAAGAGTGTCGGAGAAGGCCGGGTAATCGATCCCTTCGGTGGCCGATCCTGCTACCGAGCTGTAGTCCACTTCAACCGCGTCTGCGGAGGGCTTCGAAAGGGTAAGGGTGAACACCACCGTGCCGCCAAAGCCGGCTCCGATGCTTTCAACCGCATCAGCCGCGGAGACGGACAGCACCGGCCGCTTGCCGGCGCCATCGTCGTCAAGGATGGTTGCGGTGCCCACCAGCCCTTCGGTGGTGCTGCCGAGATCGCTGGTTGGGGTCACCGCAAGATGGAAAAATTCGGACGGTTCGACCGTTCTGTCACCGGTCAGCTCCACCTCGACCACTGCTTTGGTCTGACCGGGAGCAAAGCGCAGCTTGCCGCTTTGCGCGGTATAGTCATCACCAGCAACGGCGCTGCCGTCCTGCGTCGTGTAGTCGAACTCCAGCATGCTGGCGGCCGGATCAGAGAGCTTCACTTCGAAAAGCGCACTGCGGGCGCCGCCGTTGCCTTCGACAATCACCGGTGAAGACACCATAAGGGCGCGGTCCAGGTTGGCGCCATCATCGTCCAAAATAAAGGCATCCGCGCGCAGAACTTTGGACTTGCCTGCGAAGATACCTCCGGCCGGGTCGAACAGCTCGATGCCAAAGCTCTCGTCGGTTTCAGTAACGGTGTCATGCCTGACCCGCACCTCGACCGTTTTCGAGGTTTCGCCGGGGGCAAAGACCACCGTTCCGTCAAACCCGGGATAATCGATATCCTCATCCGCGGATCCGGCCCGCGAGCGGTAATTCACTTCAACAGTGTCCGCCGAAGGTTTTGACAGAGTGATGGTGAACACCGCAATGCCGCCGAAGCCAGCTCCGATGCTTTCCACCGCATTTGCGGCCGCCAGCGAGATCACCGGCTTGGCGCTGCCGTCGTCGTCAAGAATCGTTGCCGTTCCCGTCAGCCCCCTGGCCGAAGCGCCTAACCCGGTGCCTGGGGTGATTGACAGGTGGAAGAACTCGCTGAGCTCCACCGCCGTGTCGCCGGTCAGTTCGACTTCGACCACGGCCTTGGTCTGACCGGGGGCAAACCGCAGGGTTCCGCTTTGCGCCGCATAATCCTCACCCGCTTTGGCGCTGCCGTCCCGGGTCGCATACTCGTATTCCAGCTGCGTTGGCGAGGCTTCGGAAATCTGCACCTCGAACAGCGCGCTGCGGGCACCGCCGCTGCCTTCGACAATCACGGAGGATGAAACCGTCAGCGCGCGGTCAACCCCGGCACCGTCATCATCGAGGATGAAGGCAGAGGCACGCAGCACCTTGGCCTTTCCGGCAAAGCTGGCGCCGCTGGGGTCGAACAGCTCAATGCCGAAATCCTCATCCGTCTCATCCGCGGTGTCGTGGCGGACCCGGACCTCGACTTTCTGCACGGTTTCACCTGGGGCGAAGGTCACCGTGCCGCCAAAGGCGGGAAAATCTATGTCCTCATCCGCAGAACCCGCCAGCGACCGGTAGTTCACGGTGACTGCATCTGCGGCGGGGCGCGAAAGCATCAGCGTAAAGACGACAATGCCGCCAAACCCCGCGCCGATGCTCTCAACCGCATCGGCCGAAACCAGGGACAGGAGCGGCTGACCGCCGCCGCCGTCATTGTCCAGGATGGTGGCAGTCCCTGCGAGCCCTTCAGCCGTTCCGCCGAGACTGGCGTCAGGGCTGACAATCAGGTGGAAGAACTCAGAAGGCTCTACCGCTTTGTCGCCATTCAGATCGACTCTGACCGTTTTTTCGGTCTGGCCCGGCTGGAATGTCACGCTGCCCGACTTTGCAGTGTAATCTTCACCTGCCGTGGCGCTGCCGTCCTCGGTCCGGTAGTCAAGCGTGATGCTGGAAGCCGATGCCTCGGACAGGCGGATTGTGAATTCGGCTTTCTGGGTTCCTCCGTTGGCTTCTACGATCACCGGAGAAGACACAAAGACAGCACGGTCCAGGCCCGCGCCGTCGTCATCCAGCACAAAGGCTGTCTGCCGCAGCACCGCTGCGCGTCCCGGGAAGGACGCCCCGCTTGGGTTGAACAGCTCTAGGACAAACCCCTCGTCGGTCTCATCAAGCGTGTCGTGACGGACGCGGAATTCGACCGTCTGGGTGTCCTCGCCCGGTGCAAACGTGATGGTCCCGGACTCCTCCGGATAGTCGATGTCTTCATCCGCGCTGCCGCCCATGGTGCGGTACTGGACCGTTACGGCGTCAGCCGGCACCTCGGACAGGGTTACCGTGAAAGTCACGAACCCGCCAAACCCGGCTCCCACGCTTTCGATTGCGTCTGCGGAAGTAATGCTGATCGTCGCCATAATGTCCCCCTGTCGAACTGCAGCGCCTGTACGGCGCGCGTGTAAGACCGCCGCAGGCGGGCCGCGGCAGCACAATGGCCGCCTCGCGGAATGCGCGGGCAGTCACAACACTCCCTTCGCCGGGGCGCAGGTCTGCGGGAGGAACAGGTGTTTTCCCTGGCGGGCGGACACGCCGGAGCCAGCTGCCGGAGCAGCACGGGAAACGCAACTATTTGCCGACTGGAACCCCCAGGCATGCCTGCATCGCGCAGAGGCAGCCAGAGGCCGGAACCATTACCATCCCCAAATACCCCACAAAACAGCAACACCAAACAAGGGAGATAGTCCGAAAATGATAAGGCCCTGCGGTTGATTGTGTCAACGATTGCCGCCGGGTGGTCGCGTACCTCCTTGCATGAGCCGAGTAGGTTCTTCTTGTCGCGGCGGAAAGTGCCGCCGCGGTCCAAGATCGGAGCTACGAAACTGCCGGAATCTTTGCAAAGGGTGCTTGGGCAAAGCGGAAACGCAAGGCATTCAGGGCGCGGTTGCGGCGACGGCCCGGTCAAGTTTCAAGGCCTTCACAAAACCGCTGGGCCAGCCTGCCCTTCCAGATCCAGATGTTGAAAAGGCGCCCAGCGGCTCCCCAAGTGGACGCCGCTTCTTGAAGCAAACGGCTACATTTGGACGGACGGCCTTGATCTTCAAAAAAGGGAAGGTGTGGCGGCTGGCCATTTTAACTTCGAGAAGCAGGAACCGCTGATCGACGAGCTCGATGCAAGAGTGAAGGCAAACATGGCCGGCGGTTTGAGAAAGCCAGCCTTCCCTATCCGCCTAAGACGTGCGCCCCCGCCAGCCGGCCGAAGACAGATCCGCTGATCAAGCCGGTCCCGCCAGGATAGTTGAAATAGAAGACCCCCCCGACCAGTTCCCCTGCCGCGAACAGGCCCGGGATCGGCGCAAGGTCATTGTCCAGCACCTGCGCGCTGTCCGGGTCGATCCTCAGGCCGCCGAAGGTGAAGGTGATGCCGCAACCCACCTGGTAGGCTTCGAACGGGCCTTCGTCGATGGTGTTCGCCCAGTTGGATTTCGGCACGCTCAGCCCCCGGGTGCCTCGGCCGTCCTTGATATTCGGGTCAAACGGCGTGTCCGTGTCCACCGCCGCATTGTAGGTGCGGATTTCATCGAGAAAGCCTTGCGGGTCGACCCCCTCCAGCTTGTGCGCAAGCTCCTCCAGCGTTGGGGCTGTCACCTTGGTCACCCGTTTGATGCGGTATTCATCGCGCAGCAGATGGGTGACTTTGGCATCGAAAACCTGCCAGGCAAACTGGTCCGGCTGGTTCAGGATCACCCGGCCGTATTTGGCATAGGTGTAGTTGCGGAAATCCGCGCCTTCATCCACAAACCGGCGCCCCATAGCGTTCACCATCACCCCCCAGGGGTAGGAATGCTTCTGGAACCCGTCGCCCACATCCAGGTCGCCGAACTCCGGCGCGTTGTAGTCCCAGCCGACCGCGTGGCAGCCTGACCAGTTGCCATAGGTGGAGGCACCCGCCGCCATCGCCATCTTGATGCCTTCGCCGGTGTTGAAGCGGGAGCCGCGCACACGGGCCATCTCCCAGCCGGGGCCAAGGTAGCGGGTACGCATTTCCGGGCTGGCCTGAAAGCCGCCCGAGGCGATCACCACAGATCTTGCCCGCAGGTCCCGGAGTTCTCCCCTGTGGCGAACCTTGACACCGGTCACCGCATAACCGTCGGTCAAGATCTCCACTGCACGGGTTTCATAGCGGATCTCGACACCAGCCTCTTTGGCAATTCCGGTGTGTGCATCCACCAGGCCGGGGCCGCCGCCCCAGGCCTCAAGCGTCAGCCCGCCCCAGAACTTGAACCGCCCATCAACCTTGAACGCCTGCCGCCCGTAAATCGGCATGAAGCGGATGCCCTTGCCGCGCATCCAATGCATCGTCTCGCGCGAGGTGGTCACCAGCCGTTCGCATAAGTTGGGGTCGGTGCGGAACCGGGTAACGCGGAACATGTCGTCAAAGAACTGCTCCTGCGTGTAGGTGCCGAAATCGGTGATGGCGATCTGCTCTTCACTCAGGTCCGGGCACAGCGCGCGGATGTCCTCCACCCCGTCATAGGCAAAGCGGATGGCGCCTGCGGTATAGCGGGAGTTGCCGCCGTTTTCCGCCTCGGGCGCGCATTCCAGCATCAGCACGCTTGCCCCTTTTTCCCGTGCGGCGTGGGCAGCGCAAAAGGCCGCATTGCCGGCCCCGATAATGATCGTGTCCCAGGTGGTCATGGCACTCACTCCTTTACCGGCGCTGTGAACAGATCCTTGCGCAGGGTCATCAGCGCACCCGGATCAATCTTGCCTTGAATGATGGTGGTCTCATTGCTGGCGATCGCCGCCTCCAGCGCCGGGCCCATTTCGCCGGGACCATCCACCCAGATGCCCCTGCCGCCGCACAGTTCCGCAAATTTATCATAGCGCGGCGAGGTGATCTCGGCCCCCAGAAGGCGGCCGCCATAGAATTCCTGCTGATAGGCTTTCTCGGCCCCCCAGGCCTCATTATCCAGGACCACCACAATGACCGGCAGCCTGTGCTGAATGGCGGTCTGTATCTCTATCATCGTGTAGCCCGCGGCGCCGTCGCCCATCACTGCCACAACCGGGCGCTCCGGCGCGGCAGCCTTGGCGCCGATGGCCGCCGCCAAACCAAAGCCGACCAGGCCGAAGTCCAGCGGCGTGATCAGGCTGAGGGGCTCGTAATGCGCCAGCCGGTCGGCGGCCTGCAGGCAGGTGTTGCCAGTGTCGAGCGTAACGATGGCGCTCTCCGGCAGTGCAGCGCGGATCTCTGCCAACGCCCGCCGCGGGTGCATCGGCAGGGTGGCGATCCGCGCTTCCTCCGCTCGTTCAGCAGCGAGGCTTTCCATATCGGATTTGAAACTCGCGCGCCATTCATCCGCAGCTGGTTTCGTCGCGGCTGCGGCCAACACCTCAGCCGTCAGCCGGGCATCGGCCTGCACCGCGACCTCGGCCGGAAAGTAGCGGCCCACAGCAGCGCCGTCGATGTCCACATGGGCGATGCGGGTCTCCGCGCCCACGTAATCATTGCTGTGAAACGTGGAGTTGAAACCCAGCCGCGCACCCAGCACCACCATCACATCGGCTTCCCTGGTCAGGCGGCTGGCCACCCGGTTGCCCCGCGGTCCGGCCTGGCCCGCAAACCACGGGTGGCCGTGACGCATCACGTCGGCATGGCCGGTTGAAGCTACCACTGGCACTTCAAAGATTTCTGCCAGGGCTGTCAGCGCCTCGCGCCCCTTGCCCCATTTGAAGCCTCCACCCGCAAAGATCACCGGGCGTTTTGCTGTGGAGAGCATGGCAGCGATGATGCTGATGTCTTCGGGCGCCGCAGGCCCCGGGCGGGCGATGTTAACCGGCTTGGGATCAATGGCCGCAACTTCGGCAGCAAACAGGTCGCGCGGCACATGCAGCACCACCGGCCCGCGGCGGCCCGAATTGGCCAGCCGGATCGCATCCTCAAGCATCGGCGCCAGGCGCGCTGGATCGGTGACCATGACCGAGCGTTTGGAGATCGGCGCAAACAGCGCCACCTGATCCACCTCCTGAAAGGTGTCCTTGGCCTGGTCGGCCCGGGTGATGGCTCCGGCAATCACCACCAGCGGCGAATAGGCCAGCTGCGCCTCAGCCACAGCGGTCACGATGTTGACAACCCCCGGCCCGGCCTGCGCCCCCAGCACCACGCCGGGCTTGCCAGTCATCCGCGCCCAGGCGTCGGCCATATGGCCCGCCGCGCGCTCATCCCGGGCGCCGACATAGGCGATTTCGCCGCCCTGATACATCGCGTCGTACAGCTCCAGCATCGACCCACCCAGCAGGCCGAATACGGTATCGATGCCATTGGCCTTCAAAACGCGGTAGACGGCCTCGCCTCCGGTGATCATGGTGGTGATTGTGGTCATGGTCTCAATCCTCGGAACGGGGCCGCAGGTTCTGCGGGTCAAAAACTGCTTCATCATGGATGGTGACGGCGAATTCCCGGTTCAGGATCTGCACGGTCAGCCCTTCGCGCGGCGTGCCCTTGCGGACAAACAGCCAGCCCAGCGACTTGCCAACCGTGTAGCCATAACCGCCTGAGGTGGTCTGGCCGACGGGCTTGCCCTCCCGCAGCACCGGCTCGCCGCCGTGGATATTGATGCCGTCCGCGTGAAGTTCCGCGTAGAACAGCTCCCAGCCCGGATCGCGGGACAGCAAGGCTTCCTTGCCCAGAAACTCCCGGCCCTCCGCCGCCACAAACCGCTCCAGCCCCACATCCAGCGGCCCCGCGTCGGTGGTCAGTTCGCCGGAGGCACGGTAGGCCTTCTCCATCCGCATGCCGTTGAAGGCATAAGACCCCAGATCGGCCAGCCCGTGTTTCTCTCCGGCTGCAAACAGCGCGTCGTAGAGTTCGCCGATCTGCTCCAGCGGCGCGTGCAGTTCCCAGCCAAGCTCCCCCACGAAGGAAACGCGCAGGGCGTAACAGGGTACACCCGCCACGGTGATCTCCTGCGCCGACAGCCAGGGGAACGCCCGGTTCGAGAGGTCCGCATCCGTCAGCTCCGCCAGGATCCGGCGCGAGGCCGGGCCGGAGAGCGCCAGCATGCCCCAATCCTGGCTGCGATTGATCATCCGCACGTCCTCGCCGTCGCGGATATGTGATTTGAGCCAGTCAAAATCCGGGTTGGCGCGGGCAATCGGCGAGCCGGTGAAATAGCGGTCCTTCGCGATGCGCCAGATGGTGATTTCGGTCTCGAACCGGCCTTTCTCCGTCAGCAGGTGGTTGAGGCTCATCCGCCCGTCGCGGAGCGGAAGCTTGTTAGCCGACAACCGGTCCAGCAGTGCACCCGCGTCCCTGCCGGTGATTTCAAACTGGGCAAAGGCACAAAGGTCGATGACGCCGGCCGCCTCTCTTGTTGCCTTGGCCTCCGCCATTGCGTTGGCATGCCAGGGCTGGCGGCCCCAGCCGATCTGCTCTGTCTCGCCGACCTCACCAAAGTAGCGCGGCCGTTCCCAGCCGGCGACCTCACCGAACACCGCCCCCTTGGCGGCCAGCCGGTCGTAGAGCGGGTGGCGGTTCAGGGGCCGAAGGCTCTCGAACTGCTTGCCGGGGCATGGGGTGTCATGGCGGCGCATGAACTCGTCCTTGGTGCGCTCTACGATGAAATGGTCAGTCGAGAAATTGCCATAACGGCGCGGATCGAGACCGCGCGTGTTGATCTGGGTCTCGCCATGCACCATCCAGTCCGCCAGCACTTTGCCCGCACCGCCGCCCCAAGCAAGGCCGATGGAGGAGCCGCAGCACAGCCAGACATTCGGCGCGCCCGACGGCCCCACCAGCATGCCGCCATCCGGCGTATGGGTGATGGCGCCGCGCACCACGCGTTTGATGCCCAGCTCCGCCAGCACCGGCATCTTGCCGAACGCCAGCATCAGAAAACCGCCGATGGAGTCGTAATCCGCCTCGAACAGCTCATTCTCCGCCGCCCAGGGCGCGCCCTGCGGCATTTCCCAGACGGTGGGGCAGACATGGCCCTCGTAGATGCCGATGAGGCCCGATTTCTGCTCCTGCCGGATATACCCGCCATAGGCGTTGTCGCGCATCACCGGCAGCTCCGGGCGGTCCACGAACTCAGGAACGGTATCTGTCACCAGGTAATGATGCAGGCAGCTGACAGATGGAATTCTCAGCCCGAACCACGCCCCGACCTGATTGGCATAGGAGCCCGCGGCGATCACTACATGCTCGGCCAGCACATCGCCTTTTTCCGTACGCAACAGCCACATACCCCCCTTGCGCGAGGCGCCCAGCACCTGGTTGCGGCGCTTGATCTTCGCGCCGCGCGCCCGGGTGGCCGCGGCCAGCGCCATGGTGACGGATGAAGGGTCGATATGGCCGTCCTCAAAGGTGCGCACGGCCGCCTTGACGCCGTCCACCTTGTAAAAAGGGTTCACCCGGGCGACTTCCTGCGGGCCAACCAGCTCCATCGGCAGGTCCAGCAATTTGCCGACCCCCATGATCGACTTCATCCAGTCGACCTCATCATCGGTTGTCGCAATGCGGAAGCCGCCGACCTCATGCCATCCGATGCTCTGGCCGGTCTCCTTCTCAACCCGCTTGTAGGTCTCGATCGAGGTCTTGTTGATCCAACCCATCAGCCGGCTGCCGACTGCGTGGGCAATCTGCCCCGCCGCGTGCCAGGTGGAGCCGGAGGTCAGCTCAGCCTTCTCAAACAGGATCGTGTCGGTCCAGCCGTTCTCGGCCAGCTGGAACTGGGCCGCCACACCCATGATACCGCCGCCGATAATGGCGACTTGTGTGGTGCGGGTGATGTCAGTCATGCGCAAACGCCTCTTTGGCAGATTTCAGCGACGCGCGGGCAGCGAAGCGAGTGCAGGCGATTTCAACCTCGAAGCCCCTGACAACCGCCCCTTCCAGAAGCGCAGAGGGCAGCGCCTGACCCTGGGTGGGCGCATCGCGCCCTCCCGTGGGGAGGGTCGGGCGCGGCCCCGCGGTGCCACCGGGCGGGACGTCAATCATCGCCAACGCAACCGAGCGGCCATATTTGTAGCTCCAGGCGGCCGAGGTGATCTGGCCCACAACTTGGCCGCCGTAGTAAACTGGCTCATCATGGATCGGGATCGCCTCCGGGCCGTCAAACAGGATCGAGACGATCCGGCGCTCCGGCCTGTGGTCCAGCAAAGCCGCTTCGCCTACGAAGCCGGTACCAAAGGCGCAGAATGCCTCCAGCCCGGCCTCCTGCGGCGTGGTGCCGGGGCCCAGTTCATGGCCAAAGGCCCGGAAACCGCTTTCGATCCGCAAGGAGCCGCTGGCATAAAGCCCGGCGTGGCTTGCGCCCGCTGCCACCAGCGCCTCATAGGCCGCCATCGCCATGTCGGCGGGGATGTAGAGTTCATAGCCCTCCTCGCCGGTGAAGCTGAGGCGACCGGCCCAGCCACGCGCCAGGCCGATCTCAACGGGGGCAAAGTGAAAGCGTTTCAGGTCGGGCACCGGGCTGTTAGTGGTCGCCTGCAGCACCGCGCGGGCCCGGGCGCCCGCCAGGCCAAGGATTGCATGACCGCTGGTCACATCGGTAAACTCAACGCGGAAATCCCCCTTGGTTTCCCGCATCCGCTTCATGTCGCGCACCACTTCCCCGGCACCCGCGATCAGCAGATAGGTCTGCGTCCCGTGCCGCTGCACCGTGACATCGCTTTCGATGCCGCCCTTGCGGTTCAGGATCTGGGCATAGGCGATACGGCCCTCGGCGATATCCATCTGCACCGCGCAGAGATGGTTAAGGAAGGCACAGGCGTCCGGCCCCTGCACCCAAATCTTGCCAAAGGCGCTCTGGTCCAGGATGGCGGCGCCGTTGCGGCAGGCTTCCACCTCGCGGCCCACCTGATCGCGCCAGGCAGGCAGGCCAAAGGTCAGCGGCAGATGCGCCGTCGCCCCGCCGAAATGCACCGCCCGCTCCCAGCCGCCTCGGCTTTCAAACCTTGCACCGGCCGCAACCAAACCCGCGTGGATGGGCGAGCGGCGCTGGCCGCGGGCGGTCTCCATCGACCGCCCCGGATAGGGATTGTCATAGTGGCGGCCTAGCACTTCGGGGATGCGGGCCTCTAGCGCACCCAGCACGTTCATCTCCGGGCTGAAGCGGCGGATATCAGCCTCATTCAGATCCATCGCCGGCTCGCCCGCGATGATCCATTCCGCCATCGCGCGCCCTGCCCCGCCTGCCAGCGCGATGCCGGTGGAATTCATGCCGCCCATCAGGAACAACCCCGGCACCTCGGGGCTTTCCCCCAGCATGAACTGGCTGTCGAGGGTGAAGCTTTCGGGGCCATTGAGAAGCATCCGCACCTCAGCTTTCTCCAAGGCGGGGATGCGGCGCAGGGCGTTTTCCATCATCGGCATGAAGTGGTCCCAGTCCTCGTCCAGCAGGTCAAAGGAAAAGTCCTTGGGCAGCCGGTCCAGGGGCAAGCCTTTTGCGTGCGGCTCGAAACAGCCGACCAGAAGGCCCTCGACATCGTCGCGGGCGTATAGGAAGGCATCCTGATCGTTCAGCGTCGGCAGATGCGCGCCCTTGCCGAGCGCCTGCACCTCCTGCAACGGCTTGGTCAGAATGTAGAAATGCTCGCAGGCATAGAGCGGCATATGGGCCCCCGCCATCGCGGCCACCTCGCGGGACCACAGGCCGCAGGCGATCACCACCTCCTCGGCCTCAATCAGATGACCGCCCGCCTCAACACCGGAAATCCGGCCGCCCGTCTTCTGCAGCCCGGTGACGGCAGTATCCTCAAAGATCTGCACACCCCGCGCCCGCGCGCCCTTGGACAGCGCCAGCGCCACGTCCGAGGGGTTCACCCGCCCGTCCGCTGGCGACCAGACAGCGCCAATCACGTCACCGGTCTCGATCAGCGGCCACAGCTCCTTGGCGCGGGCGGCATCCACCACCTCGGCCTCGAGGCCAAAGGCACGGCCCAGCGACACCTGCCGCTTGATATTGGTCAGCCGGTCCGGGTTGGTGGCCAGCGTCAGCGAACCTGTCTGGGTCCAGCCGGTGGCCTGGCCGGTCTCAACTTCCAGTTCGCCATAAAGGTCGATCGAGTAGTTGATCAGCCTGGTCAGCGTCGCCGAGGGCCGCAGTCGGCGCACCAGCCCTGCCGCGTGCCAGGTGGTGCCGCTGGTCAGCTTGGAACGTTCCAGCACCACGATATCCGTCCGCCCCTCGCGGGCCAGATGATAGGCGATGGAACAGCCGATGACGCCGCCGCCGATGATTACGGTGCGGGCGCGGGAAGGCAGAGTCATTGCAGCACTCCGTCCTGAACAAGCGCGGCAAACACTGCATCAAAGGCGTCCAGCGCCTCGTCTATCAGTTCCGGGGTATGCGCCGCGGAGGTCACGCAGGAGGTATGGCTCATCAGATCCACACCGCGCGCCAGCAGGCCGCCGCGCAGGCCAGCCACCAAGACAGGCGGCACGCTGCGGATTTCAACCGGGTTCAGCCCCGCCGGGTCAGCTGCGCCGAACAGCAGGTGGCAGGTTGAACTCTCCCCGTAGGCGCATCCCGCGATGCCGTGCCGCGCCATCAGCGCATTAAGGCCGTCGCGCAGGCGCTCTGCCATGGCATCGGCCTGTGCCTGCGCCTCTCCGGTGGCCAGAAGCGGCATCGCCGCGCAGGCGGCCGCGGCAATCAGGGGGGAGCCGTTAAAGGTCCCCTTGTGGCTGACCGGCGGCGACAGCCCGTCCCGCGCAGCGGAATTGTTCATCAGCTCCATGATCTCCGCCCGGCCGCAGACGGCACCGCCCGGCAGGCCGCCGGTCGCGACCTTGGCCAGCGTCGTCAGATCCGGCACGATATCGTCTCGCGCCTGCCGCCCGCCAGGCGACCAGCGCAGGCCAGTAATGATCTCGTCAAAGATCAGCACCGCCCCGGCGGCCCGGGCCGTGTCATGCAGGGCGCGCAAAGTTTCCACGGGCAGCGGTACAGAGCCATAGTTGGCCCCGGAGGCTTCGATTATCACGGTGCCGATGCTGTTGTCCTGCAGGGCCGCTTGCATTGCCAGCGGATCGGCGGCGCAGACCTCGATCAAGCCCGTCACCGCATCGGGTACGCCCAGCGACGCAGCTTGCAGACTGCCCGCCTTGGCCCCTTTCAATGCGTGGTCGTGCCAGCCGTGATAATGGCCGTCGGCCCGCAGCACCTTGTCCCTGCCGGACCAGGCCCGGCCAAGCCGGATCGCCAGCATGGTCGCCTCGCTGCCCGAAGCGGTGAAACGGGTGCGTTCGGCGGAGGGAAACAGCCGGTTGACCCATTCCGCCCATTCGATCTCGGCCTCGTGGCAATCGGCGCTGAATATCGCGCGGGCGGCCTGCCGCTGCAGCGCCTCGACGACTGCAGGGTGGCCGTGGCCCAGCATCTGGCTGGCGGATCCCATCTTGAAGTCGATGTAGCGGCGGCCCTCCGTATCCCATTTCTCGGCGCCAGCGGCGCGTTCAACATAGATGGGGTGCGGCGCGCGGTAGCGCAGCTCGTGACTGACGCCGCCCGGCAGCGCCGTACGGGCACGGCTGTTCAGTTCGCTGTTGCTCATGCGGGCCTGCCAATCTGTTCACGGGTGAGCCGGATATCAAACGCCGCGCGCAGCGCGCGGTCGGTCTCATCGCTGACATGCTGCGGAAAATGCGCGCTCAGAATTTCACGGGCTGTGTCCCGCGCCGCCTCGCCCACCGGCCGGGCGCCAGCCTCCTGCCAATCGCGAGGGGACCGGCGGTCGCCGATATGCGGATAGAAGTAGTCTGACTTCATCCTCTCAAATGTGTGCTGCTGCCCCAGATAATGGCCTTCGCCGCGGCACACCTGGGCGATCACATCGGCGGCAATGTTTTCCGGCGTCGCCTCAACCCCGCGGATCGTGCGCAGGATGTTGCCCAGCAGGTCATTGTCGCTGACATAGGCCGCATGGCTGACGCCCAGCAGGCTCGCCTGCATGCCCGCTGCCTGGGTGACGATGTTAGCCCCTGCATGGGCAGCCATCGCCACGGCCAAGGATTTCTCGGCGCCATATTGCGCGTCCAGGCATTTGGAATCAGTGATCCCCGCGATGGAAGAAACCGGCAGGCCGAAATGCCGCCCCATCTGGGCCGCGCCCGCCATCAGGATTGCCTGCTCGCCGCCGCCGCCGCACATCGACCCGGTGCGCAGATCGGCCACCAGCGGCTTGGGGGCAAAGATCGCTTTAGCCTCCGGGTCCACCAGCCGTGCAAACACCAGCCCGGCCAGGGTTTCGGCAACCGCCTGCACCAGCGACCCGGCGATTGTGGCAGGGCTGGTCGCCCCGGCCTGTCCTGCGCTGATCAGCTGCACCGGGAAGCCGGCCCTGATCGCGGCCTCCAGCACTTCGCTGGCCTCCTCGGCAAAACGCATCGGCGGCACTACATGGCAGACCATCACCGTCAGGAAGGGCCGCGCCCGGAACGCAGCTTCACCGCCGGCGATTTGGTAGCAGAGATCCGCGATTGGCCGCACGTTTTCCGGTGCGCTGATCGAGATCGAGACATGCTTGGACGTGCCCATCAGGCAGGCATAAGCGGTGTTCAGATCCATCACCGCGCTGTCCTCAATATCGCGGGCCACAACCGAACGGCTAAAATGGTGGATGTTCTCCATCCGGTCGACAATCCGCGCCGCATCGTACAAGTCCGCCAGCGTCGAGTCGCGGTACACCCCGGTGTCGAGGTCGAACACCCCCGGTGCTGCGCCGCCGGTCGACATATGGACTCGCGCGCCGGAGATCTGCAGATCGTTCTCCGGCTCCTGGCCGCACAGCTTGAAGGCCTTCTGCGCGCCTTCAACGGCCCATCGCACCAGCGCCCGCGGAAACAGCAGCCTGTGGTCTTCGGTCAGCTGCCCGCCCGCGGTGCAGACCTTGTCGATCATGGACGGAATGGCCTGACTCAGCCCTAGCGTTTCCAGAAGCGATAGCGCCGTCTCCTCAACCAGCGCAACCTCCGCAGGCGCAAGCGGTTTCAGCCGCCCGCCTTCAACACCGGGCCACACTGGCCTTACGCTGCCAGCCTCGCTGGCCGCATTAAGCCGCTCCTTGCGCCCGCGCCTTCGTTTTCCGGATGCCGCCATTTCATGAGCCCAGCTAAGTTCTTCCAAACGGTGGCGCCGGAAGTTCTGATTTACAAATGGTCATTGCTCAGCAACTAATGAGTTGAACTCACCTTTGGATTCCGCATGCTGCCGTCTCTCTCCGCCCTGCGCGCCTTCGAAGCCGCCGCCAGAACGGGCAGCTTCCGCGCCGCAGCTGAGAACCTCTCCGTGACCCCCACCGCGATCAGCCACCATATCCGCGGCCTCGAGGAGCAGCTCGGCACCAAGCTGTTCAAACGCTCCGGGCGCGATGTGGTACTGACGGAAGACGGGCAGCGGCTGGCCGAAACGGCGGTTCAGGCCTTTGGCATGCTCGAAGATGCGGTCCGCGCGCTCAGGCGCACCTCCCGCAGAACCGTGCGTATTGCCGCCGGCCCCATTTTCACGGCCCGGTGGCTGATGCCGCGGATCAGTGATTTCTGGGAACAGCACCCGGGGACCGGACTGGAGGTGGTACCGACGTATCAGCCGGGCGCGCAGGACCGGGAAAACGTGGATATCGTGATCCGCTGGGAACGCATGTCGGAGATGCCTGAAGGGGCCGTCAAACTGCTGGAACTAAGTCCGGTGGCGATTGCGTCAAGGGACTTCCTCACCCGGTTCGGCCCGGTGAAATCACCGGCAGACCTGCTGCAATTGCCGCTGCTGCACCAGCGGAACCATTGGGGCTGGCTGGACTGGTTCTCAGCGATGGGCGTGCGGGTTCCGGACACCTTGCGCGGCCCGGTGTTTGAGGACGCCAATGTTCTGCTGCGCGGCGCGGCGGAAGGCCAGGGTGTGATTGTTGGATGGCTGCCGCTGATTGACCAGGATCTAACCGAAGGCAGAGTTGTGCGCTTGTTTGACGAAGACATCACGCCAACCCATGGGTATTTCCTGGACGTGCGCAAAGGCAACCAATTGCGCCGGCAAACACGGGTCGCCATCGACTGGCTGACAGCCCAAAGCGCCCAAGGTTATTTTGGCCGCTATTGAACCTCTATCCAGGCCAGATAGGCTTGCCTGAAACGGGCTGACGAACGCCAGGAGCAAGCTGTTCCTCCAAGGCAAAAGCCAAAACTGTGGTCTTGCAGACGTTCAGTAACTTTTAGGCTATGGCAGCTTTGTCCCGCGATATGAGAATTTGCAGACCTCAAGATCGGCGCCCGAAGCGAGCTCTCGTTCTGCAGCCCCCTGTCTGCAAACCTCACATCTGGCGGGATCTTGGTCCCGACCACTGTCCCGATTACAGGACCGGAGAGCTCCAAAGGAACGGCACCAATCTGTGATGACTGCATCGATTGTGCCATGCCGGACAACGGCGGCATTCCCTCGGTCACCATGTCACGATGCCGTCGCAGAGCAACCTGATCTCGCTGATTGTTAGGCAGCGGGTTTCATTGTCGCTTCTTGGGCAATCCGCGTTCGCCTCGAGATCGCCGAGAACCGCAGAGCCTTGGCATTATTCAACTTCGCCGTTGACAGCAAACTGCGCGGTTGTGACTTGGTGAAGGTCAAGGCGTCTGATGTCTATGCCTCCGGCCTCGCCAAGGAGCGCGCCTCGATCATCCAAAGCAAGAAACAGAAGCCCGTGCGTTTCGAGATCACGGAAAGCTCGCGCATGTTACTCTCTAGATGAACGGACGAACCGCTGATGGTCGGCTCAGAATATCGCTGGCCCGGCCGGTTTCACGAACGTCTGCACATATCAGCGCGGCAATGCGCCCGCCTCGTACGGGAGTGGGTTAGTTCCATCGGGTTGAACACCGCGTCCTACGGCACACATTCCATGCGGCAGACCAAGGTTGCGCATATCTGCAGGAAGACCGGCAACTTGCGGGCTGTTCAGCTCCTGCTTGGTCGAACCAAGATCGATGGCACTGTCCGCTATCTCGGCTTCGAGCTCGAAGATGCTCTGGCGATCACTGAAAGTATGGGAGCCTAAGGATCAGGGCCGCTTTCAATGGCGGCCCGAAGCTGCCTTCCAAGGCCGCGTTGCCTTCTGCATTGCATTATAGAACACCGGACCTTCAGTTTTCAGTGCAACTTTCCCGGTTATCGAAAGTAGCAACCAGGTTCCCGGCCTCGAAAAGCATACAGGCCGCTCCAGTCGGCTGGAGCGGCCTGCTGGCTGTGCCACTAGGAAGTGCGTCAGCCTGATGCTGTGCTGGCGTTTATTCCGTCCAGGCTTGACAGGATACCGTAATGCTCCGGCCGCCGGTCGCGGAAAACGCACCAGTAATCGCGGTGACTGGCCACTTCATCCATGTCGAAGCTATGCACCAGGACGGTTTCGCTGACCCGGTCCGCTTCCTGCACCTTCTCGCCGAACTGGTTGGCGATGAAAGAAGACCCGTAGAAGGTCATTTCAGTTCCGTTCAGCCCGGCTTCGGTTCCAATCCGGTTGGAAGCCACCAGCGGCACCAGGCTGGCGCCTGCATGGCCCTGCTGTACCCGCTGCCAGTGGGCGGCGGAGTTCCATTGCGTGCTGCCAAGCTCGGAGCCGATGGCGGTCGGGTAGAACAGGATTTCCGCCCCCATCAACGCCATCGACCGGGCGCATTCCGGAAACCACTGGTCCCAGCAGATACCTGCACCGATGCGGCCGTAGGCGGTGTCCCAGACCTTGAAGCCAGTGTCGCCGGGGGAGAAGTAGAACTTCTCCTGGTAGCCGAACCCATGCGGGATATGGCTTTTGCGGTAGATGCCGAGGTTCCGCCCGTCGGCGTCAATGATCGCAATCGAGTTGAACCGCGCGTTTCCGGCTTTCTCGTAGAAGGAGACAGGCAGCACCACGCCGAGTTCGCGCGCGACGCCCTGAAAGTGCTCCAGTGTCGGATGCCCCTTGGCCGGCAGGGCGCGCTTCCAATGCTCCGGGTCCTCGTCCTGGCAGAAGTAGTGTCCTTCGAACAGCTCTTGAAGCAGGATGATATTGGCGCCCTTGGCGGCAGCTTCACGGATCAGGCGCTCGCCGTTTTCCACGTTGCTCTTCACATCCGCGCTGCAGGCCATCTGGGTGGCTGCGACGGTAACCATGCGCATCGCTTAGCCCTCCACATTCGTGCCGGCCGGCACCTGCTGGGTAACGCAGCCGATGCCGCCGCCGCCCACCGCCTGCCATTCGCTGCGGCAGGGAACGATCTCGCGGTCTGGATAGGCTTGCTGCAAGATCATAAAGCCGCGGTCGTCGAGCTTGGGATCGACCTCCGGTGTCACAACCGCACCGTTGATGACATAGGCATTGGTATATGGGGTGGCGAGCCGGCGGCCCGGCAGTTTGGTGCTGTAGGGCAGCACATCCATTTCGATGATCTCGAGCTGGCGGCCTTGGGCATCCCGGGCGCTCTTGAGGATTTCAAGGTTCTCCTGCAGCAGATCGTAATTCGGGTTAGCTTTGTCAGTAACCACCTGTGCAAGAACCCGGCCCGGGGCCACATATTCAACCACATTGTCGACATGTCCGTCCGTGCCGGCGTCCTCGTAAAGACCCAGCGGCAGCCAGATCACTTTTTCAATGCCGAGATAGTCATGCAGGTTCTGTTCAATGGTTTTGCGGCTCATTCCGGCGTAACGGTTCACGTTGCGCATATTCTGCTCGGTGGTGATCAGAGTGCCTTTGCCGTCCACCGACATGCCGCCGCCTTCGCCGATGAAAGAAGTGCGAAAACAGGGCACACCGAGATGTTCCAGCACTTTCGACGGCATCTCTTGGGTCTTTTCGCTGACAGCCCGGCCGCCCCAGCCGTTGAAGCCGAAATGCACGCCGGCCACTTCGCCTGCATCGTTGCGTACGAAGATAGGGCCGTTATCACGGATCCATGAAGCATCGACCGGGGCTTCGAAGATTTCTGCAACTTCCCCGCAGCGCTCACGTGCATCTGCTGCGTCTTTGGGATCGGCGATTAGCGTGACGGGTTCGTAGCGGCTGATGGCATGAACAAGGCGTTCCGTCTCTTTGCGGAAGCCCTCAACATCGGTGCCCACTGCCTCTTCGGCGGGCGGCCAGGTCAGCAGCGTTCGGGCGTGCCGGTCAAAGCGGGCAGGCATACGGAAGCCTTGGGCGAAGGGGGTATCAGTCTTCTGTGTCATCTGGTTTTCTCCTTTGGATGGCACGCGGCACAGGGCACCCGGGCCGCGAGGGCGCAGCTTGTTTCCTTGCTGTGAGCTGAATTTGAGTGGGAGGCGGCTTAGCGGCCGGTCTTGAACCGGGTCCAGGCGCGGTTCAGCAGGCGCAGGCTTTTCTGATCGCGCGGAAGGTTCGGGAACAGTTTGCTCATCAGTTCCGGCCCGGGATAGACATTGGGATCGTTGCGGATTTCCGGGGCCACGAATTCGAGCGATGCCTGGTTGCCGTTCGGGTAGTAGTAAAGATTGGTGACGCTGGCGATGACATCCGGCTTCATCATGTAGTTGATGAAGGCATGAGCGTTCTCCGGGTGCGGGGCATCATCCGGAACCGACATGAAGTCGAAAAAGACCTCGGTGCCTTCTTGGGGGATGGAGTAGGCAATCTCGACGCCATTGCCGGCTTCAAGCGCACGGGCATAGGCAAGGCCTGCATCGCCGCTCCAGCCCAGCGCCAGGCACAGGTCGCCCCGGGCCAAGTCGTTGATGATGGAGGCGGTTTTGAAGTGGCGCACATGCGGCCAGACCTCAGCCAGCATTTCGTATGCCTTGTCGAAATCCGCTTTGTCCGAAGTGAAAGGGTTCAGGCCCAGATAATTCAAGGCGATCGCCATAATCTCTTCCGGGGAATCGATGATTGCGACGCCGCAATCGGCGAATTTTGACACCACGTCCGGATCGAAGATCATACGGAGGCTTTCGACCGGGGCATTTTCCATGCGCTCGGCAATCAGGGCAGGATTGTAGATGACGCCGGTGGTTCCCCACAGATACGGCACACCGTGACGGTTGTCCTCATCATGCCGGGACAGGAATTCCATGATCTTCGGGTCGAGATTGCCCCGGTTCGGCAGTTTTTCCTGGTCGAGCTCGGCCAGCGCACCGACTTGCATAAGCCGGTTAGCGACCAGAGCCGACGGCAACACCACATCATAGTTGGTGGCGCCGGCCAGCATCTTGGTTTCAAGCTGCTCCAGCGAGTCAAAATAGTCATAGACAACGGAAATACCGGTCTCCGCTTCAAAGCTGTCGAGCACCTCGCGGGGGAAATACTCGGCCCAGGCGGTGATATTCACCTGCTGGCTGTCTGCACTGGCCTGAGACGCCGCTGCGCCTATCAGAAGACACGCCACCGCAGTGGTGTTCAACGCCCGCCGGTATAGAGCCCGGATTCCGGTTTTTGCTGACATGGTGGTTCTCCCTGCTGTCATGTAGCGCCCGTCTTTGACTGTTTGTGTTTCGGGGCTGGCTTCAGCGTGGCGGAATGGCTGCTATAGAACAAACGATGTTTATCGAACCGTTCAGATCGAATAGATTCATCTGAAATGGTGCCTGAAGGATCATGAAAAGACATCTGCCTCCGCTAACCTCCTTGCGCGCTTTCGAGGCCGCCGCCCGCCACGCCAGCTTCAAGCGTGCGGCGGAGGAGCTTTGCGTCACGCCGTCGTCGGTGAGCCATCAGATCCAGAAGCTTGAGGATTGGCTCGGGGTTCAGCTTTTTCAGCGGCTCAACCGGAAAGTCGCCCTGACCGACGCAGGCCGGACATATTTCGGCACCATTGCCTCCGCCTTTGATGAAATGGCTGCAGTGACCGGGCTGATCCGCAAGCCTATGCGCGGTGAAACTGAGCACCAGAAGCTGAAGGTGTTCGCCAATGCCGGTTTTGTCGAATGCTGGCTTGGGCCCCGGCTGAGCGCGCTGCAGGCCGCGGTTCCGGGGGTTCAGCTGGAGGTCGCCTTCGGCAGCAGCGTCGAGGATTATCTCAGGGGCAATGCCGATGTAGCCATCCACTTTGGCCGCGGTGACTGGCCCGAGTATCAGTCGGCCTACCTGCGGACCGGCTACGAGTTTCCCGTCTGCAGCCCGGATCTTCTGCCGCCGGGACAACAAATGGCCGATCCGTCCAGCCTGGCCGGCTTCCAGCTGCTTCATGAAGATGATGCCTCTGGCTGGGCCAAGTGGCTTGCCTCTGCCGGCGTACAGCACCCGGGCATCCGCAATGGCCCCATTTTCCATTCCACACAGACCATTTTCAGCAAGGTGATCGCCTGCGAGGGGATCGCCTTGGGAGATGACATCGTCGCCGCGGACCTTTTGCTCTCCGGCGGCCTGATCAAGCCCGTCGGCCTGGTGCGGAAGTCCAACAGTTCGTTGTACTTCCTCCAATTCCGCACCGAAGAAAGCCTGCCGGGTCTCGCCTCGGTCCGCGATTGGCTGACCAGAGAATTGCAGTCCCACGAAGAAGAAACTGCCTTGCTGCGTCGGAATGAACCGTATCCGGCGAAGGAATAAGCGGCCTTCTTCGCCGAATGCCCTGAAATCCTATTCGGCAAGGCAAACGCTTGCGTTTCCATTGACAGGCAGCATCAAACAAATGCCGCGCTAACCAGGTAGACGTTTAAGGTCTGCAAGATAGGGAAGACGGGATTGCGCGGCCAGAACCGCGCCATTTCCAATGCTTGCCTTCAGCAATTCCTCGCCCGCCCCGGCTCTTGCCAGCTCCTGCCCGTTCGGCGCGATGACACAGCTGCCGCCATAATAATCCATGCCGTTTTCATGCCCGGAGGAATTCGCGTAGCAAGTGAAAACCCCGTTTTCGAACGCCCGCGCGGGAATGACGGTGTTTGCCACAACGCCCCACTGAGCACCCAAGGCTGTGGGAACCAGAACCAGCTCTGCCCCGGCCTGTGCGACCGCCCGGAAGGTTTCCGGGAACTCGGCGTCGTAGCAGATCAGTGTGGCAGCTTTGAACCCTTCCAGCTCGAACAGCGTGTAGGCTTCGCCAGGGCTGAAATGGTCACCTTCAAAGCCAGGAGGCAGCAGCAGTTTGCGGTGGGTTGCCAGCAGGTTTCCGTCCTTGCCGATGCAAGAGGCCGAGTTAAACAGGTCACCGCCGGATTGCTCCGCAAATCCGTAGTGGATCGCCACCTGATGCGCCCGGGCGAGTTCCGCAATCACCTGCGCCGACGGCCCGTCCACCGGTTCCGCCCAGTCCGAAACCCGGCTGCCAATGTTATATCCGGTCAGAAACAGCTCAGGCAGCACCAGCAGATCGGTGTTCTGCCCTTGCAGCCGGGACAGACAGTTGCCTAACCAAGCCAGCCGCGCCTGCGGACCGTGGAGGTCCGCAGGGCTTTGGGCAACTGCGATATTCAGGTTGCCTGTCATGGCTCAGCCCTTGCTCAGAAGGATTTCGCGGGGGTAGCTGGTGATATATTCGATGCCGGTTTCAGTCACCACAACCGAGTCTCCGATCCGGCCCGCGGTCACGCCGTCCACCGAAATGCCACCATCAACCGCAAAGGTCATGCCTGGCTGCAGAACAGTCTTGTCGCCTTCCTTCAGCTCCGGTGCCTCCAGATAGGCGACACCGATGGAACGGCCGGTGCGGTAGCCGGTCTCGTAACCGCGAGTGCGGTAGACTTCGTTGGCGGCAGCGGCCACATCCTCGGCCCAAACGCCCGGGCGCATGGCAGCAATCGCGGCTTGCTGCGCTTCAATCGCCGCTTCCTGCACATCACGTGCCTGGTCGGTCACATCGCCGATGTGGAACATGCGGTCGAAGCCCAGCTTGTACTGCTTGAACTGCGCCATGTTGCAGAAACAGAAATAAACCGGGTCGAATTTTTCGTAGGGTTTGACGCTGGCGCGGCGGTGCACCATCGAGGCATCGGTGCCGCTCTGCAGGATCTGCAGGTTGTGGATCATCGGCGAGACGAAGCGGTCCCAGCCCTTGTCCGTCAAGAAGGAGGCCGCCTTGCGCGAGCCTGCTTCGATCACGGCGAGCGCAGATTCATACTCGCGCGCCCCTTCCCGCAGGCTGTCATGCGCCGCCGCCATCATTGCGCCGGCGATCTGGCCGGCTTCTTTCATGACGCCGATTTCAAACGGTGTCTTGATGGTGCGCATGGCGCCCAGCACCGGCGAGATATCCTTGAGCGGCACGCCGGGATAGGTGTCATCCAGGTGGTTGCGCACGATTGCCGGAATGGTGCTGCGTTCGATCCAGATCTCCTTGGGGCTCTCGCCCAAGGCATTGGCCAGGGCGCGGCCCCAGCTGCGTTGGCCGATGTCTTCCCAGGTGCGCACGTCCTCGACCCAGGTCATTTCCGCCACCATCTCGGATTCCATCAGCGGGGTGATGACAACCGGCGCGTCCTGCGCATCGACCACCAGCATCGAGGGACGGCCGAATTCGATCCCGAGATAGCCCCAGAAGCCCGCCAGGTAGGCGATCGAGCTTTCATCGGTGAACACGGCTTTGCCGATACCCGCCTGACGCATGCGGTCCTGCAGGCCGAGGGTGCGTTTTTTGGCTTCTTCCAGCATGTGCTGACTTCCTTCTGTTAGGTGGATTGAGTGGCGGACAGCGGGCAAGTCAGCCCAACAGCCCGGGCAGGAAAAGGGCTACCGGCGGCACGAAGGTCACGATCAGGACCATCGGCAAATGCCCCAGCAGCAGGAACTTCATCGTCGGGCCGACATAAACCGACAGCGGTTGGCGGGTGACGCCGCCGGCCATGTAGAGCAGCGGGGCGCAGGGCGGGGAGATATTGCCCAGCCCCAGGTTGGTGCCGACGATGGCTGCGAAATGGATCGGGTCCAGGCCGATTTTCTGAGTAACCGGCAGCAGGATGATGGCTGCCAGCACGCCGCCAGACACATCGTCGATGATCATTCCCATGATCAGCAGCAGCAGGTTGATTAGCAGCAGGATGACGATCTTGTTCTCGGAAATCGTCAGCAGCAGGTCGGCAAACTGGGTCGGCACCTTGGCCAGCACCATGCCGCGGCTCATCACGAACAGGAAGAACAGCACCATCAGGATCGCCCCGGTCAGCCGGGCGGCTTCGACCGTGGAATTGAACAGCGACTGCATCGGCAGCGAACGGTAGATCGCAATACCCACAATCAGCGTGTAGACCAGCGCAACAGCACCCGCCTCGGTCGGGGTGGCGATGCCGCTGTAGATCCCGCCGAGCACAATCACCGGCATGATGATTGCCAAGCTGGCCTTCTTGCCGGTGCCTGCGGCCTCGGCCAGGGTTTCGCGCAGGGGCAGCTTGGGCGCGGTGGTGATGGTCTGATTGTTGCGCAGGAAGAAGAAGTTCAGCCCGCAATAGACCAGCGCCAGCAGCACGCCTGGGCCCATGGTGGCGAGGAAGCACTTGGCGACGGACTCGCGGATCGCAATGGCGAAAACGATCATCGGAATCGAAGGCGGGATCATCAGCGCCAGCACTGAGGAGACCGCGACAAGCGCGGTAGCATGGCCGGGCGGATAGCCCTCCTTGATCATCCGCGGCACCATGATCTTGCCAATGGCGGCGATGGCGGCCGAAGCACTGCCGGAGATGGCGCCGAACAGCGCGCAGGTCAGCACGGTCACCGCGCCCAAGCCCCCCTTGGTGCGGCCGACAAAAGAATTGACGAAGTTCAAGAGACGCTCGGAGATTCCGGAGGCGCCCATCAGGGTGCCCGACAGGATGAACAACGGGATTGCCAGCAATGAGAACGCGCTGACCTGGGAATAGCCGTAGCCGGCATGGAAGGAGATATTGGTGCCGGACATCAGCCCGTAGCCAAGCGCCCCGGCGCCGAAGGCAAAGCCAACCGGAACCTCGATCAGAAGCAGGAAGATGATGGCCAGAATGGCAATGAGAAAGAAGGTCATGAGGTCAGTCTCCGCCCTGTCCGGTCAGCAGTGCGCGCGCTTCCAGGAAGAATTGCAGCACCAGGTAGAGGATCATCAGCGCAAAGCCGGAAACCATGCTGAAATCCCAGATGTACTTGGGCAGCCGCATGTAGGTGCTCTTGCGGTTCAGCGAGAGGTTGTAGGCAGCGAAATCCCAGGCGAACCAGGCAAAGACCGCAACCGTCACCAGGCAGGCCAGGGTGCCGAACAGGCGCACCGCCAGCAGGGTCTTGCGGTTCTGCGTCAGCAGGGTCAGCACGCCGCCTTCGATGTGGTCGCGCTCGCGGGTGCAATAGGCCATGCCGATAAAGTAGATCCACAAGGCCAGCATCGGCGCCAGTTCCTCGATCCCCAGAAACGGCGAGGAGATCACGTACCTCATGAACACCTGCGCCGCCATCAGCAGCCCCAGCGAGATCATCGCGCCGAACAGCATCACCCGCATCAACAGGGCAACCCTGTCTTCAGCCGCATAGAAAACGCCGAGCCCGCGGTAAACCGGTGCCGCAGCATCGCTGCCTGCCGGCATGATCGGCTCAGGTGTCAGGACGTTGTCCAGGCTGTCCGTGTGCAAAAGTTCTTTGGTCATGCGCCGTCCTCCTCAGCCGGTGCAGTGCCCGGGGCAGCCCCCGGGCACGGGAAAGCGGGGATCAGTTGGCTCCCGCGGCAGCCTTGATCTGGCCCATCACTTCGGCGCCGATGATCTGCTCCATGTAGGGGTATTCCACTGCGGTCACTTGCTGGCGGTAGGCCTCCAGCTGCTCAGGTGTCAGCTCGACAATCTCAATGCCGGCCTCCTTCATCTGGGCAAACCACTTGGGGCTTTCGGCCTCGGCGTTTTCCCAGGCCCAAGTCACCGCTTCATCCGCGGCGGTGCGGATCCAGCCCTGCTGCTCTTCGCTCAAGCTGTCGAACCAGCGCTTGTTGGCGGTCCAGAAAGTGTGCTCGAAGTTCTCGCGGGTGAAGACATAGGCGCTGACCACATCCTTGAACAGCAGCACCTCGGACGGCGGCGAGTAGGCGCGGCCATCGATGGCACCGGTCTGCAGGGCTGTATGCACCTCGCTGAAGGCCATAGGGACCGGGGCAAAGCCGGTTGCCTTGTAACGCTCGATCGCCATCGGCATGCCCGGTACCCGCATCTTGAAGCCTTCTGCCTCTTCCGGGAAGCTGGTGGGCACCTCAACGCCCTTGCGCACCACAAAGCCGGTGAAATCGGTCGGGATCGTGCCCAGCAGCACCATGCCCAAATCGTTCATGATGCCGTCATAGACCCCGTTCATCACCGAACCCGGGCCATAGACCTCGCGCCCGGTTTCCCAGTCGCTGGCGACATAGCCCAGCACCGACACATCCCAGCGCGGATCCAGCTCGGAATGGTTCCAGGACATGGTCATCTGCACCGCGCCCTGCGACACCTGCTCGACGATCGAGGTCCAATCCCCCAGGTCGCCGCCTGGATGGTAGTCAACGTTCAGCGTGCCGCCGGACAGTTCCTCCAGCCGCGCCGAGAAGCGCTCGGATACCTGATGGAAGATGTGCTGGGTGTCCATCACATGACCCAGAATGATGTCTTCAGCCCGTGCCGCAGGCAGCGTGGCAGCCAGAACGCCAGCCGCCGCGGCACCCGCCTTTATCAATGTTGCGATCCCCACGAAGGTTTCCTCCCTGTTCGTGTTTCAGTCGCGGCTCGAATCGAAACTCCAGCCCTGCAATTTGCTAAGCTGTGTACAGCTATTGCGTCAATACTTGATTTTTTCCAAAATTGCGCCTTCAAATTGACATGCTGCATGCACCACCCTCAAGTCACGGAGAGAAAATGTTTGATAAAGGCCGCCACCACCGGGCCAAGATCGGCTTTGTCCTGCTGGCCACGGAACAAACGATTGAGGACGACATGTTCCTCCTGCGCCCCGACGGGGTTGGAGTGCATTTCGCCCGCGCCTGGATCGGGGACAGCATCACGGTCGACAGCCTCAGCCGCCATGCCGGGGATCTGGCCCGCGCTGCCTCAACACTGCTGCCGGATGGCAGCCTCGATGTGATCTGCTATGGCTGCACTTCCGGCAGTCTGGTTATCGGAGAAGACCGGGTTGCTGCGGAACTGAACAAGGGCGCGCCGCGAGCCAAGGCCACCAGCCTGATCACCGCCGTCCTTGAGGCGCTGCGCGCTGTCGGCGCCAAACGGGTTGCGGTTGCCACGCCCTACCTGGACGAGATCAACGATCAGGAAGTCCAGTACCTGAAAAGGGCAGGATTTCAGGTGACGCAGATCCAAGGGCTGCAGTTGGAGAAGGACAGTGACATGATCCGCGTCAGCCCCAAGTATCTGGCCGAGTTTGCCAAAGAGGCAGACACGCCAGACAGCGATGCTCTGTTCATCAGCTGCGGTGCGTTGCGGTCATTAGAGATCGCCGGCCAACTGGAGCAAGAACTGGGCAAGCCGGTGATCTGCTCCAACCAGGCGATGATGTGGCACGTTCTGCGTCTGGCCGGCATCCAGGACCGCATTTCCGGATACGGGCAGCTATTACGGGATCACTGAAATTATGTCCTTCTGCGCCGCAGGCTGCCTTGGTATGACTCCGGCAACCGCAGCCGCGCCGTAAGGAGAGTTTTCTTGGCATCTGGTGAGACATCTATGACCCCTCCCGGATGGGGCGGCCGCAAACCGGGTGTTGAGGATATTCAGCACCTGATCCTGAAACGGATCTGCTTTCTGGACTACACGCCCGGCGACCGGCTGAAAGAGGCGGAACTGGCTGACGAATTCGGCGTCAGCCGAACGCCTGTCCGCGACGCCATCAGCCGGATTAACCACCTGGGGCTGGTGGAAACCATCAACGGCGTCGGCAATGTGGTCATGGAACTGCCGCCGGAGAAGATCACTCATGTCTATGACATGCGCCTGCATCTGGCGGGATTGATCGGGGCGACAGCACCTGCACAAATCGAGGGGAGCCATCTCGAACGCGCCCGCGGTCTGCTGGCCCAGGCGCATCAGCTCGGCGGGCAAGTCGATTCACGGCAGTATGTCGTCGTGAATGATCAGCTCAACACTCTCATCAGCGATTTGATCGGAAACTCAGTCCTGCGCTCGTTCTGGACGCAGGCCTATTACCAGGCCGCCAGCACGTGGCACAGGGTCGTGGACGGTGCCGGACCGGAAGTTGCCGATGCCCTGGTTGCTGAACTTGTGGACCTCGAAACGGCTTTGGCTGAGCAGGACATTCAGGCTGTCGGCTTCGTGCAGCGGATCCACATTGGTTATGGGTATGCCCGCATCAAGAAGTACCTGTTCAAGGAAACCATTGATCAGATCTAACGTGTTCGCTCGGTTAAAGACAGGCAGCCAGCCCCTCCGGGAAACGCCTATTTACTCCGAAACACCGGCTTGCATTGCCTAAATGGCCAGTTCACTTCTAACGCAAACATGCGTCGAGTTCTTGCCGCCTTGAAGGCCAGGTATTGCGGGACGTAGCTATCAGTTTTGCTGCTGCAAATTACCGCTTTCAACCCTTCGGCACGAAGGCCTATCGTACGCTGGCCAAAGACAAATGCCATTTAAAGGCTACCGACGATCGACCCGCACTGAGCGGTCGGTCCTGGCACCATTTTCGATCGGGTCGAGCAGTTCAATCCAACAGATTTTCTGCAAACTCGACCAAGGCCCATAAGGGCACACTCTGGGGGCAGTTCCCGTCCAAATCCAGAAATAGAAAAGGCGCCCGCTGGGCGCCCTATATGCAGATCCTGCTGAGACCTCGTGCCGATTCCCGGCTCACTCAGGCCCCATCCTCCAGATTGGGGCCTTCTTCTTTTCAAGTATTAATAGCTGGTCTGGGGCACTCCTTTTTGCCGTTTGAGTGTATATTGGCTCGACTCCGGGAAAATCTTGAGTCGAAACAGCCACTTAGGGAATGATCTGTCTTACGTGTTCCGGCTCATTGGTCTTCGCGAAATTCAGAGGCTGAAAACGGCAGTCCGCAGCCACTGATTCGGTGAAGTTCGTTATGAGCAGGAGCGGTGAGCCGCGCTGGATCTTTGAAGGGAGGCAATTCTCTTTGAAGGGAGGCAATTCAAAGAGGTGAAATGACAGGAGGGGCAGCGTTTCACTGCCCCGCCATCTTCTGAATGCACAACTCTCCAGCACATATCCGGCCTTGGTAAAAGCACCCTGATGCTGCGGTTGCAGACCGCGATCCGGCCATTCGCTGCGAGCGCAAATTCAAGAGCAACCCAAACTCACACTTCGCCGGACCGAGCGGACATTCGCTGCAGTCGCAATCTATCTTTCCCAATACGGCGGCTTTGCGCGGTAGTCGGCCTTTTTCGCTTGCTGAATCTGTGCGGCGCGGCGATGGCTGCAAGGTGAGACTCAAATTTTTTACTCCCTTCTAGTCGGTCACATGAAGGACGTAGGTGGGGGCCCGGCGGCGACACTTTCTCAAACTTCGAAGCCTTCAGTTTTCCAGCGCGGCCCAGCTGCCGTCAGGTTGCAGATACTGGATGCGCACATCTCCAATGTCGCGCAATGGAGCAGCTTCTTGTTCAGCCATTGAGCGGCTCGGAAAGGTCACGATGACTTCATCCACTTCACCGCCTGACGCGGTGCCATTGCATTGAAAGTCCAATACCGTAAAGATATCTGCCGGGGTCAGACGGTCATCTTCAGGAACCAGGGCCGTAAATTCGAGCGTCTTGGCAGCCGCATCATAGCCGACCTGCTGCAGATAGCGCGGAAAGGCCTGCAGCATTGCCGCTTCTTCCTTGGAAGGCTCTGCCTGGTAGTACTGCGTCAGCCCGGGCAAGGCAGCGCGACCCATTGTGAAGGCGGCATTCATCACCCGCTCCTTGAATTCCGTCTCATCGGCGATCCCTTCGCCGCGAGTGACCAGCGCCAGCCCGTTGCCAATGTACTGGACTTCGTCCCAGGATTCCCAATAGGCGTCGGGATCCGCGTAATCGCGGCTGATGTCATCGGTCTGGACGCAGGCCATCACCAGATCCGGGTCTGCATGGGGCGGGATCGGCCCCAGGTAGCTCTCGGTTTGCCGCCGCACCTCGGCCCCCAGCAGCGGCATCTGCTGCGCCAGCTTGCGCACCATTTGGCACAGCTGGCCTACACCTTGCACGAACCCGGCGTCGGTGGCTGTTGAGTCCACCCAGAGCCGATCAAACAACCACCAGCCTTCGTGGATTTCGCGCATGGTGACTGCTTCGGCGTCCGGATCTCCAGACAGGGGCTTTACGATAAGCCCATCATCAGCCTTGCCATCGATAGCAAATCCTTGGGCGAAGGCAGCCTCGCCAAATTGAGCAACTGCATCACGCGGCGGCAAGCCAGGGCGTTCGGCCTGATCAGTTGAAGTTGCCACCGCCTCTGCCAGGCAGGTCCAGCTGAGCGGCGCAAAGCCATCGCGTTCGGCCAGAATGTCCAGCACAGCATGAAGCAGTGTCTCAACCGGCACCGAAGGGTCGGCAATCACATTGCAAAGTACTGCTGAAGGATAAGTAGAGGTCATTGAAAAGTCCTTACCTTTCTGGTTTCAACAATCACGGCAACACCTATTGCAACCATACCATTTTCCCATCCTGCAAATACCCCAGGTGCATGTTTGGAGGAAGTTTTCCTGAACATACTTTTTCAATTTTCCGCAGCACTTTCCGGGCTGTGTCAATGTCGGGCAGAAAATAGATAACGCCGCTCAACGGATCACCATTGGCGTTTATCAGGTCGTCTCCTTTGGGCCCCATCTTCTTCAGATATGCTTTGAGCTGATCCTCATCGAAAGCGCCAAGACTGCTTTTGTCCTCTGCCAGATAGGTGCCGCCTTTCTTGGGGCCTGGGGATGCAGCCTTCCGGCTTCCGGGGCGGGCTTTTTTGGTGGATTTCGGCGGCGTGTATTCAACCAGCCCGTCGCCGAATTTCTTGACGCCTTCCAGCTTGGTGGCATTTGGTGCGGCTTCGACGACCTCCAGTGCTGGCCCCATGCTGGCCTTGCGGTAGGCGGCAAACAAGGCCCCCTGATCGGCGCTGTCGGGAATTTTATTAATGAGATCCGTCAACTCCGTTGTCCGCTCTGGCTCTTTCAGGCGCATAAGTCGGCTCACGGTTTCATCCCGCAAGGTGCGGCGAAAGGCTTCCTCAAAAGCCGGAATGGAAAACTCATTGATCGCCTTGTCCGCCCCCTTTTTACCGGCGCCTTTTTCCATTCTGCGGAACACAGCGGTCAGATCACCGCCGGCCGCTTCAAAAGCATCAACCATTTCGCTGTATTTCCGGGCATAAGCCTGAAAATAGGGATCGCTCAATTCAGCAAGCTTGGCCTCCATCTGCGGCCGCATCACTGCGCCGGTTTCGCTGTCCAGTTTCGGTGTTCCGTGGTCACGCAGAATGTTAGCCCGACGCGTTGCGGTATCGCGTTTCGAGCCTTCTACGATGCTCCAGATCCCGTCTTCGCCTCTTTGCAGACGCTTGCCATTCAGCTGCTTGCCCGCTTTGCGCGCCTCCTCCGCTGCGCCTTTGACCCGGCGGATCTCGATTCCGTCCTTGGTCTTGGCAAACAGGTACAGCTCCTTGTCCGGCAGGGCCTCGTAGGCCTCCTTTATGCCGGGCAGTTTCATCGCCTCGGAAAAGGCCAGGGTTTCCTCGGCGGTGTTGTGCAGGCGCGGCGGGTAGCGCAAATCCACCGACAGGGGCGGCTGGCCGGTAGGCAGGGCTTTTTCGATCTCGGCCAGCTCGTCCTGGTATCGTGCCAGGCTGGACTGCGCCGAAGCGATGTCCCATTCCAAGTCCTGCAGTTTCTGCAGGTTGCGCTCTTTCAATAGATCAGACTGCAGCTTTGCCAGCAGTGACTTCTGTGCATCCGCTTCCAGAACCAGCTGCGAGCGCTTCGCCAACATCTTGTCGACCGGCGACTTGGTTGCCCAGCCGGCCAGGGCATCTTCTGTCAGCCGCGCCACGTCATCGGCAAAGGCCGGGTCGCTGATCTGCGAGATATGGCGCATTTCCTCCAGCACTGCCGCCTCGCGCAGACGCGGGTCGGCACCGGGCCGAAGGATCACTTCGGCATCGTAACCGCCCTTGCTGTTGCGGGTGATCACCGTTGTTGCCTCAACCGCCTCATCCCCGAAACGCGCGGCATAGGCTTCTGCCCCCAGCATCTTTGCGCTGAAGTTGGAAACATTGCGCCCCGCCAGTGCTGGGGCCAGAACTTCGTCTATCTTATCAGGCGGGACACCGAGGATCTTTGCCGCCTTGGCCAGGTCTTTGGTGGCCCGGAACGCCTTGATGGCCGAGCCAACAGCCGCGGCATCAAATCCTACGCCCACCCAGGCTGCAGCAACCCAGCCCCAATGCGGCACATCCTCGGGGTCCACCAGCCCCTGGCTCGGATCAATGGCAATATTCGCTGCCGAGCCCTTGCGGAAATATTCCTCGGTGGCGTTATAGGCGCTGTAGCCGCCGACCGCGACCGAGGCACCTGCCAGCACCACGCCAGTGGCCGAACCGCCGGATACCGCGATCGCGCCCACCGCAAGACCTATGGCAACCACCGCTTCGCCGACCGCAAAGGCGGTGTCCTTGGTCTGCTCCCAGCCGGCCTTTTCCTTGGCCCACTTCAGCTGGTCGCCCTTCAGATCCAGCGCAGCAATGGCAGTATCGCGCACACCGGGCATGGTCCAAAGGTCGAAATCGCCCTCGTCGATGTTCTCGCGAGTTGCCTGAATGTCGACAAACATGGCGTCCACCTGCTGGCGCAGGAGATCAGCCTGTTCGGCCGGGGATTTGGACAGGAAGTCCTCCTGGTCCGAAACCCGCAGCGCCAGCGGGAAACCGGCCGCGGCGACCGAGCGCTGCGATCTGATCTTGGCGACCTCGGCCTTCAGCTTATCGACTTCGGCTTCCGCCGCCGGGTCAATCCCATGGGCGGGCTTGTCATTCAGCAGGTTCCAGCCAGCCTCGATAGTGGCAATTGGCCACAGCATCGGATTACCTGCCTTGGCCGCGAAATTGGCATACATCCCGTACAGTTTGAGCTGGGCAACCAGCAGCTCGAGCTCTTTTTCGGCGAGCTTTTCGTCAAACGGCTTTATCGCTTTCAGCGTTTGCTCCAGCGCAGCCTGATCCTCGGGTTTCAGCGCCCCTTCGCCAAGGTTTGCTCTCAGCTCGCGCGCTGCTGCCTCTGCCCTGTCGACGGCGGCATAGGCAGTGTCACGCATCACAAGTTCAAGCTGGGTCTCCAGCTCTTCCGGGGTTGAACACGCCTTCAGCCCGGGGCCGTACAGGCGCAGCGGCCCCGAATACGGGTCCGGCCCGCCGCCGGCGCGTGACACCGTGGCACCGCCGTCACCTGTAGCGTTAAGGACATAGTCATCCTCGGTCAGCAGCGCCACCAGGTTGGATTTGCCGCCCTTGATCGCCGTTGCACCGGAGCGTTTCGCCCTGAGATCGGCGACCTCAGCCGCCAGCCGGTTCATTTCATCCTCGGATTCCTGGTGAATGCCGGTCGGGGACTCGCCGAGCAGAAATTTCACCCCGGCTTCCAGCGCTGCAAAGGGCAGATAAACCGGGTTGCCGAATTTGGCGGCGAAATTGGCGTATTCCCCGTAATACTTGAGCTGAGCCAGCAGCAATTCCCGCTCTTTCGCCTGCAACGCGGTGTCTGCAGCCGTATCGGTATCCGTGGTTACGTCATCATCCAGCCTGAGGCTGTCCTTGCCCAGGGCATATTCGCTGTTCTGCAAGGTGACCTTATAGACAACAAACCGGCTGCCTTCCTGCACCACCGCCGCAGCGCCTTTCAGGCTGCGCGCATAGTAAATGGCGTCTTCCTTGTTCGGAAAATCACGCTGAATTCGCTCATTGGCGACAATCGGATCGCCGTCGCCGTGCTGCGCCAGTGTCTGGCCTGTTTCCTCGCCGCTCTGAAATACCCGGTCGCCCATCCGGGCACGGGTGTTCAGCACGCCAAGATAGGCGCTGATGCCGGCGTTCAATGTGCGCAGGTTTTTTGCGTCAATATGCATCCACCGCCAGAACCCCTGCAGATCATCGTCGCTGAGCCCGCGCAGCCGGCCCGCTGCTGTCATCAGCTCTGGCATAGTCTGATAGGTCACGGGTATCTTGCATTTGGGATTGGCAAAAAAGGTTTGGAACCGTTCCGGCAAGCTGTCCCAGCTTTTCTGATGCCGGGCGGCGTCCTTCATCGTGACAATGGACTGCGGCCCGTGCGCGAGAAGCGGCACGGACTTGGAGACCACCACCCCGGCGGCGCTGGCCAGTTTGTCAAATTCGCCCTGGGTGGCGGCTTTGGCAATCTTGCTGCGCAGCAGTTCGATGGCGGCAGCCAGCTTGCGTACCTGATCAGGCGGTGCCGAGGCCGAAATAGGGATGCCGTCCAGCATGGCATTCAGGTCCTGGCGCACCGCGGCCTGCCGCTGCAATTCGGCTGTGGTGTCGACACTGGCGTAGCTGCCACGGTACTGACCCATCAGTGCCGCCGATTTTCCCATCACCAGGTTTAGCCCGCTCATAATTTTCTGCAGCTTTGCCGGTGTTTTGCAATCATCCAGCGCCAGTCGCAGCTTTGCAATCGCCGCCTGCAACGCCTTGACCTTTGCAGGCGGCGCGGTTGTCGGGATGATTACATTGGCCAGGACCACGCGCAGTTCATCGACGGAGCGGGCAAGAGCGGTTGCGGCGTCTGCACCGTCGGCCTCGGGCACGTCTTCAGTGCCTTGGGTGTCTTCGTCGATTGCGGCACCGTCTTTCAGGATAACAATCCTCCGGAACTGGGTGACACCCATCCCGCGCAGCATCTTTCGCACTTGCTTGGCAAGCCTTGGAAGCTCCCGGCCCATGAGATCAAGCACCAGCGTCTTCGCGCCAGTACCCTCAAGCCCATGCTCCAGAGCAAGGACCTGCGTTCCTGCCCGGCCAAAGGTCACTTTGACTGTTTCGCTCTCCTTTTTGAGGCGTCCGGCAAGCATCTTGCCGGGCTTTTTCCGGTCAAACAGGAACCTGAGAGACATCGGGTCGCCGGACGGCATCGCCAGTGCAAAATTCATCGGCTTCTTTCTAAGCCGCATAGCCATTTTTTGAAGGTAGGCTGAATGTGCCTCCGGGTCGGCCAAAACCCCGGGGTTTTCGTCCTCCTCCTCGTCTTCCGGCAGTGTTCCAGACGGTTCGGGTGCTGCGGCCACGGGTGCGGCTGCTTCCTGCACGCCCGGTCCCGGCGGGTCGTCCTGCGGTGTCTCCTGCGGCGTATCGGCCTCTTCGACATCACGCTCCAAAGCATGGCCGTCTGCATCCAGAACGATGACATCCATCTGGATTTTTTGACTCTTCAAGTACTTCTTCAACATCTTTGACAGCGCGGGAACGGACCGTTCACAGGTCAATGTGATGACCTTGCCCTGTGTCGTGAATGTTCCAAAAGCTATCTTGCTGCCTGTTCCTTCAGCCTTGGCGGCCTTGCCCAGAGCGGAGGCTTTCATCGTGCGATGAATGGCAATGGTGTGATCCGGATCCTTGGCTCCCGGACAAAACCCAAACGGCAGCGGGCCTTTCGCCCCAAGTTTTATAAATTTTTTTAGCGCGTCGCCCTCGACTTTCCTGCTGGCCATATGCGTTCTCCGAAACCGACGGATCTTCCCGCAATCTCAGAGTATATTAAGTCGTTCAAAGCGCAAAACGCTCGGAGTGAATCCCGGCATTGTTGCAGCCAGGCAGAACCGCTCCGAGTTTGCCAGAGGCTGATTTCAAATTGTTACGCAGCTATCCTCTTAGTTAACATACCCGCAACTTCACCAGCGAGAGATCACTAGGTGGCCGAGGGCAGCAATGGGCTGCCTGCGGGCAACAGCAACAGCGATGGCAACCGTCCAGGGCGTTGATCAGCACGCAGCGTTGCCGCAAGGCCGCACAAATCGGCGGAACTCAAAACGCCCTTTCGCTGCATTCAGGTCGGACAATCGAGACGCGGGACAAACCCGCCTTTTGCCCTTGCAGCTATTGCTACCGCAGAAACCCCTCGCTCTTGCAGCGCGAGGTTCTCTACGGGCTGTTCCTGCGCCACGGAAAGCCAGAGTTCGTCCGAAGCGACAACGGCCCGGAATTTGCATCAAAGGTTACTCAGCGCTGGCTCGAGAAAGTTGGCGTGAACCCGATCCGGGTCTACCCGGGTTCACCCTGGGAGAACGGGTACAACGAAAGGTTCAATGGAACGCTCCGCCGCGAAGTTCTCAATTCCGAATGGTTCACAACCACCAGGCAGGCACAGATCGTGATCAATTGCTGGCTCAGGCAATACAACCACACCCGACCCCATCAGGCCCTCAACATGCGCCCACCAGTGCCCGAAACTCTAAACCAAAATGGCCCATAGAAATGGGGCTGGACAACAGGAATGCCGTCATCTGGACAACATCTTTATCGAACGCCTGTGGAGGCCTACAAGGCCATGCATATCCCGCGCCTGAACGCGATCGGCATCGAGGTCGTCAGCGACCACGTGTTCGACGTGATGGAAGAGCTCAGCCAGATCAACCGCGCGCCAGTTGGGACAAGTTCGTAGACCGGCCCGCTGGTCCTGAGTGCCTCTCCTGACCGCAACAGGAGAGGCCTTCCAAATCCGGGCTCGTTCTACATTTTCTTCCCGCCTGAGCCTCAGTTGCGGCAAATAAACCTTGGTTCCAGGGCTAGAACAAACAAGTGGGGTAGCCGCTATTCGCCATCCCGGTAGGTTACGGCAAATGCCGATCCGTCCTTGGTAGCAATGGTCTCCATCCCCGGCATGACGTCGATGTTATGCGCAGCCAGAACGGCCCAGCCATTGGCCAGGCGCTGTGCAAAAAACACCATTATTGTGAAACGGTCCTCAAGAGTTTCACCTGTCCTGCCAATTTGCCCTGCCAGTTTCCAGCGGGTGTGAATGATCGCGGTGTCGCCGCCAACCCGCCGGACCTTGATACCCCGGGCAGTAATCTCTGAGTGCCGGAAAAACGTACTGAGCCCGTAGGCGTGCGCTTTTTCGATGTCGGCGCGGTTGTGCCACCACAGGCCGACGACATTGACGAAATCAGCGTCCTCAGCAAAGAGGGCAGCCAGGGCGCGAGCGTCCCTGGCATTCCAGGCCTCGGCAAAAAGCCGGGGGATGTCATCCGGTGTTTCAGGCATAAGCATGCAGCACCGCCGGGATCAGGATGTCTTCCTCGTCATAGGTGTGCCGGTTCAGGATCTTGTTCAGAACTTTCGCCTGCTCCAGCGCCTTGCCGATTTGTGATTTTGAGGTTTTCCCGCCGCGCAGCAGGGCAAAAACCTGTTCCGACTGGTCCAGTGCCTGATCAAGGACCTGGTGGTCGTTTTCCAGGAGGTCAATGGCCGAAGCCAGCTGCGGGAAGCGCCCCAGGAACCCGGGCAGCACATTGCTGTCCTCGAAGCTGTGATGGCCGTGAACATGCGAGACCAGATCAAGCCCCAGGCGGTTCATGCCGGTCAGCCCCATCAGCTCCTGGACGCTGCCGTCGGGTTCGTCCAGCACTGTTTTCAATCCACCGATCAGTCGGGCACTGGCCTCAGAGATCGAGGCGTGAAGGCGCTGAAGATGCGCGGGCCAGCCAAGAAACCGGGGGTCATCGTCCCATGCCGAACGGTCCGCTGGAAACAGGCCGTGCAGCAGGTCCGGGCCAATCCGGCCGCGCGAGGCAATGTGGTAGTCGGGGGCGTTGTAGTCGTAGTTGTGCATTGTCAGCTCAATCCCTGCGCCTTCATCGCAGCTTGCACGCCGCGGTCTTCCAGCATGGTTTCCATGAAGCGTTTCACCGGCGGGTAGTCCTGCCAGGGTTTCGGCGTGTGTGCCGTCCAGCGCACCATCGCAAAGGCGTAGGGGTCGGCAATCGTGCGCTTGCTGCCTGCAACATGCGGGCCGCCGTCCAGAAGTGTGCCGAGATGGCTCATTACCCGATCAATCCTGGCGAATGCCGCTTGCCGCACTTCATCCTGCACACCCGTGGAACCGTTAACCGTGTACCGGTCCGGCACAAAGAAGGGCCAGAATGCGGGATGGAAATCGCCTGTCAGAAAAGCCAGCGCCTCATCCAGCCCGAATTGGCTGAGCGGGTCCTTGGTCACGCCCAAGCCGGCTTCCGGGTATTTGGCCTCGATATACTTCAGGATCGCATCTGCCTGCGTCATGATACGGAAGCCATCATCCTTAAGCGCTGGGACCATGCCCAGAGGATTGATCTTGAGGTATTCCTCGGACCCGAGTTCAACCAGCTCTGCCTCGTAAGGCTTGCCCGTCCATTCCAGGGCGATATGCGGTGCCAGGGCACAGGTGCCGGGTGCGTAGTAGAGTTTCATGACCGGAGTCCTTTCCATGCAGCTCTTCAGTTGCTGCGCGGCTTGAAGGTGAGGCTTTCTGTCTTTTGTCCCGGCTGGCTGTAGCCATCGCTGTCCAGCGGCCGGTCGAACAAGCCGGTCAGCCTGTTTCCAGCGATGTCTTCCAGGGTGGTGTCCACCTCAATCCGGTAGTCGGCGCTTGCCCAAGGGGCGCGGGGTGTGAAGATCCACTCCCGCTCATCCCGCCCAAGGCGCAGCGAGCCGCCGAGCTTTGCACCGGCTGTGTCGGTCACCCGCACCCTGTAGGCCAGGGAGACGTGATCCATCGGGCCATTCAGTGTCACCAGAAGCGGTTCAGTAGAATTCGCCATGGGCGCCTGCACGTGCCACTTCGCCAAATCAGGCGCCTCGAAATCCGCTTGGGCGGCAACGAAGGTCTTCTCATAGCTGCGCGTTAACGTGCAGCCGCGTCTGGTTTCCGCGCCGCTCCTGATTTGCAGGGAATACGCCTTCCCCGGCTCCAGCGCCCGGCCCAGCGTATTGTGCGCTACCAGGCCGGTCTTTACCCGGCCCGGGTCAAACAGCACCGTCAGCCTTCGATCATTCGGCGACCAGAGATCGAATTTGTTCTCGATGAAGGCCCCCGGAACCACCTTGCCGTCTTCATCGAGCAGCACGACGGAGTCCCATATGCCCTCCCGTGCCATCGGTTCGGAGAAGTAGACATAGAAGCGCAGCAGGTTTTCGGGCAGCACATCAGCACTGGGGTAGACTTGGGTTACCTGGGCAGTATCTGACACGCTTTCCTCGCAGGCTTGTGCCACTGAACTGGCCGCAAAGAGCGCGGCCAGCCAGAGGGATGCGGTTTTCAGATTTCGGAGCATCTGCACGTTACCTCGCCAGATCAGCGTAGCCCGCGTCTGCCTTCAGCATGTTCTGGAAGTTGCGGAAAAACTCCTGCTCCTCCACATACTGATAGTCGGGGAAGTTATATTCGCTGACGAAGTCGCTGAGCCGGAAGTACGCGCCTTTGCGGAACGAGACCAGATCGACGTCACCGGTATCCAGGTTGCGCTTGAGCGTCACCAGAAACTGTTCATCCTGGTCATCGGCCTGCAAAACTGCTCCCAGCGGGCGTGCAGCGGTTTTCACCCCCGCGTCACCCCAAAGCTCTGGGGACGACAGCCCTTCGCCTTTGCTGGCCTCGGCCAGGTCAGACACCCGGATCAGATCGGCATCTCGTTCCTTGTTGATGACCAGCACATATTCTTCCGGCTGGAACTCCTCATTCGGAGCAGTGAAGTGCAGCACTTCAAGGGGCGTGTTGCCATAGCCGAGCTCGGCCACAGTCTTGCCGGACACATGGGCGCCATCAGCTAGATCGCCAGACGGGATCGTGACCAGTGGTGTGCAAGTGTAGGCGGCAACAACCGTCTTCACACCATCCAGATCGACCACGCTCATTGCCCGGATCGGCGCCCGGGTTTCGGTCTGATTGTGAACGGTATGGTAGATTTCAATGCTGGACGTCGAAGCAGATTCCGTAAACGGGTACGGGATCTGCCGCAGGGTTGAGGCGAATTCTCCGGTCGACAACCCGGCAGCGAACAGCGTGCCATCCACGAAATCAAGATCCGTGACGGTGAAGGCGGCGGCCGGAATGTCATGCCAGAAAGTGACGCTGTCATCGGGCGTACCGTTCAGTTCCACCGATGTGCCCTCCAAGGTGGTCAGATCCAGCGGCGTGATGGTGCCATCCTGATCCACCCGCACAATCATCGGCGACTTGCTGTCGCCCGAGCTCAGGGACATCGAGATATAGGTTTCCTTGGACACGGGATGCACGGCGATATCGTGATAGCTGATGCTGTACGGATCTGCGCCGGTCGAGGCCGCCAGCCGGGCGCCCAGGCTAATCAGGTTGTAACTGCGCGATTCCGCTGCCGGGGCAGCTTCGGGCAGCGTGTAGGCAAAGATCCTTCCGCCGTCGGAGTCTGCCACAAACAGTGTTTTGCTGTCGGCAAATTCAAGCACGGTGGTGGACTGAGGCGTTTCAAGCGCGGCAGCGCCTGTTGCAAACGACAGGGACAGAATACCTGCCGCCAGGGCGGGTGACGTGGAATTCAGTTTCATGGTGCCTCCAGGCAGGTCGTGGTTCGGCGGCTCCAAGACAGTTTCTGCCTTGCCGCCGTGCCCCAATTTAGCACCTATGGCCCAATGCGGTGAGTAGGAACACTTTGGATACTATTGAAGATGTCAGTTCGCCTTTGCACAGAGGCTGTTCATGACGCGGAACTCGACGCCCTCCGAAAGGAGCAAGCCTTGGCAGGGCGGCGTATCCAAGGGTACATTTCTGGAGCGAGGAGCTGAATGGGATGCTTGAAGACCAGATGAAGGATGCAACAGAGGAAGATGCGGCCGCGCATGTATGCCCGGTCGAAACCGTCATCGAGATCATCGGCGGGAAGTGGAAGTGCCAGATCATTCACTTCCTGCTTGGCGGCACCCGGCGGTTCGGTGAAATCCGCCGTCAAATCCCCGACGTGTCTCAGCGAGTTCTGACCCGCAAATTACGGGAACTGGAAGCGCATGGAATCGTCGTCCGTAAAGTTTATGCAGAGGTTCCGCCCCGCACGGAGTATTCCCTTACGCCGACCGGGCAGTCTCTTGAGCCCGTAATGCAGGAGCTAGACCGTTGGGCCCAGGCAAATCTGGGCAGTTCCGGTGGCGTAGTTTAGTTAGAATGAGCGATGGCGAAGCCGGGCACGCCTGTTGAATGCCGCACCGACTGGGCGAAGCAAAACAGTTTCGCCAGAGCAAAAAAGATCTTGGAAGGCTGTCTAGAATTCGGTCCAACGCCCGAACTACCGCAACAGCCTTCACAAGGCCTGTTCAGTTCACTCCGCCGAAGCAATGTTCAAAAACGGCGCTAACTGACATGACGCCCGCCTAAGCCGCTAACTCAGCATTTCGCGCGCGATGATGGTTCGCTGGATTTCCGATGATCCTTCATAGATCCGGAATATCCGTAAGTCGCGCAAGTAGCGTTCCACCGGAAAATCACGGGTATAGCCATAGCCGCCGTGGATCTGCAGCGCCCGGTCCGCAATACGCCACGCAGCCTCACTGGCAAAAAGCTTGGCGAATGCAGACTCCGACGAATAACGCTCACCAGTGCCCCGCTTGCGGGCGGCTTGCAGCCCCAATGCCCGCGCCGCGGCCAGTTCGGTGGCACTGTCGGCCAGCATCCACTGCAGCCCCTGGTAATGGCCGATCGGCCGTCCGCCGACCTCACGTTCCTTGGCATAGGACACAGCCGCATCCAGTGCGGCGCGCGCAATGCCAGTGGCCTGCGCGGCCACTTCGATACGGCCGTTATCCAGCACCTTCATCGCGGTTCGGAAACCGGTACCCTCCTCGCCCAGCCGGTTTTCCGCGGGCACATGGCAATCAAACGAGATCGGAAACACGTGGCCGCCGCGCAGCCCCATGGTCTCCTCATGTTTGCCGATCTCCACCCCAGCGGTTTTGGCTGGTTCCACCACAAAGGCGCTGACCCCGCGGGCGCCGGCTGCGCTGTCGGTCTTGGCATAGACCACGATAAAATCTGCATCACCCGCATTGGAGATGAAGCATTTGGAGCCCTTCAGCCGGTAGCCGTCGCCTTCGCGGGCGGCGGTACTGCGCATATCAGCAGGGTTGGAACCCGCCATCGGCTCAGTCAGCGCGAAGGCGCCAAGTGCCTCACCCGCTGCGGCGGCCGGCAGGAAGCGCTGTTTGAGCGCCTCATCCCCGCCCAGGAGCAGCGAATCCGTTGCTAGGAAGTGCGCCGTCAGCATCGAAGCGGTGGAGCCACAGGCGCCTGCGATAGACTCCACTGCGCCGTACAGAGCTGGCCCGGACAGACCGATGCCGCCATTGGTTTCGGGCAAGTTCATGCCCATGATGCCCATTTCTGCCAGTGCCGGGCGGTGCAGGGTTGCAAACTGCCCCTTGGCGTCGAGAGCGGCGGCGGCCGGTGCCAGCACCTCGCTGGAAAACCGTTCGATCTGGCCGATGACGGCCTGTTCTTCGCTGTTCAGGTCGCCGATCATTTGGCCTCTCCTTCCTGTAACTGTTGTAGAATTTCCTGTGTGTGCGCGCCCAGTTCCGGGGCCGCCTGCCGGGATCCTCTTGCCGCACCGCTGAAGTGGACAGGCTGTTCCGGCACAGAAAATTCACCGAGAATGGGATGTTTCACCGGGGATGCCAGTCCGCGCGCCTGCATCTGAGGCGAGGCCCAGGCCTCAGACACTGTACTCAGGGCCGCGGCTGGAATGCCCGCCTCTGTCAGGACCGCCACCGCATCCTGCGCGCAGCGCGCGGCGGCCCAGTCTTCGATGTGCCGAGCCAGGGCCGGTTCATTCTGTCGCCGCAACACATCACTGGAGAAACGCTCGTCCTCCGCCAGATCCGGCGCGCCAATGGCCTCCGTGAAACGGGCAAACAGCCGGTCGTTCAGTACCGCTACGGAAAAACTGCCATCTTTGGCCGGATAAGTGCCAAATGGTGCCGATAGCGCATGTTTGCTGCCCGTCCGCTTTGGCGTCTCACCCGCCATCAGCGCCCGGCAGGCCGCCACCGGCATCATCGACACCAACGAGTCGTAGAGCGCCAGATCAACATGCCGCCCCCTGCCGCTGCGTTCCCGGTCAAACAGTGCCACCATCGCTCCGAAGGCCGCGAACATGCCGCCTGCAACGTCGGCAAAGGCATCACCGGCCATCATCGGCGGGCCATTCCGATCGCCAGTCATGTCCATAAGGCCGCTCATCGCCTGGATGATGATGTCATAGGCTGGCAGCATCCGGTTCGGACCGGTCTGGCCAAAGCCTGAAACCGAGACATAGACCAGTTGTGGATAGGCCGTGCAAAGCTCCTCAGCACCCAGCCCGAACCGCTCCATCACGCCGGGGCGGAAGTTCTCGATCAGCACGTCGCAATCTGCCGCCAACGCCCGTGCCGCCGCCGCGCCTTTCGCGGATTTCAGATCCAGAACGATGGATTTTTTCCCCCGGTTCACCGACTGGAACAGCAGGCTTTCGCCTTCCTTGAACGGGCCGATATGGCGGTAGTCATCGCCTGCAGCGGGCTCAACCTTGATTACTTCCGCGCCCAGATCAGCCATCAGCGCCGTGCAGTAAGGCCCGGCCAGAACGCGGGAGAAATCCAGCACCCGGACTCCTTCGAGCGGCCTGCGGCCTGCCGTTTTGTCATCTTCGAACATGCATCCACCTTCAATTGCTTGCTGGAGGATAGCGTTCGGTTAGGTATTGTAGGAAATACGAGATAGGTATGAAGGGTATTCCTGTTTGAATATACCATTGAACTTCCGCCAGGTTGAAGTCCTGCTGGCGGTCGCAGACACCGGCAGCACTGCCGCGGCGAGCCGCGCGCTGAACACCTCGCAGCCCTCGGTTTCGCTAGCCATTACCCGCTGCGAGGAGGTGTTCGGACAGAAGCTCTTTCTCCGTATCCCCGGGCGCGGGATGGAGCTGACCCCGTTCGGGCGGCACAAGGTCGCCCAGCTGCGCGAACTGGAGAAGCAAGCGCGTTGGGTACTGAGCGGCGGTGACGGAACACCAGAGTTCCTGAACCTGGGAGTGTTTTCCACCCTCGGCCCGCGCTATGCCCCGCGGCTGGTGCGCCGCTTCCTGGACGACCGCCCGGACGCCGAAGTCCGCATCCTCGAAGGTGACCTGCAAACGCTGTTCGACTGGCTCAGCGAAGGCCGGATTGACATGGCGCTGCTATACGACTTCGGCATTCCATCCGACTTTGTCATCACTCCGCTGATGGCGGCGGTGCCCTATGCCCTGCTGCCGCAGGAGCACCATTTGGCACATCAGCCCAGCGTGAACGCCGAAGACCTGGCGCAGGAGCCGGTCATCCTGATGAACCTGCCCCACAGCCGCAGTTATTTTCTGTCCCTGCTGCAAAACGCCAAGGGCTCAGTGCAGGTCGCCCACGAAACCAGGTCAATCGAAATGCTGCGTTCAATGGTGGCCAACGGGTTCGGCGTCGGGCTGCTGGCCACCGATCTGCCGGATGCCCCCTGTTATGATGGGAGCCCATTGATCCGGGTCTCTCTTTCCGGCAATCCGCCCCTTCATCAGATCGCTCTTGCCCATCGTGGTGCAGCTCTGAAGCGTCCAATTCTCCAGGCTTTCAGCGCCTTTGCAGAAGCCTTTTTCAATCAGCACCACTGAGAGCGAGGCACCCTTCCGGCGCAGGCCCTCTACAACATGATTTCGGTTTCCTATCCTGCCTGCGGCATGTCGCGTTTCGGCCCTTTGCTGCCGTTGGCCACTGCGTTCCTCCGCTGCACTGCGGCCCGTCATTGCGGACTTTAGCCGCGACGCCGAAATCTGATGCTGCGTGAATTCACACACTGCGGGACTTTGCTGCCGTTGCCCTTCCCGAGTGTTTGCTGACGCAGCATTTGCTCGCAACTGCAGCGTGGTTTCGCTGTAAATCAGCAGGTGTCACCGAAGCAGTCGTTCAGCCGGGGGGGGGAGATCGCAAGTTGAAAGTGTACTTTCACCTCGCGGTGACGGAACCAAGACAGGGAGGGGACTATGCCGGCTTTTACTTTCGTTGAGCGATCTGAAACTGCGGCACCGCATGGCAGCATGAAGCACGAAGCGGATACGACCGTTGCTTCCTTTCTACCCTCTGCACCTCCCGGGAAGGGCGGCGAGTTTGAATTCGCTGCGCCTGCGAAAGCTACCCCTAGAATATACAAAATGGGAATACGCGCGTGCCGTGCTGCCGCTGGAGGGGAACCCGCGAAGAGTGGCAACGGCGCCGACCACAGTTCAAGGCTTCAAAAGATTAATTCGGTTCGCTGTCCCTTTTTCGGCAGAACCGGTCCAGGACATTGCGGGTGATTGTCTCTACCTGACTGTCACGGCGTGTCAGCCCGGCGACCCATTCGCAAGTGCCAGCGCAAAACACTTCGCCTTTGCCTTTTTTCCAAGAGATGACTGCCCCGTTGCCGCGGCTGGACTTGTCCAGCATCTCTGCCGTCAGCTCGCCGAGCATCGTCAGTGCTTTAAATTCTGCATCGGCGGTTCCGATGTAGAGAGTCTCGCCCCAGTGGGCGAAATCCGCCTCGACATTCGTTGCCATACCCAAAGCAATGATCTCGACCGATCCGGCGGTGCCGTCCCGGCCAGTCGGATAAGGCAGCCCGTCGTCAAAGGTAAAATCCACCCCATCCACTTCGTAGCCGAAAATCCGCGATGCCGCGCCTAACTGGTCGCCGTAGCCAAGCCGCGCGCCGTCCAGCGACCAATGGTCCGGGCGGTAGACCGTGAACCCGCCGCTGCCTTGGCCGACGCAATTGCCGAGACCTGCATAAACACCTTTCAGGCCATTTACGCCGAAGGTCTGCGCGCCGGGCTGGTTGACCGGCGGGGCATCCCAGGCGCCAGTCAGCAGATGTTCCTGATCGCTTCCCATAAGGGGGTCGGCCTCCTTGGCCGTGTATTTGTAGCAGACCTGTGTTTGCGCGTTGTTTTCGAGCCGCGTCTGCCACAAGAAGTTGCCGGCGAAGCGCGCGGCCCGGCCCCCGTTTTCGGTAAAACGCTCGACCCGTTCGCGCATTGCCGCTGTCCAGTATTCATCATGGCCGACGAAGACCGCACACCGGTGGCCCGCCAGAAGGTCCGGCTCCAGTTCCAGGTCGTGCTGCGTGACGATTTCGAAATTGTAGCCTTCGGCCTCCGCCCAGCAGGCAAAGTGGCGTTCATAGCTGGCCCAGCCAGCCGAGGCGTATTTCTTTGAATACCCGTAGGCGTAAGCCCACTCCATGTAAGGGTAACGCACCATGCCGCCGGGATCGGCCGGCTTCTCGGTCAAGGCACGAGGAGCACCTTGGGGCAATTTGCAGAACCCCCGGGTCCAGGGCCGTTGATTCGACAGCACAGGGGAAAAGGCATTTCGTCCCGGCCCCGTAATGCCTTCATAGGCGCTGGATCCACCCCAGCAGTTATAGGCAAGCCAGGTTCCCGTTGCGCAGATCAGCACCATAGGGGCTGGCTCGGCATGTGCAGCCCGCCGGACAAAGATCACATGGTGTTCTTCGACAGCGTCATCTGCGCGGTCTGCCCGCAGGGTGATCAGATAGGCGCCTGCCGTCCAGTCATCCGGAATAACAAAGGAATGGCTGATATCCCAGCCGCAGCCATTGACCGAGCAGTTCAGGGGCGTGTCCTGATGCCGGCCCGGCAAGTTTTCCACCCGCAGCACAGGGACATAATCTGCTCCGTCCCGTCCCACCTCCAGAGACCAGGTTTCGGCAGTTGTCGACACCCGCAAACCCACAGTTTCGCCGGGCCGGAAGCTGTAGCGGTCGGTGTAGCCCCAGATTTCAAGCACCTGTTCATCGCGGGCAGGACCGATGTAATAGTGATCCAGAATATGGCGTGCCCGCGCTCGGGTGCGCGGGGTGATAGCAGGGCTTGCGCTTTCCTGTTCCGGCTGAATCACAATTCCAATCCTTGTTGTTCTGTGCCGTGGCCCGGCGCACCAGCGCGGACAAAACCCGGAGGCCATATGTGCCTGGCGCACCGTATTTTGCACACTGCGTTCAGGCACACTATGCGGTTTGGGAAATGGCTGCGGCAAGATCAGCCGGAACCTAAGATGCTCGTTCTGCGGGGCGGTTATCAGGCAAGGCAGTGTTTATAGAGTGGGAGGCCGTTTACGGCCTCCCGCTGCCTGTCGGACTGCCAGCCCTGCACTTCGTCGCAAAAACCTTCCACGAATTCGTTGAACACCGGGCTGATCCGGTCGCCTTCTTCACTCACTCGGGAAGATATTTGTCCGCCCATTGCGTGGCGGCGGCCCCCGAGGCGATTAACTTGCCGATGGCCTCTTCATCCAATCCAAGGCGGGCCAGGATGTCCCGCGTGTGCTGCCCGTATTTTGGCATATACGACGGGATGGCGATGCGGCTTCGCTCGGGCCGGACTGCATTCGGAGCCACCAGATCGCACCAGCGTCCCATCGGGTGCTGGTCATGGCGGATCACCCGAAAGGTGTCCTTCGACAGATCAATCGCACCCTCGCTCTCCAGCTGCAAAGAGGCATCGCGGGTCGCATGCAGGGATCCTAGCGGAACCGCTGCGCTGGAAGTGCCGGACAAGGCTGCACTCCAGAAGGCTGCAGGCTGGGTTGCAAAACGTTCGGCCAGTGCCCGTTGCAGCTCTGTCTCTCGCAGATCTGCCAGATCGCTCAGTTCCGCAACATCGGCAAGGGCGGCTTGGCGCTCCTTCGGGGCGGCAAAGAACATCCAGCCGTCGGCTGCCTTATAGCAATAATAAAACGCATCCCAGCCAAGCGCTTCGCGCCCCGCGGGCTCGTCGAAGGGCGCACGCCCGTTGAAATCATACATGAACTCGGCCTGGATCAAATTGCCACCCCCCGCCAGTGCAGCCCGTGCGATGCTGCCTTCGCCGGTGCGCCGCAGTTTGATCAAGGCGCCGCCAAGCGCAACGCAGGCGCAAAACCCGGTCAGCACATCAATAGTGCCGAAATGCGCGTGCTCCTCCGGCGTGTCCATACCGCCCCCGAACCGCAGCATCACACCAGTGGCGGCTTGCGCCAGATCGTCATAGCCAAGGTGGTTCGACTTCGGCCCCTGCAGCGGCCCGTCGAAGGCGTCAAGCTGGACCAGAATCAGCTGCGGATTGATCTCCTTCATCCGCTCCGGCGACAGGCCGAGCGCATCGCGCTGCGCATCTGTGCCGTTCATGGTGACCACATCAGCTTCGGCAATCAGCCGGGCCAGAACGTTCTGTCCCTCGCCGCTGCGCAGGTTGAGCAGGATGCTCTCCTTGCCGCGGTGCGCATGCAGGCCAAAGACCACAGCGTTCCACGGATCCACCGACGGAGAAACAGGTTGAACCAGCGTAACCTCGGCCCCGAACCGGGCCAGGGTCGAGCCGATGGTTGGACCGGCGATGACATTGGTGAGGTCAAGCACCTTGAGCCCTTCAAGCCACCCTTGATTGCCAGTTTCGCCAACGGCTATGCTGCGCGGCTCTTCCGCCAGAAGCGTATCCGGATCCGCGGGGCGGGCTGCCTGCTTGACGGCCGCACCACGATCATCCGCCAGCCAGGCGATGTTGCCCATCTGGCGCATTTCGCCATGCTTGGGGTCGTCAACCTTCAGCACCAGGCCGGAAGCCAGCGCATGCGGATCGTCCAGCCACTCCTTGGTGGTCCGCTGTGCCGTGGCGGGTGCTTTGGCCGCCCCAAACAGCGCTTCCCATTCATGTGCCGGACGGGTCAGAAAAGCTTCTTTCATGGCGCTGGACACGCGCGCGCGATCGGACACGCCGACCGGGTAGCTGCGCATCGACCAGTCCGCCGGCCAATCGGACTGATCCAAGTAAGCATCGAAGTCCGGCAGCTCACGCACCAGTTCACCCAGCCCGAGCGTCTCCAGCGCCCGTTCGGGGTGGCCCTTGATACTGCAGGCCACAACATAAAAACCGCGACCGTCGGCGCAGGGATAGGTGCGGTAGAACGGGTCAAGGAACTCAGACAGTTCCTCGAACTCCAGATTCATCGGCAGCCCTTCCGCCGCGCGCCGCTCCAGCTCTACTTCGCGCGGGGATTTATAACGCTCCGGGTAGTCCTCAATCTGCTCGCAATTGTAGACAAGGCCTTCCAGCAGGGCTGATGCCAGCGGCACTTCGATGTGCTCCCCGCCGTTGCGGCCGCGGGAATGAAGCGCAAACAGAACCGACATCGCACCAAAGGTCGACCCGTAGGCCGAGGCGAGCGCCAGCGGCGTGAAGGAGGGATTGATCCCCATCAGCCGCCGGTTCAGCCCCATATCTGTGAATTGGCCGGTCCGCGCAGCAATTACCGCCTCCCAAGCGGCGACATCCGCAAGTTCCGGGTCTGCAGACGCAAAGCCCGGCATCGACAGAGAGATGACCGCCGGATTGATGGAGCGCAGCGCCTCCGGTCCAAGCCCCAGGCGGCTCATTACACCTGGGCGGAAATTGTCGATCACAACATCAGAGCGTTCAACGAGGCGAAGAGCGCTCTCCAGCCCCTCTGCCGTCTTCAGGTCCAGCTCAAGAAAGGATTTGCCCCGCGACAGCATGTCTGCTGCGGGGGATTTGAGCCGCGGCCCGCCGGGCGGATCAATGCGGATCACTTCAGCTCCCATGTCGGCAAGCATCATGCCGACAAGCGGCCCAGCCAGGTACTGGCCAAAGTCGAGAACCCGGACATTCGACAAGGGACGGTCGTTCATATGGTCAAAGTCTCCCGCTTGTTTGGATGGTGAATCGGTAGAACTTCCGGGAAGGTTAGCCTTGATACTCGCATCAATTTTGTCCAAAAATGCCAAAATTTTATCCATTTCGGACGAATTGATGTCTCTTAAGGTCAACATCCTTCTCTTCGAGAAGTTCTCAAACATGCTCTTGGCTTGTTTGCTGGAGCCTCTGCGGGTAGTGCGTGACCAGACTGGAGCCAATATTTCCTGGTCCATCCTGACTCCCAAAGATACTTCGGTCCGCAGTTCAAGCGGCCTGCGTCTTTCTCCAGACATACCGCGCGCTGACGCGGAAATGTGCGATCTGCTTATGGTCGTTGGCGGCGATGACTTCCGGCAGGACGCTGTTGATCCCGTCAGCAGGAAGTGCGTCACACTCACCAAACGAGCCAAGACGGTCATTGGGGCTGACACCGGAGCCTGGATCCTTGCCTCCTGGGGGCTGCTTGAAGGCCGCAAGGCCACTTTGCACTGGCAGACACTCGCGGAATTTTCCGAGGTTTTCCCGAACGTCGAAGTTCTGCCTGACCGTTTCGTGCGGGATGATCAAATCTGGACCTGCGGCGGTGCTTCGACGGCGATGGATCTAATGATCGCCCTCATTTCAGAACTCTATGGCGACGCACAGGCCCATGATGCCGCCAGCATGTTCCTGCATGACGGCTCTCGCTTTGAAGGCCAAGGTGAGGGATCCTTGCAACCCAAGGGCTCGCAAAACCTGCGACGCTGCACAGCCATCATGGCCGAGAACATCGAGGCCCCCTTGTCCACTGAAACCATCTCCAAACAGGCCAACCTTTCGGTCCGGTCCATGTCGCGGGTTTTCGTCAAGGAATTAGGCATGCCTCCACAGCGCTACTATCAGCTGATGCGTTTGACGCGCGCCCGCGATCTTGCGGCACACACGGATCTGACGCTGAACGAAGTCGCGCTGCGGAGCGGTTATTCTTCCGCACAGTCGCTGTCCAAGGCATTCTCACGCCAGTTCGGGGTCAGTATTGGATCAACCCGCAAACACAAGCAAATCTGGTGACAAAGTTGCACAGGTCCGAACACGTGCAAGGATATGGTTTCGCGGGCCAAGCTGGCATCGCCGCCTGATTTAGAAGCTGTAAATGCAGAATCACATTTGCAGCGTAAACCGGTCTTTTCCAGTTTTGTGTGTTCACAGGGAGCCTTAGCCCACACCGTGTTTGCCGAGAACTCAAAAAATGTTCTGAACTCAGGTTGGCGCGGCACCTAGGCGCTTTTCGAGAGCAAGTTGATCAAAACGGTCTGCGTGACTTGGGCTGTGCCGGCATGCCCGCCCAAATCGGGTGTGAGATCACCGGAAATCAGAGCTTTCTCCACAGCCCGTTCGATGGCACGCGCGGCCTGAGGCAAACCAAAACCATGCTCGAACATCATCGCAACCGACAGGATCGCGCCGATCGGGTTGGCTATACCTTGGCCGGAGATATCCGGAGCACTACCATGTGTTGGCTCGTAAAGGCCGCCTTTCACCGGATGCCCTGCTTTCGCAGCGGTGGGCAGGGTTGCGAAAGGCAGCATGCCTAGCGACCCGGAGACCACCGCGATCAGATCCGAGATGAGATCACCGAACAGGTTGTCCGCCAGCAGCACGTCAAACTCCCGTGGTGCGCGGGCCACGGCGAAGAGCGCATAGTCCATCAGCAGGTGGCTCAGCTTGATATCGGGATATTCGTCGCGCCCGATCCGCTTCACCGTTTCACGCCAAAGCTTGCCGCTCTCCATCACATTGGACTTGTCCAGCGAGGTAACATGCCACCGCCGTCCGCGTGCCGCCTCAAACGCGCAGCGGGCGATGCGCTCGACTTCACGGGTACGGTATTCGCTGGTTTCGAAGGCCCGGATCTGGCCGTCACTCAGGACCTCGCGTCCCCGGGGTTCGCCATAGTAGATGCCACCCGAATTTTCCCGCACGACCATCAGGTCAGCGCCTTCCACGACCTCCTGCCGGTAGGGGGTGTGCGGAAGAAGTGCGGACCAGGCACGCGCGGGGCGCAACGCGTTGTAGACATCCAGCTCGATCCGAAGGCGGGTCAGGCCGTCCGTTTCCGTGACCGGCCCGTCGATCCTGATGCCGTCCCATTCCGGCCCGCCGACCGCACCGACCAGTATGGCGTCTGCAGACCGGGCTTTGGCCGCCACCGCATCCGTGCAGAAGGTGCCATGCACGTCCCAGGACGCGCCGCCAAGCAGATCTTCCTCGATCTCGACCGCCACTCCGAATTGATCCGCGGCTTGACGAAGCACCGCCAGCCCGCTGGCCACGACCTCAGGGCCGATATGGTCGCCGCCGAGGGCCAGCACTTTGAACGGGCCGCTCATCCCGCCATCCCCTGCTGCAGCACCAGATGCATGGCATCCGGGTCCAGATCCCGTTGCAACAAGCGCATGCTGGAATGGAAGTCATCCAGATCGACCGAAGACGTCAGCACTGTGCGCGGCGGGGTTTCGGGCGCAAAACCGGTCCGGCCGTGCAGCAGCCGCTGATTGTCGAACAGCAGGCCCTCACCCGCCTTCAGATCCAAGGTCAGGCACAGATCCTCACTTTAGAGAAGCTCAAACAGCCGCTTCAGGGCGCGGTAGACCGGCACCACTTGATCGGCAGGCACATCCAGTGGTGAGATCTGCCGCTCGTTCATCCGCACTCCGCAGACACTGCCCTGGTCATCCAGCCGGATGACCGGCAGGCGGCACTTGTACCAGCGCATGTTGCCATGGCTGTTGTCGCCAGGGTCGAAGCGCTGACAGGTGATCGGCGTTTTGCACAGAAGTTCGAAATCCTCCGGCCATTGCTCTTTCAGGTGCCGCGCGGCTTCGAACCCGTCCACCAGGGTCGAGGCGCCTCCGTTCGAGCTGGGCCGCAGAACCTGAAACACGGTGATCCCGATGGCCGCAAAACGGTAGGGTTTGTCCACATGCGGATCCAGCGGGCCGGTGGTATCGCCCACATTGGTCACGGTCGTCTTCTTCTTCAGCGTATAGGTGCCGAAATGTGTCTGCCGCTGGGCGCCGACCAGCTGGATCATGCGCTGGCTTTCCTCAGGATCGGTCGGTGCATCCACGATTTTGCAGAACCCGTAGTCACGCACCATTTCAAGAATTTTCAAACGGGCTGCCGGGTCCGCCTCGGCTTCAATCAGCGATCCGACCGGAATATCCGAACTGAGAGTTCTGTTCCACAGAACAGGCTGCACTTGCCTGCGGGCACGCTCTGCATCCGAAGAGCAGTGATTGCGCAGCCAGCGAGCAGCATATTCGGACCGATGCCCATCCGGCCAAGTCACCTGAACGCCGTTTCCCTCCACCACCGTACTCTCGATGGAGATCCCTTCGTCGATATGGTGCAATCGGATGCCGCGAACACCGGTCTCAGGGGTGCCGCAGTCCGGACACCAGCATTGGTGCCTCAGCCAGATTGGATGAAACCGGCTTTCGTGGCTATCCTCGCGGGTTACCTGACCGCCATAAGGTCCTCAGCGAATACAATTGACAAATTCCAATTCAACACATGATGGTTGAGCCAAGCTCACACATGGAACGCTCATGCTGCCCGACGCCAAAGATCCTTCCTACCTGGGTGCCCTGGTCTATTTTCATCATGCCGCTGAAAGCCTGAGCTTTTCCCGCGCGGCCCAGGTCCTGGACGTGACACCTTCGGCAGTCAGCCACCGCATTGCGGCGCTTGAAAACGCTCTTGGAATACGGTTGTTCGAACGCCGCGTGCGCGAAGTCCGGCTCACGCAGGATGGCGCCGAACTGGCACGCGCAACAGAAGTGATCTGGAACGAGCTCAAAGAGATCACCGGGAAGCTGACGGCCCAGGAAGTGCTGCGGGTCTCGGTCGGGCCCTATCTCTCATCACAATGGCTGCTGCCCCGTATCGGCGCATTCGAAGCGCAGCATCCTGGTCTGAGAGTGGATCTGATCCACACGATCGGACCGCCGGATACGGGTCTGGCGGACGTCTCAATCATTTGGGCCGAACTGGATAGCCCTGCATCCGGCGCAGAACTGCTGTTTGATACCAAAGCTGTCCCGGTTGCTGCCCCTGGGGTGCAGTTGCCCGATGCATTTTGGAACGGGCACTTGCCGCCCATTCACTATAGGGATCGCAGCACATGGCGCCACTGGCTCGCGGCGGCTGGGGCACCGGCCGATTTTGCAGACCGCGGAGAGGTTCTGGAGGAGCCGCATATTGTTCTCGAGGCAGCGGCCTATGGCCGGGGGATTGCGATAGGCTTTCTCCCCTTCATCAGAAAGTTCTTTGAACAGGGCCGGCTCGTCCCGGCAAGCCCGCAAACAGTCCGCTCTAACCGTGGTTATTCAATGATTAGCAATGCCGACGACAGGCCAATGGTAGGCAAGTTTTCAAAGTGGGTCTGCGAAGAGGCTGGCCGGGAAGTTGTTTCGGCGGGAAATCCAAGGCTCACATTCGATTGATCTGTTCGTTCGGGCAAAGAGACGTTGTTGAGAATTTCCCTCGAAACGGCAGGGCTGTTCTTCGAAAGACACGGAAGGTTTGCAACCACTTCCCCGTCCTTCGAAGACTGGTTTTTCTGTAACGGGAATGGTTTCCTTAGGTCGTGCTCGAGCATCCCGTAAACCGCTGCGGTCAGGCCATGTTAAAGAGAAATGATACCACCGAGATTCTGATCCTGGTCACGCCGCATTTCAATCTTGCGGCGACAATGGCGTTTCTGGACCCGTTCCGGGCAGCAAACTATCTGGCCGGAAAGCAGCTTTTTCAATGGCAAATCGCCAGCGAGGCCGGGACGCTCTGCCGGGCCAGCAATGGCCTGGAAATTGCCGTCAGCCCGCTGGATAGGCTGAAACAGATGCAGCCTGATATCGTTGTTGTATCCAGCAGCTGGACGCCTGAAGCTTTCGCTGGCGAGCCACTGCTATCCCTGATCCGGAAACACGCGCGGGCGGGCAGCTATACCGCCGGGCTCGACACCGCGGCCTTTATCCTGGCCGAGGCGGGCCTGCTGCGGGGGAAGCGCGCGACGGTGCACTACGAGCATATCGACGCCCTTGGCGAGAAATACTCCGAAGTTGATGTGTGCGAGGACCTGTTCGTTCACGAGGGCAGCACCGGAACCTGCTGCGGCGGCGCGGCAACCGGCGAGTTTGCGTTGTTCCTGCTGCACGGGATCGTTGGCGATGCGCTGACAAACGACTGCGCGAAGTACCTGTTTTACCGGAACTTGCGAGGGCTGGGCGCACATCAGACCGATGGTCAGCTGGAGCCGATGGGGTTGGCGGCGCCGCCTAAGGTCCGCAAGGCCATCGCGATCATGGAGCGCCACCTGGAAACGCTGATCAGTATTCCCGAGCTGTGCAGGCTGGCCGGGGTGTCGCAGCGCCAGCTGAACCGGCTGTTCCAGGAATATGTGCGGACCAGTCCGCAGCTGTACTACCGGGATATCCGGCTGGACCGGTCGCGCGGGCTGGTCACCCAGACCGAACTGCCGATTTCAGAGATTGCTCAGGCCTGCGGCTTTCCCAGCCATGTGCATTTCGCGCGCGCCTACAAGCAACGTTTCGGGTTGCCGCCGCGGCAGGACCGGATCGAAGGCAGGGTGCCCTTTGAGTTCCGGGCCTGGCCCATGTACCGCCCGTCAATGACATCACAAAATGGCGAATGAGGTTCAATCAACGGCGACTAGAGTGCTGTTATAGGTGTCTTTTTCGCGGATCATATCTTTGACGCCTTCACGAGGCAGGCAAAGGAGTGTTCACCGTGACAGACCTACCGACCAAGGCACAGTTCGCATCAATCGCTGAAGGTTATTCCGCGGATGCGGGCAATTCGCAATCGCTGAAGGCGGATGCATACGTTCAGCGGGAATGGTTTGCCGCCGATCAGCGCGAAATCATTGCCAAGTCATGGCAATGGGTCTGTCATGTGGAAAAGCTGCGCGAACCCGGATCCTTTGTGACCGTTGATATTGCGGGCCAGCCAGTGGCGGTGGTTCGGGACAGGAATGGAGTGCTGCGCGCCTTCTACAACGTCTGCAAGCACCGCGCGCATGAACTGCTGAAGGGTGAAGGCAGCACCACCCGCATCATGTGCCCTTATCACGCCTGGGTCTACAAACTGGACGGCCAGCTAATGCGGGCGCCGGAAACCGAACATCTGGAGAATTTCAGCACTGGCGATATCTGCCTGGACCAGGTGCAGGCGGAGGAGTTCGCGGGCTTTGTTTACGTCAATTTGGATCCAACTGCCACGCCGCTCAGGGAGCAATCCGGCAATCTGGAAACCGAAATCCGCCATTGGGCACCGGATATCGACCAACTGACTTTCGGCCACCGCCTGACCTACGATATCAAGTCAAACTGGAAGAACGTGGTCGACAATTTTCTGGAATGCTACCACTGCCCGACCGCGCACAAGGATTTCTGCGATCTGGTTGACATGGACACCTACAAGGTGACTACGCACGGGATTTACTCCAGCCACATGGCGGATGCGGGGAAATCCGCGAACACGGCCTATGATGTTTCCAATGCCACCGTGCGCACCCATGCGGTCTGGTGGCTGTGGCCAACCACCTGCCTGATGCGCTATCCAGGGCGCTCCAGCATGATTGTTCTGAACATCATTCCGGTGGGACCGGACCGGACGCTGGAGACCTATGACTTCTTTCTGGAAACACCAGAACCCGACGCGGGCGAGCTGGATGCTATCCGCTATCTGGATGAGGTGCTGCAGGTCGAAGACATCAATTTGGTGGAAAGCGTCCAGCGCGGCATGAACACGCCTGCGTTCAGCCAGGGGCGCATCGTCAACGACCCCACGGGGTCAGGGAAGTCGGAGCACGCGGTCCATCATTTTCACGGGCTCGTGCTGGAGGCCTATGCCGGGGCTGCGGGATGACCCAGCCCAACATCGTTGTCATCATGGCCGACCAGCTGGCACCGCAGTGGACCGGCGCCTATGGCCACCCGGTGGCGAAGACGCCTCATATCGACGCGCTGGCGTCTCGCGGCATGCGGTTTGATGCGGCCTACTGCAATTCGCCGCTGTGCGCGCCGTCGCGGTTTGCCTTCATGTCCGGGCAGCTGATCAGCCGGATTGCCGCCTATGACAATGCTAGTGAGTTCCGCGCCTCTGTCCCGACATTTGCCCATTACCTGAAGGCGCTGGGATACCGGACCTGCCTGTCCGGCAAAATGCATTTTGTAGGCCCGGATCAAAAACACGGGTTTCAGGACCGGGTGACCACAGACATCTATCCAGCCGATTTTGCCTGGACCCCGGATTGGGAGGCCCCGGATGAGCGGATCGGCAAGTGGTATCACAATATGCAGACGGTCAAGGAAAGCGGTGTAGCTGTCGCCACCTATCAGACCGACTACGATGACGAGGTCGGATTTGCCGCGCGCCGCTGGCTGATCGACCGGGGGCGGGAACGGGCAGCGGGAGAGGCCGCTCCATTCTGCCTGGTGGCGAGTTTCATTCATCCGCATGATCCTTATGTCGCGAAACCCGAATGGTGGGACCTCTACGCCGGCGTGGAGATCCCGATGCCTGAGTTTACCCCAGCGCTCGAAGATCAGGATCCATTCTCGCGCCGGGTGATGGACGGGATCGAGGCCAGCATCATCCCCTTAAGTGAAGAGGAAGTGCGCCGTGCGCGGCGCGCCTATCTGGCCAATGTCAGTTATTTCGACAGCAAGGTCGGTGAAATCGTCAAAGCCATTGAAGACATTGGTGCAGCCGAAGACACAATCATCATCGTCACCGCCGACCATGGCGACATGCTGGGCGAACGCGGGCTGTGGTACAAGATGAACTTCTTTGAGCATTCTGCCCGGGTACCGCTGGTGATGGCGGGGCCGGGCATTGCGCATGGCACGGCAGCCAATGCCTGTTCCTTGCTCGACCTGTTGCCGACTTTCGTGGAAATTGCGGGTGGTGATGAGACGATCCTTGGCGAGCCTGTGGATGGCCGGTCGCTGCTGCCGCTGGCGCAGGGAGAAGCGGACCCCGTGGACGAGGCCATCGGAGAGTATTGCGCCGAGATGACCCCCTACCCGGTCTTCATGATCCGTCGCGGACCGCTCAAATACATTCACTGCGATCCGGACCCGCCGCAACTCTATGACCTTGCGCAGGACCCGCTGGAGACCCGCAATCTGGCCCAGGATCCGGCTTATGCACAAGCCGCGCACGCCTTTGCCGCCGAAGTCGCTGAACGCTGGAACAGCGAGGAGCTGCGCCGCAACATCATCGCCACCCAGAAGTCCCGCCGTGCGCTTCATGCCGCAATGGAAGCAGGCGCCGGAGAGCATTGGGATTACAATCCGCCCTCCGACGCCAGCCAGCAGTATGTGCGTAACCACATGGACTGGACCGTGGCCGCTGAGCATTACCGTTTGAACCCGGGGAACACAAATGACAGGAAAACTTGACGGCAAGACCGCGTTGGTCACAGGCGGCCGCGGCGGTATCGGCCGCGCCATTGTCGCGCGGTTCCTGCGCGAGGGTGCGCGGGTCTATGCTGCCGATCTGACCCCGCAGGGATCATTGGCGGCGCATGACAAGGACGGCAGCATCTTTGTCAAACTGGATGTCACCCAAGAGGCCGATGCCATCGCCGCGATGGAACAGGTGACGTCCGATGCCGGGAGGCTGGACATTCTGGTCAACGCCGCCGGGATCGAGATTGAAAAGACCATCGAGGACACAACGCTGGAGGAGTGGAACCGCAGCTTTGCGGTGAACTGCACCGGCACCTTCCTGGCGTCGAAATACGCGCTGCCATTGCTGCGCGCCGCAGCCAAATCGGGCAGCAGCGCCAGCATCATCAACTTCGGCTCCTATGACGGGTTCATCGCCGATCCCGGCCTGGCGGCATATTGCGCTACAAAGGGCGCGGTGCATGCGTTGACCCGGGCGATGGCCTGCGACCACGGCCCCGAGGGCATCCGTGTAAACGCCATCTGCCCCGGCTATATAGACACGCCGATGCTGCAAAGCTTCTTCACCGGCGATGGCTCCGGCGGGGGAGGAAAGACCATTGACCAGCTGCAGCAGGCGGTGCGCGATGTCCATCCGATGCGCACCTATGGCACCCCGGAGGATATCGCCAACCTGGTCAACTGGCTGGCCTCGGACGAGGCGCGTTATGCCTCGGGCCAGCTGTGGGTGCTGGACGGCGGATTGTCTGCCCAGGTGCAGCAGATGAAGCTCTGAGGACGCAACCATGGCCAAGCAGAAATCCGTCATCATCACCTGCGCCCCGACCGGCGGGATACATACCCCGACCATGTCCGAGCATCTGCCCATTACGCCCAGCGAGATCGCCGCGGCCTCGATCGAGGCCGCAGAGGCAGGAGCCTCGATCATCCACCTGCACGCGCGCGACCCGGAAACCGGCAAGCCCGATCCGGACCCGGAACTGTTCATGGAATTCCTGCCGCGGATCAAACAGGCGACAGATGCGGTGATGAATGTCTCCACCGGTGGCGGGTTGGGCATGACCCGCGAGGAGCGCCTGCGCGCCGCCACCCGCGCCTCGCCCGAGATGGCCAGCATGAACATCGGGTCGATGAACTTCGGCATCTTCCCGATGAAGGACAAGTATTCAAACTGGAAACACGCGTGGGAGCCGGAATTCCTGGAGATGACCCGCGACTTCATCTTCCGCAACACATTTGCGGATATCGAGTATTGCCTGAAGGAACTGGGCCAGGGCCACGGCACCAGGTTCGAGTTTGAATGCTATGACCTGGGCCACCTCTATAACCTCGCGTGGATCCGCGACCAGGGCTGGATCGACGGCCCGATCTTTGTGCAGATGGTGTTTGGCATCCTGGGCGGTGCCGGGGCCGATCTGGACAACCTGATGCATATGCACACCATCGCCAACAAGTTGTTTGGCGACGATTACGAATGGTCGGTTCTGGCGGCCGGGCGCCACCAGATACCCTTCACCACCCAAAGCGCCCTGCTGGGCGGCAATGTCCGCGTCGGGATGGAGGACAGCCTGTATATCGGACCCGGGGAAAAGGCCGTGTCCAGCGCTCAGCAGGTAAGGAAGATCCGCAGCATCATCGAAAACCTGGGCCAGAAGGTTGCCACCCCGGCAGAGGCGCGCGCACGCCTGGGCCTGAAGGGCGGCGATCAGGTCGCATTCTAAGGGGGAGAGACCATGCAGACCAAGATGCTGATCAACGGCGAACTAGTTGCCGGTGACGGGGCGGCGCTGCCGGTCACCGATCCGGCCACCGGGACTGAGATCACCCAAGTGCGTGAAGCCAGCCCGGAACAGTTGGAGGCCGCGGTGCGGTCCGCTGAGGAGGCTTTTGAGGGCTTTTCGCGCAGCACCCCGGCGGAACGGTCGGCCCTGCTGCTGGCAATTGCGGACTGCGTGGAGGCACATCAGGATGAGCTGGCAGGGCTTGAAAGCCTGAATGCCGGCAAGCCCTGGCCCTCTGCCCGCGACGACGAGATGCCGCTGACCATCGACACGTTCCGGTTTTTCGCCGGCGCGGCGCGCACTATGACCGGTTCCGCGGCGGGGGAATATGTGGTCGGCCACACCAGCATGATCCGCCGCGATCCGGTGGGGCCGGTGGCCGCCATTGCGCCCTGGAACTACCCGCTGATGATGGCGGCCTGGAAACTGGCGGCGCCGATCGCGGCGGGCTGCACCGTGGTCCTGAAACCCTCGGAACTGACACCGCTGTCGACGCTGCGTATGGCGGAGCTGCTGAACGGGATCCTGCCGAAGGGCGTGCTGAACGTGATCCACGGCACCGGGCCGGGTGTCGGCGATCAGCTGATCAACAGCCCCCAGATGGAGGCCATCACCGTGACCGGCAGCCCGGCCACCGGCATGGCGGCGATGCGCGCGGCGGGCAATCAGATCCGCCATGTGCATCTGGAGCTGGGCGGCAAGGCGCCGGTGATTGTGTTTGACGATGCCGATATCGAGGCGGTTGCCGAAACCATCCGCTACGGCAGTTTCTTCAATGCGGGCCAGGACTGCGCCCAGCCCTGCCGGGTGCTGGCGCAGGAGGGTGTCTACGGCAAGCTGGTCGCGGCGATAGAGGCGCAGGTCAGCCGGATCCGCACCGGTGCGCAAAAGGCGGAGGGCACAGAAATGGGACCGGTAATCTCAGCCGGTCAGCGCGACCGTGTGGCCGGATTTGTCGACCGCGCCCGCGCGGCTTGTGAAGTTGTGGCCGGCGGCACGGCAGAGGAAGGCGCAGGCTATTTCTACCGCCCCACTGTGCTGGCCAATGTCAGCAACGATGCCGAGGTTGCAACCAGAGAGGTCTTCGGTCCCGTCGTTTCCATCTCCCGCTTCAGCGGGGCCGAAGATGCCCTTCGCATCGCCAACAGCGGGCGCTACGGACTGGCGTCGTCGGTCTGGACTGCCAATGTCGGACGCGCGATGGAGATGACCAGCCGCCTGCGCTATGGTTTCACTTGGGTCAACACCCACGGCGTCGGTACACCGGAGATGCCCTGGGCGGCGATGAAAGGGTCCGGCACCGGCTGCGACATGAGCGTCTATGCGCTCGATGCGTATACTTCGGTCCGGCATGTGATGGTGGCACATTGATGCGGCTCAAGGGGAAAACAGCATTGGTTACCGGCGGCCGGCAGGGGATTGGCCGCGGCATTGTCGACGCATTTCTGGCTGAGGGCGCAACTGTCATCACCTGCGGCCGTGGCGCCCGCCCCGAGGGGCTGCCGGACCCGGTTGCTTGGCACAGCGTTGATGTTGCCGATGCTAAACAAGTGACAGAGCTGGTACAGGCTGCTGGCACCATTGACATCCTGGTCAACAACGCCGGTGTCCAGGTGGAGAAAACCGTTGTGGACAGCACCGACACCGATTGGGAGCTGGTTATGGGCGTGAACTGCCGGGGCGTGTTCAACATGTGCCGGGCATTCATTCCGGTTATGTCCAAGGGTGCGTCGATAATCAATATCGGCTCCATCTCAGGCAACACAGCGGATCCCTCGATGGCGCTTTACAACGCATCCAAGGCCTTTGTGCATGGGCTGACACGCTCCATCGCCGTGGACCATGGGCCCGATGTGCGCTGCAATGCGATCTGCCCGGGCTGGATCGAAACCGGCATGCTGGAGGCCGGCTTCGCCCTGTCGGGTGATCCTCAAGCGGCGCGTCAGGACGCTCTGGCCCGGCACGCTACTCGCCGTTTCGGCCAGCCTGCTGATATTGCCGCAATGGCAGTCTGGCTGTCCTCGGACGAAGCGGGGTTTGCCACCGGGCAGCTGTTCACCATAGACGGCGGCATGACCGCTGCATCACCAATCAACACCGGGTTGTTTTAGTCGAAGCGGAGCTGTTCAGATGGCGGATATCACACACACAGCGGTGCTGGGCGCCGGCACCATCGGCGCCAGCTGGGCGGCGCTGTTCCTGGCCTCTGGCCGGCCGGTTGCGGTCTACGACCCTGCCGAAGGCGCTCAGAGCACCGTGCAAGCCTATGTCGATCAGGCTTGGGAGACCATGAGCGAACTGGGGCTGACCGCGCGGGGAAACCGGGACCGGATCACCTTTGCGCGTTCAGCGCGGGAGGCGGTTGAAGGCGCTGGTTTCATTCAGGAAAACGTGCCCGAACGGCTGCCGGTCAAACATGCGCTCTTTGCCGAAATCGAGCCGGTAATTGCTCCGGATGCTATTGTCGCAAGTTCTGCCTCCGGTTTGACGCTTGGCCAGATGCAGGCCGGCTGGCAAAACCCCGGCCGGTTCATTCTGGGACACCCCTTCAATCCTCCGCATCTGATCCCCCTGGTTGAGGTGATGGGAAACGGCCTGACCGATCCGGACGCGGTGCCGGCAGCTGAGCAGTTTTACAAGGATACCGGCAAGGTCACCATCCGGGTGAAAAAGGAAGTACCCGGCCACGTCGCCAACCGGTTGCAGGCAGCAGTCTGGCGCGAGGCGATCCATCTGGTGCAGACTGGGGTGGCCAGCGTGGGCGATGTCGACAAGGCGATGTCGGCAGGACCTGGTCTGCGGTGGGCGGCGATGGGGCCGACAACCCTGTTCAGCCTTGGCGCAGGATCCGGCGGGCTGCCGGCATTCTGCGATCATTTCGCCGATACGTTCAACGGCTGGTGGGATGACCTCGGCAAGCCTAAGCTGACCCCTGAAATATCAGAAATGCTCGCAAAGGGGTTAGCCAGCGCAAATGGCGATACGTCAATGGAAAGACTGGCAGCACTCCGAGACCTGAAGATTGTGAAAATGCAAGTGGCGTTGGCAAGCGTGAAAGAGGACGAGTAAACCCAGAAGGAAGAATTCGGGATATGGAATGGCCGCTAACTCACCATGCCCGATTGCGGAACCGCAGCCCTTAAACTGCCGGAATACCTTCGCAAAATTCAACCGAAGTTACTTCCCAATTTGCCCTCGCTGGGAGGGTTGGCAGGTTTCCTGCGTGTAGTCATTTAGTTCCTGAAAGGCCGCACTGTTCACCAGCGGCCTGCTTGATGGCCGCGCCGCAGGTGAAGAAAGTTTGAAGGCTAACATTGCTTCTGTCAGTGCAGGCTTTGAGCGGTTTCCGCTCTGTTTTCCCGCCGCATTCATTGGCTTGAATTCAAGGCGATGGCTTGCTGCGCGCCACCCGAATCCCTGTTGCCATCTGGGGATCCGCACTCTTTTTCCGGGACGATCGGCAAACGTCTGCAACTGCGGGCGCTTTGCCAAAAAAATTGGCGGGCAGTGGAATCGATGATCCTGTCATACGTGCCGCAAATTTTTCACTGCGCAACCGCAAGGCGGCAACTAAACGCCAGCGGACAAACGATCTGCCCGCCGGGGGTGTCTGCATTGGTCGGCACCTTTAGGCACATAGCTTCCGGCTTCGAGCCGACAAAGCCGTCAATCCAATCCCAGGTAGCGTGCGTTTGCTTTGTCTAAAGCGGCTTTCAGTCCCTGTTCCATGGTTGCCTTGGAAAAGGCCTCATATTCGGGGACCGGCTGGGCTCCCAGGATGGCAACTTGCTCCAGATAGTAATCGGTCGCTGTGCGCAGGCCTTGCATCTCATAAACCCGGTTCAGATACATCTTGTGCATCCGCTGCATCTCGCGCGGCATGCGGGCCATCAAAAGAGCCTTCTTGTGAGTGGCTTCCTTCAGCTCTTCCAGCGGCACCACCTCAGTGACCAGCCCCATCTCCTTTGCCTCCGCCGCCGTCAACTCGCGTCCCGTCAGCAGCAGGTCCTTGGCGGTCTTCATGTTTACCAGCCAAGGCAGGAACATACAGTGGCCCGAGATGCCATAGCGCACCTCGTTGTAGCCGATGCGGGTATCATCTGAGGCAATGGTGATGTCGCAGAACAGGCTCAGCTCGAAGCCCTTTCCGATGGCAATGGAATTCACGGAAGCAATTACCGGCTTGGTCACCCGCCAGGGCGTAGTGAATTCGTCAAACTGTTTGAAGTAGTGCGCCCTGTATTCGTAGATCGAAGTGCGGTCTTCCTCGGCATCCTCATCCAGGTCGTGACCCGCGCAGAAACCACGGCCTGCACCCTGGATCACGATCACATTGACGGCGTCATCAGCATCGGCACGCTCCAATCCGGCTTGCAGCTCCGCTATCAGCTTCAGGTTCATCGCGTTCAGCTTTTCCGGCCGGTTCAGGGTCAGCCAGCAGATGTGGTCTGCGTCCACTTCGTAAATCAGATGGGTGTAGTCGGTCATGGGTCAGCCTTTCAGAGTCAGGACCGCGTCAGCAATGACAGAGCGGTTTCGGGTGAGCAGGAGCGGGTTCACTTCCAGCTCTGCAACTTCAGGGTGTTCAGCGGTAAAGGCGCAAAGCGCCTCGATGACATCCAGCGTTGCGGTCAGGTCCGCCGCAGGCCGGCCGCGGTAGCCAAGGATCAGCGGCGCCAGTTTCAAACCTCTCAAAGCTGCCTCAATATCAGGGCGCGGCGCGGGCATGATAAGAGTGGTGGTGTCCTGCATCAGTTCCACCGCGATGCCGCCAATGGCCAGCGTCAGGGTGAGGCCGATGCCCGGCACGTGGCGGATGCCGACGAGCAATTCGCCGACAGGGGCCTCAATCATCTCCTCGATCAGAAAACATTCGGCCTCAAGCTCCTGTTCAGCGAGGCGGCCAGCCATGACGCTGATTGCAGCAGGCAGGTCTTCCGGCGCGATGTTCAAAGCCACAGCGCCTGCCTCTGTCTTGTGCAGCAGCCCCGGCACAATGGCTTTCACCGCGCAGGTGCAGGGGATTTCCATCAGGTTGTCCGGACCAAGTACAACCCACTGGCGCGGCACGTCCAATCCCGCTTCGGCGAGACGGGTTTTCGCCTCCGCTTCACTCAGTGTCCTGCCAGGCTGATAGGCCGGGCAGTCCTCAGCACCCAGTAGCATGGTTTCGGGTTCCAATAGGTCCCGCATTGCGCCGTAGCGCACCGCATGGGCCACTGCCCGCAGCCCGTCCTCGATCCCCTGCAAGGGCGCCATGCCGCTGGCAATCATCCGATCGCGGGCCGCGCGCGGCAGTGCCTCGGCCAGGGTGTTGACGAAAGCAGCCGGGCAGTTCCCCTTGGCCTCGGCCAACGCGCCGGTGGTGGCATCCCAGGTAGACATGTCCCAGCCTCCTTCGGGCGGGTAGCACATCACTTGGGCAAAGAGATCATAGTCATCCTGCGCAAAAGCCTGGTAAATCGGCAGCTGGTCGCCTTGCGGCCAACTATGGGCGTCGGAGATATCCAAGGGGTTCGCAGGCCCGACATAGGCAGGTAGCGCCGCTTCAATCGCAGGCGCGGCCTCAGCCGAGGGCGGCACCATCTGCAGGCCTGCCTTCTCGGCAATATCGCCGCCCAGCACCGCGTATGAGCCCGATGAGGTGATGAAGCCGGTTTTCATACCCATGGGAATGGGGGTGAAACTCAGCATTTTCACAGTTTCGATGGCCTCCGAGGGCGTTGTGACCTCGATCCAGCCAAAGCGGCGGAACAGGGCCGAGGCCACCGCCGCATCGCCCGACAGGGACGCTGTATGGGATTGCGCAGCGCGGGTGCCCGCCTCGCTGCGGCCGCCCTTGATGGCGACCACCGGGATGCCTTTACGGGCGGCCTTCGCAGCGGCCTGCGACAGCTTTGCAACATCGGCGATGCCCTCGAAATAGACATTCACCGCCGTCACCCGGGCATCGTCCAGCACCGCGTCCAGCATGGACGCGACACTGACCATCGCCTGGTTGCCAAGCCCGATCATATAGGCAATCGGCTGCGAGCGGTCGGCGCAGCCAAGATCGCTCAGATAAGCGCCGCCGTTGGAGATCACCGCCACGCCCTTGGCCGGCGCATGGTTGCCGAAGTGATCCATCATGAAGGCATTGCCATCCAGGAAGTTGGCTATGCCCGGGCAGTTGGGGCCGATCACCGGCATCTCTCCGGCGGCCTCGACCAGTTCGGCCTGCCGCGCAGCGCCATCGGCGCTTTCGGAGAAGCCGGAGGTGATGCAGACCACCCCACCGCAGTCCTTCCCGGACAGGGCGCGGACGGTTTCGATCACCGCTTCCTTGGGGATCACCAGGACGGCGATATCCGGCGTCCAGGGCAGATCGGCGGCAGAGGGCACACAAGCCAGCCCCGCGATCTCTGCCCGCTTGGGGTTCACCGCGATGGCCTCGCCGATGAAACCATTCGCCTTCATGTATTCGATTGCCGGGGCAATGCCGCCGCCGCCGAACCAGGCCACACGGGCCGGATTCAGCATACGTTTCAAACGGTCCGCCTTGGTCACAGTCTGTACTCCGCCACCGGATCGCCCAGCACCTCCGGATCGACCTCCACACCCAGTCCCGGGGCGCAATCTTCCGGCACCTTCACCCGGCCATTCACCACCGGGAATGGGTTCTTCACCACCGGCACGGCGGGCAGGTGGTAGTCGTAAAGGCCAAATGTCGCCGCCGCGGGCAGGCCCTGCGCCAGGTGGGACACAGCCGCCAGGGTCAGGCCGGTGCCATAGAAATCCTCGATCCGCATCGGGATATCCAAGCGCAGGCCGGTTTCCACCAAATGGCGGTGCTCAGAAATGCCGCCGGTGCAGCCCATCTTGAGCACGGCCACATTGATCACCCCGTCCTCAGCGGCGCGGATGAAGCTGTCCTGGTCCTCAATGGCCTCGTCCAGCATCAGCCCCATTCCGGTGTGGCGGGCAACGGTGCGGCATTGCTCGTAAGTCTCGCAGGGTTGTTCGATCAGCGGCGCCAGATCGCGCACCAGCGGCATCACCTGCATTGCCTGATCGACGGTCCAGGCGCGGTTCACGTCGAACCAGCAACGCTCATCCTCGCGCATCGCCTGCTGGCAGGCGCGGATGCGGGCGACTTCGAGCTGCGGGCTGCCATGGCCGATCTTGATCTGGAACAGCTTGTACCCTTGCGCGCGGAATTCCTCGATCTGTGCCACCTGTTCCTCAGGCGAGGCGGTGTTCACCAGGCACAGAACCGGCATGTCCTCAACCACCCGGCCGCCCCAGAGGTGGACCAGCGGCAGGCCGCGCGCCTTGCCCTGCAGGTCCCACAGCGCCATATCGATCACCGATTTGGTCGGCTTGTGGCCGCGCATGGCAAAGCGGATGTCCTCCATCCGGGCGCGGTGGTTCAGCGGATCCTGCCCCAACAGTGCGGGCGCGATCAGTTCAATCCCCGCGCGGGCCGACTGCGGAGAGGTCGGCAGGTAGTAGGAGGGCGCGGTCATGGTCTCGCCCCAGCCGGTCAGCCCTTCGTCGGTGTCGATCCGCAGCACGGTGGTTTCCAGCGGGATCTCCATGTTGAGGGTCTTGGTATAGCGGGTCTCGACCCCCCATTTATCCAGCACCACGCAGTAGACGGTCAGTTTGGTGATCTTCATGCCATTGCCTCCTGTGGCGGGATCAGCACCATGCTGCCCACATGATGTTTCTGCAGGAACGCCTCCTGCGCGGCGGCGATTTCACACAATGACCGGGTGGCGGCGACAGCCGGTTTCAGCCCGCCCGCGTGCAGGATTTCTATGAGCCGCGGGAAGGTCTCCTGCAGGTAGGCTGTGGAGCCAAAAAAGCTGAGGTTCTTGAGGTAGAGCGTGCGCAGGTCGAGGGTCACATTCGGCCCGGCAATGGCGCCTGCGGTGACATAGCGCCCGCCGCGTTTCAACAACGAGAGGTATTCGGCGAAGCGCCCTCCGCCCACCACATCGGCAATCAGGGTGAACTGGCGGCCCTCGGTAGCAGCCAATGCGGCGCTTGCATGGTTTCCGGCGGCACGGTCAATCACATGGTCTGCGCCGATGGCCCGCACGTCCTCCGCCTTGGCCGCGCTGCAGACGGCCACGACCTCCGCGCCATAGTGTTTGGCGATCTGGATCAGGAAAGTGCCAACCCCGCCTGAGGCGCCGGTCACCAGCACCACGTCGCCGGCTTTGAGACCTGCCATCAGCATCATGTTCATCGCAGTGCCGCCGGAACAGGGCAGCGTTGCCAGCTGCGCATCCGTGAAGGGCAGATCATCCGCAACGGTCACCGCGTTGCGCGCCGGGACCTTGGTGAACTGGGCAAAGGCGCCGTCATGTTCCGAGCCCAGAAAGCCCGCATTCTCTAACCACTCCGGGTCTTCCGGATCGTAGATGTAAGGGGCGCAAACCACCCGTTCGCCGATACGGGCCGAATCTACGCCCTCGCCTGCGGCGGCAATGCGGCCGACGCAGTCGGCCCCCTGGATACGCGGAAATCGGATGTCGCCGGCCCAGTCGCCCATGCCGTCCTCATCAACGCCAAAGCCGGACTGTCCGCCGATTTCGGTGGTGCCGTCGCTCACGCCGGTATTGTACCAGCCGGTGCGGGTGTTGATGTCGGTGTTGTTCATGCCTGCGGCGGTGACGCGGACCAGCACTTCACCCGAACCAGGCTGCGGCACCGGCACGTCGGTGCGGTAGTTCAGGCACTCCAGCCCGCCGTAGCCGGTCAGATGCACGGCCGCCATTTGTTTGGGGATCATGATCGCGCCTCCTGCTCTGCCTCGGCCCGGAACCGCCGGTGGAGCGTGCGGATGCTGGACTGCAGGTCGTCGCGGTCGGAGTAGATGCCCTCGATGAAGCGCGTGCCGCCCTTGGCGTCATACCCGGCCCGCCCGTGCAATGCGCGGCGATTGTCGAATGCCAGGAGGTCGCCAGGCTCGTAGCGGAACACCATCTCGTAGCGCGGATCCTGCGCCCGGGCGCAGAAGGCGCGGTAAGCCTTGTAGGCGCGGCCCTGCACTTCCAAGGGCGCCTTCAGCGGCGCACGCAGGAAGGTGTTGTAGCGCACGCCGGTGATGTTGCCCTTGGCATCAGTTTCCACTACGGGGCCGCTGGCGCGGTAGTCCGAGCGGCGGGCGCGGTTGGAGTATTCCCAAACATCCGTCACCAGCGAGTGGAAATGCTCTGGCTCCTCCTCGCGCAGGTCCTCGGCGATCCTGTAGGCGTCCACATAGATGCCCTCGCCGCCCGTAGTCGTATTGCCGCGGGTGTAAAGGAATTGCAGCCCGTGCGGGGTTTCCCGGGTTGGCATGTCGATGTGCTGCAGCAGTTTGTCCGGCGTGAAAGCCTGGCTGTCCGGGTCGTCCTTGATCTCCAGCACATATTGGCGGCCGAAGTTGCTTTCACGGACCGGACCGATGCGGGTGACGATCTCTTCTAGAAGCCCGTCCTGTTGCGGCAGCCCGCGCAGCCGTGCAACGCCATAGTCACGCAAGGCCTCCAGCCATTCCAAAAAGACGCGCGGGTTTTCCAGCGCCTCCGGGCCGTCAAACGTCAGCGGCTCCGGCAGATCCTCGCCGCGCCACAGGATCGGCGGCGCAGGCTCTTCCTCGCCGAACCAGGCGGTTCCGCGCAGCCAGCCGGGGTGGTAGGCGCTGGTAGTGTCATCGGAGAAGCTCACTTCCACCGCTCCGCTTTCAAGGATCCCGGCCCCGGTGACGGCCACCTTTGCCTCGATCCCGTTCGGAGAGATGCACATCTCCCGCGCCTTGGGATGGATCATTGCCGGATCGGGGCTGTTTTCCCGCAGCAGCAGTACGTGGTGCTGGCTGGTCTGACCATCAGACCAGGTTACCTCCAGCGCCTCGCCAGTGTACTCCAAACGCTCTGCATGGTGATAAACCGGCCAGACATCAAAGTCCGGTGTCCAAGGCAGCTCAGTCATGTTCTCTCCTCCACTGACAGAGGATGTTAGATACAAGGACGCAAAGCTGCTTGACCCATTTTGGCAACTTCCTAACGTAACTTAGCAAACCACTGAGAGGCCAGTCTCAAGTTCCCTATGCCCCAAGCCGACATCATCCTGACCAGCAACTTCCCGATCCTGTCACTCACCCTGGTGACCGAACCGTTGCGCGTAGCCAACCGTGAAAGCGGCGGCACATTGTGGCGCTGGCGGTTCCTGTCGGTGGAAGGCGGTGTGCTCAGCAGTTCCAGCGGCATAGACATCCCAACCGAGGCGCTGGACCGCAGCAGGGAGGACGTTGTGCTGCTGTTGTCGTCCAATCATCCCGAGACAGCGGTGGCCGGGTCCCTGCTAAACTGGCTCAAACGCCGGGCGCGCGAGGGGGCGTTGATGGGCTGCGTCGACACCGGTGCGCTGATCTTTGCGGAGGCGGGGCTGCTGCGAAGCCGCCCCGCCGCGGTGCATTTCGAGGCGCTGCGTGGCTACCGCGAGAAATTCGGAGCGGAAATGTTTGCCGACCGGCTTTTTGATGTCTCCGGCAACCGCTGCTCCAGCGCAGGCGGTGTGGCCACTTTCGACATGACCCTGGGATTGATCGAACATTTTAACGGACGGAAACTTGCCGATCGTGTAGCCGAAATCCTCACGTACCGGCCCACGGGGCACACTGGTCCGCAGCAGCGGCTGCTGACAGATACGTCGCTGGCGCGGCTGGACCGCAACTTGGCCAAAGCAGTGGAGCTGATGATCGCCACGCTTGATCAACCCCTGCAAATTGCGGAAATCTCCGCCCGGGTGGGCGTACCACTCTGGACCTTGGGGCGGCTGTTCAAACGCCATCTGGGGGAAACGCCTGCTGCCTACTACCGGAATCTGCGGCTGGCCGAGGCTCGCAACCTCCTGCTCAATTCCAGTCTGCGCATCAGCGACATCTCCAGCCTATGCGGCTTCGAAAACCCTGAGAGTTTTGCACGGGCGTACCGGCGGCAATTTGGAGCGACTGCGACAGATGACCGCCATTTAAGCGGGAATTCGTGATTAGAACAGTGGCAAACTCAGATCGACAGCCCTTACAACAGATATCTGTTGTAAGGTGAAGCGAGCGGCGGTTCTGTCCCGCACCGTGCAGTTTCACGGCTTCAATATTCGCTGCACCTTACATGAATGGCCGAGATCTCCGCTGCAGCGCAGACCGGTTTTCCATGCCAGTGCAGAATTGTTCTACCACTTTGCTCGTGCAGCACAATTTTGACAGGTCCGGTATGGGCTCAAACCGGCCGATCTCCGCGCCGCGGCGGCCCTGGGCGCGTCCTGCAGGCCCCGGCGGGCGAGGTCGGCCCATTGCGGTCACTCGCCACAGTAACCGGGTGCTGCGGCGCGACCCGTCAGAGGAGACATTCGCTGCGCCTGCGATATCGTGTGACATGTGAACTCACAGCCTGCCGGACGAAGTTTGAGTTCGTCGCTCATGCGCCTGTGGCCGGTTTAGGTGCTTCGTGCTTGCCGCGAAAAGTACCTCTGGCGGCAGAGCAGCTGTTCGCTGCAATCTTTTCCAACCACTGCCTCCATAGGCGCCCTCATTTAGGCCAATCCCTAATGACCGGGCAGAACATTGCGTACCGGCAATGCAACGGTTCCAGACTGCGCCGGTGAGCATCGCAGGCAAACTCTCTTCTAGGTGTCCACCTTCAGGTGGCAGCCAAATGGTCCAATCGACGTTTCTTAGAAAGCTCCAACCCTGCTTTGACTGCAAACCAATTCCGCAGGGCTGATTGATCAATCTGTGGCTCATTTCAGCCGTTACAAGCGGAGGACATGAACCGAACAATGTGCGTGGCGAACTACGAGCGCGGCGGTCGAACCCAGGAAAAACTCCTTCATCCCGGGTTTGTGGGAGGCAAGGACGATACAGTCGATTTTGTGTTTGTTGGCATATTCCGTTATCGCGCGGCCCGCTGACTGGCTTTCCAGAATGACGGAGTTCACATCCGCTTCACCCTGCAACCGGTCAGCCAGGCTTGCCTGGGCTTTCTGGTAGGATTTTTCGACAACATTTTGCTCCATGTAATACATGATCTGTTTGTTCGGCGGCTCGTGAATATGGGCTGCGGTGATTTGACCACCCTCGGACAGGAGGGCACGTGCCGTGGACAGTGCCTGCTCGCTGATGCCATGTTCCAGGGACAGCGCTACGAGTACGTTGCTATACATATTGTTCCTCTCGTGTTCGGTTTCGGGGGGCTGCAAGTGTGCGGCTGCCTGTCCGGCATCCGCCGTTGGCAGGGGCGCCCCCGGTCCGGGGGCGCATTTGCTGAAGCCGGAAATGGGCTGGTCTCTTACTTGCTGAGCAGGAGGTCAGGCAGGAAGAGCGCCAGCTCAGGGATAAAGGTCGTCAGCATCAGCGTCGGCAGCCAGGCGAAGATGATAAAGATCAGCGTAGGCCACAGCATACGCGATACCGGTTCGTCACAGACCTGAGCACCAAGATAGAGAAGCGGCGCCGTGGGCGGAGTGATGTTTGCCATGCCCAGGTTAACGCCGATCACAGCAGCAAAATGGATCGGGTCCATTCCGGTACTCTGCGCGATGGGCAAAAGGATCGGGGTCGCCAGAAGCAGGCCCGAGATATCATCCATCAGCATCCCGATCAGGATCATCACAATGTTGATCATAAGCAGGATCACAATCGGGTTGTCTGACACCGAGTAAACCAGATCTTTGGCCAATTGCGGTGCGCCTTGAGAGATCAGGTTGTCCGACACGATCAGAACCATGAAGATCATGACCATCACGACGCCGATTGTGACGCCGGAATTCTGGATGGTCTGGGCCAGCGTTTTCCAGGTCAGGCCACGATAGAAGTAAATCGCGATCGGGATCGAATAAACTACGGCGATACCGGCGGCTTCGGTCGGGGTCATGATGCCACCGTAGATCCCTCCCAGAATGATGAGCGGCATCATCAGCGCCGGGCCGGCCAGGCGCGCCTGGCGGCCAAAGGTAGGCAGAAAAGGCCTAGGGCGTTCTGTCAGGATAATGTCATCGTATTTCCGCAGCATAAACTGGTTAACTACGATCAGAAGCGTGATCAGGATGAACGCGGGGATAACAGTGGATAGGAAGCATTTCAGCACGTGCTGCTGTGCAACCCAGCCATACAGGATGTGCGACGAACTCGGCGGGATCAGGAGGCCCAAGGGGCTGGCCGCTACGATGAGAGCGGCGGACTGCCCGCCGGGATAGCTGGCCTTTTTCAGGTGCGGCATCATGATGCCGCCAATGCAGGTCAGGGTAGCGTTGGCGCTGCCGGAAATCGAACCAAAGACCCCGCAGGCCAAGACGCCCGCAGCGCTCAACCCGCCCTTGATATGGCCGATGAACATTTCCGCCAGCGAGACCAGAGGCGCCGCGATCCGCCCTTTTTCCATGATGCCGCCCGCAATCATGAAGAGCGGGATGGCCAGCAAGACCAGTGACCGGATTCCTGTGGACCCCGTCGGCAAATACCCTGTGATCGACTGATCACCGACCATGGCAATGAAAATCAGGACCGCCCCGAAGGCCACAAAAACGCTGACCCCAAGAAGCAGCATGGCGCAGACGATAAGAAGACTACCGGTGATGATCATTTTGCAGCCTCCTTGGCAGCAGCTGATTTGAGCGGGAGACCGAGACCCTGACGGATATGCACGTACAGATACGCGGTGGTGAACATCGCCATGAAGCCAAAGGCGATCATGATTCCGATCCGCCAGGTGACAAAGGGGATGCGCAGCACAGGGGTTGCGCGCAGCCGCGGGAACGAGAAGTCGTCAAGCAGCGAGACATAGCACGCGTACATGAGAAACAGGATCACCAGCAGCTCGACCGTCAGCACGATGAACCCGCGCCACCAGATCATCCGCGGGTTTTGGATGACGATGCCCAGAATATCCGCGTTGATATGCAGATTGCGCGCAGAGGCCAGAACAGCGCCTGCAAAGAAGCCCACGATGCTAATGCCCAACAGCCATTCTTCGTAGGCGAAAAGATCGCCGCCAAAGCCGTATCTGATGACAACAACCGCGCCAAAGGTGAATGCCATCAGGAACCCTGACACCATTACAATCTGTCTCATGACAAATGCGACCGCCTTCATCGGGTAGCCAATGATGACCGGCAATTCGTCGGTTATTTTGTTCCGAATGCCGTGAACTTCGTTCCCGGCGGCTGGTGGTTGTTCGCTTACCGAAACGGACATCTTTCTCCCTCCCATTGTTTCGCTCAAGAACAAAAAAGGGCCAGCTGGTCTGCCGGCCCTTTTCCTGATCAGTTGTTCTTGGCTGCCAGCAGGCGGTCGATGATGTCCTGACCAACGCTTTTTGCCATCTGCGGCCAGACCGTTTCCTGAACATGCGCGGCCATCGCAGCCTGTTCTTCATCGCTCAGGCGAAGGATGGTGTAGCCCTTATCAAGCAGCTTCTGACCGAAAACCTCGTCGTTTTCGCGGTTGTAGCTGAAGAAATCATTCGACGCTTTGGTCAGGGCTGCCTGCAGCGCGTCACGCTGTGCGTCATTCAGCTTGTCCAGCGTCCGCTGCGATGCATAGAACGTTGTCAGTTCGGAGATCGAGTTGTACTCGACGAAGTGGGTGCCGACATCCGACTTGGCGAAGATGGAGTAGGTCGCGGTTTTGGTGCAGCAGATCGCACCATCGACGATACCGGCTTGAAGCGCGGGGAAGATGTCCCCCCATGCCATGGTTGTTGCCTGGTAGCCCAGTTCTTCAACCATCGACTTCACAACGCTGGACGACCAGACACGAATGTTCATGCCTTTGTCTTCAAAGCTGCTCCAGTTCTGGGGCTCTTGCGAAGCAACGATGCCGATGAACCCTTCAGGGTTCTGAGCCATCACCCGGACGCCGTATTCGTCGGTGATCTCCTGCAGGATGGTGTTGAACTCGGAATCCATGTTGAGCAGCGTATTTTCCATGTCATCCCATCCCCCAAGCAGGAACGGCATGGAAAGAAACTCAAGGCGCGGATCGGTGTCGGCGTAGATAAATGCGGAAGCCAGATCGATGTTGCCGCGGGCGACATCTTCGAACAAGGCTTCACCGGAACCGAGCTGGTTTGCAGGGAACACGTCGATCTTCAGGCCAACATTGGCTGCTGCAACATCTGCGGCAACCTGTTCCATCATTTTTGTGCCCTGGTGGTCGATCGGGAACACGCCTGCAAAACGCAGGGTCATGTCTTCGGCGAAAGCCGCGGTCGACATCAGAGTGCTCAGCGCGCCAGCGGCCAGACCTTTGGTAATCTTGTTGAAACTCATCGGGTAGTTCTCCTCCTGTTTGACGAATAACGCCCGCACAGCGGTATGCTGTTGCGGGCGCGGATTTGCTTAAGTCAGCAAATTTCTGGGATCCTCGAAGCCGTATCCGAGGTCATCGGCCACAGCCTTGCAGGTCACCTCGCCGTAGGCCACGTTCAGGCCATTCAGCAGGTGATGGTTGTCGGCCAGCGCTTGCTGCCAGCCCTTGTTCGCAATGGCGATGGCATGCGGCAGGGTCACGTTGTTCAGCGCATAGGTCGAAGTCCGGGCCACCGCGCCGGGCATATTGGCGACACAGTAATGCACAACATCATCAACGACATAGGTCGGGTCTGCGTGTGTCGTTGCCTTGGAGGTCGCAAAGCATCCGCCCTGGTCAATGGCAACATCCACGACCACTGCACCGGGTTTCATTTTCGCAATCAAATCACGCGAAACAAGCTTGGGTGCGGCGGCGCCGGGAATCAGAACTGCCCCGACCACGAGGTCGGCATTGGAAACCTCTTCCTCCAGCGCGGCCTGGGTTGAGTAAACCACCTTGGCGGATGCCTCAAAATGGTTTTCGAGCTTTTCCAGAACGGCCGGGTTACGGTCCAGAATGGTGACGTCAGCGTGCAGGCCAACGGCCATCTGCGCCGCGTTGAAACCGACAACGCCGCCGCCGATGACAACAACCTTGCCGGGCTTCACCCCAGGCACACCGCCCAGGAGAACCCCGCGCCCGCCCTGGGCCTTTTCCAGGGCACCGGCACCGGCCTGGATCGACATCCGGCCTGCAACCTGGCTCATCGGCTTCAGGAGCGGCAGACCGCCGCTATCGTCCGTTACCGTTTCATAGGCGATGCAGACCGCGCCAGAGTTCACCAGATCTTTGGTCTGGTCCGGATCTGGCGCCAGGTGAAGATAGGTGTAGAGGATCTGCCCCTCGCGCAGCATCGCGCGCTCCACCGCTTGCGGCTCCTTCACCTTCACGATCATTTCGGCGTGGGCAAACACCTCGGATGCGCTTGTTGCGATCTCCGCACCAGAAGCACGATAAGCATCGTCATCTGCTCCGATGCCCAGACCCGCTCCGGTTTCGACCAGCACTGCATGGCCGTTGGTAATCAGTTCAGCCACGCTCTCGGGTGTAAGTCCGACGCGGTATTCGTGGTTTTTGATTTCCTTGGGTACACCAATGTACATCGTTATCACTCCTGGAAAGAGAGGCTCACTTGGCAGTCGGCATGACGAATTCAGCACCTTCCGAGATGCTTTCAGGCCAGCGCTGCATGATGGATTTCTGCTTGGTGTAGAAACGAACACCCTCTTCACCATAGGCGTGCATGTCGCCAAACAGGCTCTTCTTCCAGCCGCCGAAGCCATGCCACGCCATCGGCACCGGGATCGGAACGTTGACTCCGACCATGCCGACCTGAACTTGTTTGCCGAACTCACGCGCGACATTTCCGTCCCGGGTGAACAGCGACACGCCGTTGCCGAACTCGTGGTCGTTGATCAGCTGCAAACCTTCGGCAAAGTTCTGCACGCGGACACAGGCCAGAACCGGGCCAAAGATCTCTTCGCGGTAGATCTTCATTTCCGGGGTAACGTTGTCGAACAGGGTACCGCCCAGGAAGTAGCCGCCTTCGTGCCCTTCGACGGTGTAGTTGCGGCCATCGACCAGCAGGTCAGCACCTTCTTCGACGCCGCTATCGATATAGCCCTTGATCCGGTCGCGCGCGGCGGCGGTGACGATCGGGCCCATTTCCGCGTCCAATTCGAAACCGTTTTTGATTTTCAGGGTCTCGGCGCGTTCTTTCAGAACCGGCATCAGCTTATCCGCAGCATCGCCAACTAGCAGCGCAACCGAGATGGCCATGCAGCGCTCTCCGGCTGAACCGTAGGTTGCACCGATCAGTGCGTCAGCAGCCTTGTTCATGTCGGCATCAGGCATCACCAGCATATGGTTCTTTGCGCCGCCCAAGGCCTGGACGCGCTTGCCGTGGCGGGCGCCGACTTCGTAGATGTAGTTGGCAATCGGGGTCGAGCCGACAAAGGACACAGCCTTGACGTCTTCGTTTTCCAAAAGTGCATCCACGGCAACCTTGTCGCCCTGAACGACGTTGAACACGCCATCGGGGAAACCTGCCTGCTTCATCAGATCCGCATAAAGCAGAGAAGCAGAAGGGTCGGTCGGCGACGGTTTCAGAATAAAAGTATTTCCGGCGGCAATGGCGATCGGGAACATCCACATCGGCACCATGACCGGGAAGTTGAAGGGCGTGATGCCGGCCACAACACCCAGCGCCTGGCGTGTGGTCCAGTTGTCCATGCCGGTGGACACCTGCTCCGTGTAATCACCCTTAAGGAGCTGCGGGATGCCGCAGGCAAACTCGATGATATCAATGCCGCGCTCGACCTCGCCCTGGGCATCGGTGAAGACCTTGCCGTGCTCGACAGTGATGGCGCGGGCCAGGTCGTCCTTGTGCTGACGCACCAGCGCCAGGAAATTGTTCATCAGCCGGGCCCGGCGGATCGGCGGCGTGTTCGACCACGCAGGAAAGGCCGCCTTGGCCGCGGCGACCGCAGCGTTCACGGTTTCGACGGTTGCCAGGGACACATCGCCGGTATGTTCGCCGGTTGCAGGGTTGTAGACAGCCTGGGTGTTTTCGCCGTCGGGAGCTGTGTTTTGGCCACAGATATAGTGGCCGATCGAAGCGATCGGGGCAGCATCTTTCATGATTGCAGTCCTTTGGATTTAGAGGGGAAGGGTCACGGAAGCTCGGCCAGAACTTCGCCAAGCGTCTGAACAAGCGTGCTGATTTCAGGTTCCGAGATGATCAGCGGCGGAGAAAGTGCGATGATGTCGCCGGTTACCCGGATCATGATCCCAGCGTCCCAGGCGCGTTTCATCGCCTCATAGGCCCGCGCGCCCGGCGCGCCTTCGCGCGGGGCCAGTTCGATGGCGCCGACCAGCCCCAGGTTCCGGATGTCGATGACATTGGGCAGATCCCTCAGGCTGTGGAGCTGATCCTCCCACGGTTGCGACAGCAGAGCGGCGCGGCGGAACAGGTCGTTCTGTTCGTAGCTTTCCAGCGCCGCCAGTGCGGCTGCGCAGGACACCGGGTTGGCCGAGTAGGTGTAGCCGTGGAACAATTCGATCGGCGCGTCGGCATTTTCCATGGCGGAATTGTAGATCGCGTCGGACACGATGACCGCGCCCATCGGGATGACGCCGTTTGTTAGCCCTTTGGCGGTGGTGATGATGTCAGGAGTAACGCCGAAGTATTCCGACGCGGTCGATGCACCCAGCCGGCCGAAGGCGGTGATGACCTCGTCAAAGATCAGCAGGATGCCATACCGGTCACAGATCTCGCGCAGCCGTTGCAGATACCCCTTGGGCGGCAGCAGCACTCCGGTGGACCCTGCCATCGGCTCGACGATGACGGCCGCGATGGTCGAGGCATCATGCAGCGCAACGATGCGCTCCAGATCATCGGCCAGTTCGACGCCATGCGCGGGGCAGCCGCGGGTGAATGCGTTCTTTTCCAGATCATGAGTATGACGCAGGTGATCGGTACCGGTCAGGAGAGTGCCGAAATGCATGCGGTTCTTCACAATGCCCCCGACCGAGATGCCGCCAAAGCCGGTGCCATGATAACCGCGTTCGCGCCCGATCAGACGTGTGCGGGCGCTGTCGCCGCGCATCCGGTGGTAATGCAGCGCAATCTTGAGCGCGGTGTCGACCGACTCAGACCCCGAGTTGGTAAAGAACACATGGCTCATCCCCTCTGGCATCATCGCCGTCAGCTTGCCCGCCAACTCGAACGCCTGCGGGTGGGCAAACTGGAAATTCGGAGCGTAGTCCAGCTCGTGAACCTGCTTCTGCACCGCCTCTACAATCAGCGGATCACGATGGCCTGCGTTAACGCACCACAACCCCGCGGTGCCGTCCATAACCCGGCGGCCGTCCGAGCTGGTGTAATACATCCCTTCGGCAGACTGGATCATGCGGGGCTCGCGAAGGAAATCACGATTGGCCGAAAACGGCATCCAGAAAGACGACATGGTATTTGACTGAACGGGCATGTCCATTCCTCGCAAGGCAGATTATTATTTGATGAGAGATACTTGCAAAGTTTCAGCCTTTCGCACACCCGGCTTTGTAGGAATGTGTAAGTCATTGAAAAACTGATCGGGCCAGCCTAAGGTGCTTTCGATCAGAAGCAGGAAATCACAATGGGCGACTCTTCGGCACCCGATCTGGAAACCGCAAGACGCCTGCGATTGATTCGAACCTCAAAAGGTCTCAGCCAACGCGAGATGGCCAAGCGCGCGGGGGTGGGAAGCGGTACGATTTCCCAGATCGAGAGCGGATCAACCCAGCCTTCAGTGGCTCTGCTCAAGAAAATTCTCGCAGGTGTTGATGTTAACCTGGGTTTTTTCTTCAGCTTCGAACTGAAGAACGAGGACAACTTTTTCTTTCCTCACAGCGGCATGCGGGACCTGGGGTCGCCGGGCGTATCCTACCTGCTGGTCGCAGGTGAGCGGCGGAATCGAAAGCTGCAGATGCTGATTGAAGAGTACGGTGTTGGTGCAGACTCGGGCCGTGGAGCCCTGTCGCATGAGGGCGAAGAGTGCGCGGTCGTCATTGAGGGTCGTCTGGAAGTAACAGTAGATGGACAATCCCGAATTCTAGGCCCAGGAGACGCTTATTACTTTTCCAGCATCCTGCCACACCGGTTTCGCAACGCCGGCGACAAGGTGTGCAAAGTCATCAGCGCGTGTACGCCTTCATCGTTCTAGGCAGGGGCGAGTGTCCGGGCCAACGATGTTCCAAGATGATTTTTTCAGGTGGTTCCGGCTCCTGTGTCCAAATCTTTGGTTTCAGACAGTTCATAGAATTGTGCCGAGTGTTCACTATGTCCTTTAGCACAGGCCCCGGCCCTTTGAGGATGCTGCGTTGCGCCTGACTGGCTGGTTTGACGAAGCTGCACTGCGGAGGCCATAGGGGAGAACGGCAGCTTGGCTCTGAACATGCTTCGGCCAATGGCGGCTTTGAAGGCATTCCTTACCGTTAGCTGTCTAGTGCAGCATTTAGTAGTTTCGGGCTCACACCAGACCTTCTCTGCAGCCACAAGGCGGTGTGATAAACTGGACCGCCAACGTCGGGTTGGCGCTGAGGCGGAGTGAGGCGGATGGGAGAAACATCATGACCATCGCCAACTTGCCTGCTATTCGCGCCTGCCGACCGGCCTGGAACAAGGGCCGCGTCGTCGGCCAGAAGCGTCCCCTCATGCCCAAACATGTCTGGGCCATCCGGGTGCGCCTGGAAATCGCAATGAACCATCGCGACCTGGCACTTTTCAACCTGGCCATCGACAGCAAGCTGCGTGGCTGCGACCTCGTCACTCTGAAGGCTGCCGACATCTATTCCTCTGGTCAGGTCAAGGAACGGGCGTCTATCATTCAGAGCAAGACCAAGCGGCCAGTTCGTTTCGAGATCACCGATGGGACGCGCAAATCGATCTTGCGGTGGATGGAGGAGCCGATCATGACCGGTTCCGAATTCCTTTGGCCGGGCAGGTTCCACGAACGGCTGCACATCTCGACACGCCAATACGCTCGCCTCGTGCGGGAATGGGTGAAATCCATCGGGCTGGACCCAACATCGTACGGCACGCATTCGATGCGCCGGACCAAAGTCGCCCATATCTATCGCAAGACGGGCAACCTGCGAGCGGTTCAGCTCCTGCTGGGCCACACCAAGATGGATAGCACCGTACGTTATCTCGGCATTGAACTGGAGGACGCGTTGGCCATAGCTGAGGCGGTCGAGATCTGACCCAATTGGGCCGTTCTGCATGGACGGCCCTAACCGGACTATAGCCATCAAAATGGACGCTGCGACGCAGCCCTTCAAAGGAGACGTTCGCTCCAAGTGTGTAAATAGAGGTCACGGCGAGGTCGACATAGCGCAGACGAAGCTGTCTATCGAAGGCCTTGGCCGAACGTCTGCTCTTTGGTCAGCTGGCTTGCTCCCGGTCGTATTGCATCCGGAGTTTTCTAACTTCGTCCATTTGCTCGTGAGACCAAAAAACAAGCGGCTTCAGCATTTCAAGCAAGCTGCGGCCCAGTGGTGTTAACTTATAGGAGACAGCAACCGGAGGACCGGGGTCTACTGTGCGCGTCAAATAGCCGTCGCGCTGCAATCCGCGAAGGTTCTCAGTCAGCACGCTTTGTGTGACGTCGCCAATGCAGCGTTTGAGGTCGCCGAAGCGTTTTGGCTCGTCCTCAAGAGCCAGAATGATAATCATCCGCCATTTGCCCGTCACGTTAGACAGGACAGAGCGGATGGAACAGTTCGATGCTTCTGCTTTGTTGGCAACGCCTATTGGTAGCATTTTTGGCTCTGGTATCAAAACTAAACTTCTGAATATCTTACCCCGCTTGCAGATGCAGTTCAATGTTTCTCCTCTGCGGGTATGGTCAAACGTACCTGGTCAGTTCAAGGTACGTAATTGCGATATGGTATGGTTTAGCTACTACGTATTCAGGCAATACGAATCAAAGGATCCAACCATGTCTCTCAAAGAACTTGTCATCGCGCTTTTCACGGCTGCGTTTGCCGATCATGACCCCGAAGCCGCCCGCCAGCTCGTGACACCCGGATACATTCAGCACAACCCGCAAATCCCAACCGGCGCAGAAGGTTTGGTTGGGCTGATCCCACTGGTCGAACAATCGGGCATGACAGTTACTACACACAGGGTCATCTCCGAAGGCGACCTCGTTGTTCTGCACAGCACGTTTGAAAACGCTGATGCATTTGGAGCCCCGACCTTGGCAGCGTTTGATGTCTTCCGGGTTGAGGACGGCAAGGTTGCTGAACATTGGGACAATCTTCAGCCCGTGCCGGAAACAACTGCATCCGGCCGGGGTATGACCGACGGGCCAACTGAAATCACCGACCTCGACAAGACCGAGGAAAACAAGGCGCTGGTCCTTGGCTTCGTGCGCGACGTCCTGGGCGGTGCGGCACCTGAGAAGGCACCGATGTACTCAGAGGTCTACATGCAGCACAACCCGCACCTTGCCGATGGTATCGATGGCCTGATGGCAGGCACAAAAGCCTGGGCCGAGCAGGGTTTTGTTATCACCAAGTTCGAGCCCCAGATCGTTGTTGCAGAGGGCAATTTCGTTTTTGTCGCATCAGACGCAACCGTGAGCGGCAAACCCTGGGCCTTCTTCGATCTCTGGCGTGTTGAAGACGGGAAGATCGTGGAGCATTGGGATGTCGTTTCAGCAACGCCGGAAGAAATGGCGCATAACAACGGAAAATTCTGAGCTGCACGACAAAATGGCGGGCCTGATCTGTTTGGCCCGCCAATCGGCGGCCGTTCCTGAAGGTCGCAGCAATAGGTACCTTGGGCTCGGAGCTGACTTGCGGCGACGCAGTAGTAGGGCCCAAGCTCGGCCATGCGTGTCATCGCTCCCGGCCCAAACCGGCCTTTGGCGGACAGGTCCGAGGCCGCAGCGCAGCGTTCCCAGATCGGGCGTTTACGCTCAGTGCAGCATTTTGACCTGCCAATGACTGGGCTCAATATTGCCTGGCGCGACTTGCATCCGCAGAGCCACAGACAGGCGTCACTCAGCATTTTTTCAGTTTTAGTGTGCCCGCATTCCAGATACGT